>NZ_JADPJR010000071.1:0-69697 GCF_023073535.1 Bradyrhizobium sp. 179 | reverse complement strand
GCCCACGACGATCACGCCACCCGCGCTCGTCTCGCCTCCGCTATCCCGGCCAGCTCCGACGAGACGAGCGCTACCAGCAAAACCCGCCGCGCGAAGGGGTCAAAATTGGACGCCGATGAGGGGTCAAAGTTGGAAGCCGATTGACACTTTTTCGGCGGCGGCTTCTTCTCGCAGGAGATCAACCAGGCTCGGATTGATGAGATGTCTGGTGTTGCCCAACGAATACACGACACTCGGTTGATGGGTCTCTACGTCGGCAATGATGACGAGGGATTGTCGGTCCCCAGTGAAGCGATCACCAAGGACCAGGCTGATCAGCTAATCAGATTGGCCGAGGCCGCTGTGGCCATGGCGAAGGCAGAAAGTCCGCGTCAGGAAATCCCTCAAGAAGAGATCGATCTGCAAGCCTGGTTTCTAAAAGCGACTGATGATCCGGAGAAGCGAAAGCAGATTTTTTCCAAAGGATCGATGCAGAAGCTCGCTGAGTTGAAGGATACGCGAGCGTGGGGCCGTTGGCTTAAAGGCCTATTCGATCAACAAGAGGCGGACGGTCGTTTGGCCGCCGAACGCGAGTTAGAGCGCAGCCGAAACGCGCCGGGCGAGAAAACGAAGGATAAGTGGCAGCTTCGCGTACGGGTACTGTGCGCATCACACTCAATACGTCCAAAGGTCCTCTCGACCTTCAATAAGCATTCTAGTTGGATCAAGCTGTCGGCGGTGAGCGGAAAGAAAGATCAAATCTTCATAGACTTCACCCTTGGGGACAATGTGCCGGTCCAGGCGCTTTGGTATTTCGGTTGGGGCGTGGCCCGCAGCTTTGTGGTTGCGCTGAATATCGGCACGATGGGGTTTTGGTGGTGGCGAATGCCCGAGCATATCAATCGATATTACGAATCGATTCGAGATCTGGAAAACGGGCAGGAACTTAGGTTGGAGAGACAGCCCAGCCTGAAGATCGACTGGGGAGAGAACCGCGCGCTCGATACCGAAGATTTGGCTCGCGCAGCCTTGGTTTTTGCAAAGCTTCCGCAGCCCACAAAACCCGGGGCGCAGACCGCCCTCGATTTCTACATTGGAGGCCTAACATTTCTTTCGTTGAACGACGTCCATTGGCAATGCGAAGTTCAATGTTTCGGGAACTTCATCAGCTGCCTTCGCGCAATGATGAGCGATCATGGCGATTGGCACCCGGATGATCCGTTTCTGCCAGCATTTCTCAAGTTCCTAGATACCCTGTTCCCAAACATGGACGAGCGGGAACGCTACCGCGAGCTGTGCCAGGCGTTCGACGCGGACGAGCTTGCCGGAGCCGCGATAACCTTGAAGGAGGTGTCATTCATTAAGCTGTTCTGTGACGCCTATTTCCTCTGGAACAATCGCCCCCAAAGGCTCGATATCGCCACCACTGACCAAGCTCACGCCCCCTCGTGAGGCAAGTTCCGGACCGATGAGTTATTCGGAATAAGAGAATATTTGGTCGTTTATTTCAGGTCCCGGGGACCTGAACTCGTGACACTGCTTGAATGCAAACGGTCAAGGTGAAGAGGTCGGACCGAGCAAATTCAATAACTTAGCGTTTGCAGCACGTGCCAGCTTGACCATACGAATGCAAACAAAACATTTTTGGGTACTGCAGGTCGTTGGTTCGAATCCAGCTGCCCCGACCAGTCCCGACGTGCGTCTCAAGCATCGCTAGGCCGACACCCAAGCCTTAAGCTTAGGGCTTCGGGCCGCGTCAGAACAACAGCCAGCCGACGAGGCGCCAAGCAACCCAGGCGAGGGCGCAGATCCAGCCCAGCATGGCGATGCCCGCGAGGCCGAGTCCGCCGAGCGCAAGCAGCGAGTTTCCGGGCTCCGGCATCTCGAGGAGATTCTCCGGCGTATCGACTTGGCTCCCAGCGTTTCCTTGCCCTGCGGCCTGGCATTCGTTGGTTTCGGCTCGTTCGCGACAGTTCACCGGCCGCGCTCCAGCTCATATGGAACGTGCGATGCCGTCCGTGCAGGCGGGCGCACCTGATCGCGGGCACCCTCGGACAGGCGGGAAAAAGCTGCAACCCGTGGCGCAGCGATTGGTTGCCGTCGCCTGGGCGTAAAGGCGCGGCGGAAGCTTTGGCGCTCATCCTCTTGCCGCGCGACTTCGGTGCGACGCTTCAAGCCGTTGCGGTCCTCAGAGCGGCGCAGAATTTCCGGACGCTCTTCGAACCTTCTGAGCGTCGCCAAAGACATATGCGTGTTGGGGATTTCAGCGCCCAATGCCTAACGGACGCCGCCGAGCGAGGATACTCCGCTTGCGCGGCGTTGCGCTTTTCAGGCCTCACTGTTCAGATCTCGCCAATCAGCTCGAGGCGTGCCAGCCGAGCGGAAATGGCACGAACGGCCAGACCGTCTGGTTATCGTTGGCGGCTTTTGGCGGCTGCTGGGCGGACGTGTTTACGATCGGAACAGGCGCCGTCGATCGCAGTGCCAAGCGCAGACATGCACATTGCAAATTCATTGTGGTCGCCCCGGCCGGTCAATTGTTTTCAAAATACGTGTCGGGCTAAAAACACGCGCGTCCTCAAATCGGCGCGCTCTCAAATCACGCACCCATTCTAGAAAAGTCGACCGCGGCTTTCAACCAATCTCGCCGTTTGCGCACGAGAAGTAAGGTTGACCGGTTAGGTTAAGGGCGAGCGGTTGTTGCGGCCGCCTTAGTGACTGTTATCACATCAAGCACGGCTCGCGATGGGCTGCCGGAAATCCGCGCTCGCACGGGGACACAGGCTGCGGCAGCGCGCGCCTCAGTTGAGTTCTGCGCGGATGACTTCCGCGCCAGTGAGTTCTGCCATGTCTTTCGATCGCAATTCCAAGACCGCCGGTCCGCAGACGAGCTGGACCGAAATCTGGCATCTCTGGACCGTGATCGTGCCGCGCCGTTCGATCAACGGGCAGCTCGTGTACGGCAAGGTCTGGCGCCGCCATGACGGCCGCGACTGGATCTACAAGAAGTTCACCGAGTTCGACGGCGAAGAGGCGGCCTGACGGGCATCGACCGCCGCGTCACGATCAGGCGGCCTTCGCTGCCGGCTTGGACGGTGGCGGCTTCAAGGGCTTGTCCTGCTTCTTCGACCAGGAGATGTAATAGGCCACCGTCGTCATGATCGCGATGCCGGCGATGCTGACGAAGAGCTGCGCAAGCAGCGAGCCCGAGCTCATCGACAGTTCGAAATGGCCGACGAAGGAGAGGAACACGCCGACGCAGAACACCGCGAGTGACTGCTGGCCGCAGACGATCAGCGGATCGAACACCTTCCACTCCAGGCCCGGCCACTCCTTCGGCACGAAGCGGATCACCAGGATTACGATCACGACGAAGTGGATGAAGCGGTAGGGCGCGAGGTTGGTCTTGTCGTTCGGGTTGAAGGCCGAGAACAGCCACTGCGGGAACATGCCAACGAGGGTCGGGAAGCGGCCAGCCATGGTCATGATCAGCGCGAAGGCGAGATAGGCGAGGCAGAGATAGAGCGTGATCGGCGCATTGATCAGCGCCATCGAGCGCCGCGCGCCGCCCATGGCGCACCAGGCCCCGAACACGAACAGCACCTGCCAGCAATACGGGTTGAAGTACCACTGCCCGGCCGGATAGGCCGTCAGATTCCAGCCGAAATGGCGCGCGGCGAGCCACAGCACGATGGACAGCGCCATCGTCACGTCGGGTTTGCGCAGCATGAACCACAGCACCGGCGGGAACAGTCCCATCAGCACGATGTAGAGCGGCAACACGTCGAGATTGAGCGGCTTGAAGCGCAGGAACAGGCCCTGGCGCAGCGTCTCGGTGGCGTTGTCGACGAGGCCGGCGACGTTGAACTCGTTGATCATCTCGGAATCGCCGAAGCGCAGGGCGAGATAGCTGATCGAGGCGATATAGATCACGAACAGGATGATGTGGGCGACATAGAGCTGCCAGACCCGCTTGGTCAGCCTTGTGGCGCCGACGATGAAGCCGCGCTCCAGCATCATGCGCGCATAGACGAAGGACGCCGTGTAGCCGGAGATGAAGACGAAAAGATCGGCGGCGTCGGAAAAGCCGTAATTGCGCGTCGTGACCCAGTTCACAACGTTGTCGGGGATGTGGTCGAGGAAGATTGCCCAGTTCGCGACGCCGCGAAACAGGTCGAGCCGGAGGTCGCGACCCTTTTCGGGAAGCGTTGCGCTGATGTTCAGGAAGGCCATGCAACGAGAGCTTTCGGAAGGAACAAATACGCTGATGTCGGGGAGGCAATGGCCTCGGGCGGGGTCCCGGCGCGGAAGGCGGGTACGCAATTGTCACGGTGCAGCATAATGACTATACCCGTAAGCTAAGGGCACCCGGGGAGCCGGAATCACCGAACATTCCTCCAACGGAGTCTCTATACTATCCCCGAGGTTTCCACCAACTGCCACCGTGACGCATCGAAATCGAGCGAAAGACTAAGAGGCCTGGACCACCCATGACCGCACGCATTTTCAAGCCCGCCAAGAACGCGATGCAATCCGGCCGGTCCAAGACGAGGGAATGGCAGCTCGACTACGAGCCGGAGCAGCCGCGTTCGGTCGAGCCGCTGATGGGCTGGACCTCGTCCGGCGACATGAAGCAGCAGATCACCCTGCGCTTCAACTCTAAGGAAGAGGCGGTCGCCTATTGCGAGCGCAAGGGGATCGCCTACCAGGTGATCGAACCGCAGGAGTCGGTGCGCCGGCCGGTCGCCTATGCCGACAATTTCTCGTTCCGGCGCGGCGAGCCCTGGACGCATTGAGGGGCGGACGACACTGCGCCGCGTCCAAACGACGTCAACTCGTCATGCCCGGGCTTGTCCCGGGCATCTACATCTCAGGGGCGCGCGAAAGAACGTGGATGGCCGGAGCAGGGCCCTGCCATCGAGGCAGCCAGTGGCGTCTGGCCCTTGGCAGCGATTCCGCTGCGTGCTTCGCTGGTGCGAGACTTGACGAGCTCATGGCGAGGTGGGGTATGGCCGGGCGTGACCAGCTCGATCGCGTCGATCTGAAGATCCTGTCCGAGCTGCAGCAGGACGGGCGGGTTCGCAATAACGAGCTGGCGCTGCGCGTCGGGGTATCCGCGCCCAACTGCCTGCGGCGGCTGAAATCGTTGTTCAGCCGCGGCGTGATCCGGGCGGTGCGCGCCGTCATCGACGAACGGCGGCTCGGCTTTGAGGTGGTGTCGTTCGTCTCGATCCAGCTCGGCAGCCAGGCCCAGCCGGTGCTGGAGGCGTTCGAGAGCTCGATCGCCGCGATCCCGCGCATCCAGCAGTGCTGGCGGATTTCGGGCGACACCGACTATCTCCTCAAATGCGTGGCGCCGAGCGTCGAGAGCATGCGCCAGCAGCTCCTGCATTTCGCCGCGATGCCGAACGTGAAGAACGTCCGCAGCTTTCCGGTGCTGGGTGTCGCGAAGGACGTGCCACTGCCGTTGCAGGAGGTCGCCGTGGCGGCGCCGGCAGGATAGGATCCGAATATTCCGGTCGGACAAATCGGTATTTCATGCAATCCGAATTATAATATATGAGTTAATCACCTAACTGTGACATGTGATTTGCGAAGTCCTGCAATGCGCTCAGCCGTGATTGTCGGTTCTCGGGCGCCGCTTAGATGCAAGGTGTGAACCTCAGCGTGCGTGCCATGCCGAGGACTCTTTTGTGGGACCCTGAAGCAGGAAAGACACCATGACATCGATTTCGAAGACGTTCGTCGCATCTGCTGCGACGCTGTTTGCATCTGCGTTTCTGATGATTATTGCACCCGCAGCACAAGCGGAAGAATACTGCATCACCAACGGCGCCCAGGCCGCTCATGGCTGCGGCTATCCGACGATGGAAGCGTGCCGGGCCGCGGCCGGCGGCATCGGCGGCACCTGCTCGCAGAGCGGCGGAGCGAAGACCTCGAGCGACGCGTTCGCCTTGCAGCCGAAGCAGACGCAGTCGCGCAAGCTTCGGTCGGGCGGGCAGACCAATTCGAACTAACGTTGCAATCGAGACTGGTTTAGAGATGTTACGGCCTCCGAGAATCATCTCGGAGGCCGCCAATTCATGACGTCCACGCAACGCCCGCGCTCGCGTGTGCCTCACCGATACCGGCCGCGAAATTCGCGCGGGCTCGCGCCGGTCCAGGTACGGAAGGCGCGCGAGAAGCTCTTCTCGTTGCGGAAGCCGGCGATCTCCGCGATGCGCTTGATCGGGGTGCGGCCGCGCATCAGCTCCTGCTTGGCGAGCTCGAACTTCGCCTCTTCCTTGAGATCGCGTAGTGAGGTGGCCTCCTCGCGCAGGCGTCGGTGCATTGTGCGTGTGGACAGCGCGAGCTCGCTCGCGACATCCTCCGCGCCGAGGACCCGCCCACGCGCATTGCGGAGCACGCGCCGGACGCGCTCGACCAGCAGGCGGTCGCGCCGATAGGGCAGCACGGTCAGCCGCAACGCGCCTTTGAGCATGTTGTCGAGGTCGACCGCGGTCCGTGTGAGCGGCAGCGAGAGATAGTGCTTGTCGAAGATGATGGCGGCGCGCTCCGCGTCGAAGCGGATAGTCCGGCAGAAGATGGTCGGATAGACCGAGACGTGGCCGGGCTCCGGGTACGGGAATTCAGCCGCGCGGAGCGCGATCTGGGAGTCGACCGCCCAACACGAGAAGCCGAGCACGTAGCGGAACAGGGTGACCAGGCAGAACTCGCGGAATGGCCCGAGGTCACGGAGCTCGCGGATCGACACGACGGCCGTCTCTTCGCCAACCTCGAGATCGAGCAACACATCCTCGGTCACCAGACGGTGATGCCGGCACCATCGCTTGAGCGCGACCTCCAGCGTCGGTGCGGTGATGGAGGCCCGGCACAGCATGCCGTAGGTGCCCCAAGGCAGCCGCCGCGAGAACCAGCCGAGCGCTTCGTCGTCGAGCTCGCGCATGGCATGGCCTGCCAGGGCCTCGAACTGAGCGGCGGTGATCCGCCCATCCGGAGAATTGACAAGGTCCAGCGCTACCTGACCCCGGCTCAGCGCCTCCGCCGGATCGCGGCCGTATCGTTCATAAGCGGCCACCACGCCGCGGACGAAGGCGGCAGGGGTTACGGCGCGGCGGGGGATCGCAGTGGCGGCTTGAAAAGGCATCGGAATTCCCTCGGAAAATCCTCGCCAAGTTTGGCGGAAAATGCAACCTTTTCGACCGCAAGAGCGCCTGGGCCCCGCTAGGTTCGGACGCCAAAATACGGAGGAATCGCCTTGAACATCCCGAGCATCGACTTCGATCTGGGCGAAGACATCGGCATGCTGCGCGACACGCTTCGCGCTTTCGTGGAGGCGGAGATCACCCCGCGCGCTGCCGACATCGAGAAGGCCAATCTGTTTCCGGCGGACCTCTGGAAGCGTTTCGGCGACCTCGGCCTGCTCGGCATGACCGCGCCGGAGCAATATGGCGGGTCGAACATGGGCTACCTTGCCCATATCGTCGCCATGGAGGAGATTTCGCGCGGCTCGGCTGCCGTGGGGCTCTCCTACGGCGCCCATTCCAATCTCTGCGTCAATCAGATCCGCCGCAACGGCAACGACGCCCAGCGCCAGCGCTATTTGCCGAAGCTGATCTCCGGCGAGCATGTCGGCGCGCTCGCGATGTCGGAGCCCGGCGCCGGCTCCGACGTGGTCTCGATGAAGCTGCGCGCCGACAAGCGCGGCGACCGCTACGTGCTCAACGGCTCCAAGATGTGGATCACCAATGGCGGCGATGCCGACGTGCTCGTCGTGTACGCCAAGACCGATCCGGAGGCCGGTCCGCGCGGCATGACCGCTTTTCTCATCGAGAAAGGCTTCAAGGGATTCACCCACGGCCAGCACCTCGACAAGCTCGGCATGCGCGGCTCCAACACCTACCCCTTGTTCTTCGACGAATGCGAGGTGCCGGAGGAGAACGTGCTCGGCAAGGTGGGCGAAGGCGTCAAGGTGCTGATGTCCGGCCTGGACTATGAGCGCGCGGTGCTGTCAGGCGGCCCACTCGGCATTATGGCGGCCTGCATGGATGCGGTGGTGCCCTACATGCACGAACGCCAGCAGTTCGGTCAGCCGATCGGCAACTTCCAGCTGATGCAGGGCAAGCTTGCCGACATGTATTCGACCTGGCAGGCCACGCGCGCTTATGTCTATGCGGTGGGGCGCGCCTGCGACCGCGCCGACCACGCGCGCAGCTTGCGCAAGGATGCCGCTGCCGCGATCCTCTATTCCGCGGAGAAGGCGACATGGATGGCGGGCGAGGCGATTCAGGCGCTCGGCGGGGTCGGCTACACCAGCGAATTTCCGGTCGGACGTCTGTGGCGCGACGCCAAACTCTACGAGATCGGCGCCGGCACCTCGGAGGTCCGCCGCATGCTGATCGGCCGCGAGCTGATGGCCGAGACGGCTTGAAACGCTTCACCTCATTGGAATCATCATGCCGCTCCATTCCAGCATCGATCCGTCTTCATCAGACTTCGCGCGCAATTCCGAGGCCATGCGCACCCTCGTCGCGGACTTGCGTGAAAAGCTGAGTCAGGTCGCCGGCGGCGGCGGTGAGGCGTCGCGCAACCGCCACACCGCACGCGGCAAGATGCTGGCGCGCCAGCGCGTCGACCTGCTTGTCGATCCCGGGACGTCATTCCTAGAGCTGTCGCCGCTCGCGGCCTATGGCCTCTATGGCGGCGACGTGCATTCGGCGAGCGTCGTCACCGGGGTGGGGCGCATCTCGGGCCGCGAATGCGTGATCGTCGCCAATGACGCCACCATCAAGGGCGGCACCTACTATCCGATGACGGTGAAGAAGCATCTGCGTGCGCAGGACATCGCGCGGCAGAACAACCTTCCTTGCGTCTACATGGTCGATTCCGGCGGCGCCTTCCTGCCGCTCCAGGACGAGATCTTTCCGGATGAGCGGCATTTCGGCCGCATCTTCTACAACCAGGCGCAGATGTCCTCGGCTGGCATTCCGCAGATCGCGATCGTGATGGGCTCCTGCACCGCCGGCGGCGCCTATGTTCCAGCGATGTCGGACGAGAGCATCATCGTTCGCAATCAAGGCACCATCTTCCTCGGCGGTCCGCCACTGGTGAAGGCTGCGACTGGCGAAGTCGTGAGTGCGGAGGAGCTCGGCGGCGCCGACGTGCACTCGCGGCAGTCCGGCGTGACCGACCAGTATGCACAGAATGATGCACACGCGATCGGCATCGCCCGGCGCATTGTCGGCACCTTGAAGCCACCGACGCGGCCGAACCTCAACATGCATGCGCCGCGCGAACCGCTGTTCGCGGCGGAGGAGATCTACGGCGTGGTCCCGGTCGACGGCCGGAAGCCGTTCGATGTGCGCGACATCATCGCCCGCATCGTCGACGGCTCCGAGTTCGACGAGTTCAAGAAGCTGTACGGCACGACGCTGGTGTGCGGCTTCGCTCATATATGGGGCTATCCGGTCGGAATCATCGCCAACAACGGCATCCTGTTCAGCGAGAGCTCGCTCAAGGGCGCACATTTCATCGAACTGTGCTGCCAGCGTGGCATCCCGCTGGTTTTCCTGCAGAACATCACGGGCTTCATGGTCGGCAAGAAATACGAGGCCGGCGGCATCGCGCGCGACGGCGCCAAGCTGGTGACGGCGGTTGCGACCGCTTCGGTGCCGAAATTCACCGTCGTGATCGGGGGCTCCTATGGCGCCGGCAATTACGGCATGTGCGGCCGCGCCTACTCGCCGCGCTTCCTGTGGATGTGGCCGAACGCGCGCATTTCGGTGATGGGCGGCGAGCAGGCCTCGATGGTGCTGAGCCAGGTCCGGCGCGACAATATCGAGGCCAAGGGTGATAGCTGGTCCAAGGAAGAGGAAGAGAAATTCCGTAGCCCCATCCGCGCGCAATATGAGAGCCAGGGGCATCCCTATTACGCGACCGCGCGCCTCTGGGACGACGGCGTGATCGATCCGGCCGACACGCGGCTGGTGCTTGGGCTCGGCCTCTCGGCGGCGTCGAATGCGCCGATCGAGCCGACGAAATTCGGCCTGTTCAGGATGTGATGCGATGGACCGCTCAAAGCTCTACCGGCGATTTCGCACGCTCCTGATCGCCAACCGCGGCGAGATCGCCTGCCGCGTCATCCGCACTGCGCGGGCCATGGGCCTGCGCACGGTCGCGGTCTATTCCGAGGCCGATCGCGACGCGATGCATGTCGGGCTCGCCGACGAGGCCGTGCTGCTCGGGCCGGCGCGGGCACGCGACAGCTATCTCAATGTCGAGCGGCTGATCGAGGCCGCGCGCAAGACCGGGGCGGAAGCGGTGCATCCCGGCTACGGCTTTCTGTCGGAGAATGCAGAATTCGCGCGGGCCTGCCTCGATGCGGGCCTTGTCTTCGTCGGGCCAACCGCCGAGATGATGAATGCGATGGGCTCGAAATCCGGCTCCAAGGCGCTGATGGAGAAGGCTGGCGTGCCGCTGGTGCCCGGCTATCACGGCGAAGCCCAGGACGAAGTGACGCTTTCGAAGGCTGCGGACAGGATCGGCTTCCCCATCCTGATGAAGGCGTCGGCCGGCGGCGGCGGCCGCGGTATGAGGATCGTGCGCTCGGCGGCCGAACTCGGGCCTGCGATCGTCAGCGCCAAACGCGAGGCCAAGGCTGCGTTCGGCGACGACCGCATGCTGATCGAGAAATATGTCGACAATCCCCGGCACATCGAGGTGCAGGTGATCGGCGACAGCCACGGCAATCTCTTGTCGCTGTTCGAGCGCGAGTGCACGCTCCAGCGCCGGCACCAGAAGGTGATCGAGGAGGCACCGTCGCCGACGCTCAATCCTGCCCAACGCGAGACCGTCTGCGCCGCCGCGCGAAAGGCGGCGGGCGCGGTCAAGTATGTCGGGGCGGGTACGATCGAGTTCGTCTCCGACGGCAAGGACGTGTTCTTCATCGAGATGAACACGCGCCTCCAGGTCGAGCATCCCGTGACCGAGCTGATCACCGGAATCGACCTCGTCGAATGGCAGCTCCGCGTCGCCTTCGGCGAGGCGCTGCCTTTGAAGCAGGACGAGATCCGGCTCAACGGCCATGCGGTCGAGGCGCGCATCTATGCGGAAAATCCAACCAAGAATTTCATGCCATCGGTCGGCAGGATCTCGACCTGGCGTTTGCCGGCCGAGACCGGCGGACTGCGCATCGATGCCGGCTATCGCGAGGGCGACAGCGTGTCGCCTTATTACGATGCGATGCTCGCAAAAATGATCGCGTGGGCGCCGACGCGGGACGTCGCGATCGAGCGGCTCAACCGGGGGCTGGAGGAGTCCGACGTCCGCGGCATCATCACCAACATTCCATTCCTGTCGGCGCTGATGACGCATCCAAAAGTGCGGACCAATGCGATCGACACCGGCTTCATCGAGCGCGAGCTGGCGGTGCTGACGCAGGTCGCGCCGGCGCCCGGCGAGCTCGAGCTATGCGCGGCGGTGGCTACAATCGTCAACGACGAACGGCAAGCAGCGCAGGCGGATGCGAATTCGCCCTGGCAGACCTTCGGCTGGCAGCCGGTCGGCTGCCGCCAGCGCATCTTCGCCTTTCGCGTCGGCCATGGGCCAGAGCAGAAGATTACGCTGAACTACGGGAGCGGCGCCTCGACGCTGGTGATCGGCGAACGCGAGCTGGCGTTCGCGATTGCGCCGCGCGACGGCGGATTCGATCTGACGCTTGATGGCTTGAAATCTGCCGTTGCGGCCGTGATTGACGGCCATGAGCTGTATTTGCGCACGCGCAACGGCCGCTTCGATCTGCACTGGGTCGATCCGTTCGGCGGCGAGAGCGAAGAGCATGCCGGCGAGGACAAGATCGCGGCGCCGTTGCCGGGTACCGTCGTCGCCGTGCTGGCGGAGGAGGGCGCCAAGCTCGACAAGGGCGCGCCGATCCTCACGCTCGAAGTGATGAAAATGGAGCAGACGCTGCGCGCGCCCTATGCCGGCGTGCTGAAGTCCGTCAAATGCAAGGTCGGCGACATCGTGCAGGAGGGGGTCGAACTCGCTGTGGTCGAGCCTTCGGGAGAGTGAGATGAGCGACCAAATCCGGTTCATCGAGATGGGGCCACGCGACGGCCTTCAGAACGAGAAGACGGCCGTCAGTGTCGGGTCCCGTATCGCCTTCATCGAGGCGCTGGTCGCGGCTGGCCTCACCACAGTCGAGGTCGGCGCTTTCGTCTCGCCCAAAGCGATCCCGCAAATGGCAAGCTCGGACGCCGTGCTGCGCGGCGTCAGCCATGTGCAGGGCGCCGAATTCCATGTGCTGGTGCCGAACGAGAAGGGCTATGACGCCGCGCGGGCTGCGGGCGCAAAGGTCGTTTCGGTGTTCGCGGCAGCTTCGGAAGGCTTTTCGCGCGCCAACATCAATTGCTCGGTCGCGGACTCCATCGAGCGGTTCAAGCCGGTGCTCGCGCGCGCCAAAGCCGATGGCGTCAAAGTGCGTGGCTATATCTCCTGCGTGCTGGGCTGCCCGTTCGACGGCGAGATCAAGCCGAAGGCGGTCGCCGATCTCGCCAACACGCTATGGGAGCTCGGCTGCTACGAGATCTCGCTCGGCGACACAATCGGCGTCGGCACGCCAAGCAAGGCAAGGGAGATGCTGCGCGCAGTTGCCGCCAACATTCCTCCCGCCAATCTCGCAATGCATTTCCACGACACCTACGGCCAGGCCCTCGCCAATGTCTATGCCGGGATGGAGGAGGGCGTCCGCGTCATCGACGCCGCCGCGGGCGGCCTCGGCGGCTGCCCCTACGCCCCCGGAGCAACTGGCAATGTCGCGACCGAGGACGTCGTCTACATGCTCGAAGGTATGGGCATCAGGACCGGCATCGATATGGACCGGCTGCTGGCGGCGACCAACGAGATGAGTGCCGCGCTGGGCAAGCCGCCAGTGAGCCGCGTGGCGTCCGCGCTGAACGCCAAGCGGAGGCGCGCGGCGACTTAAGGCCGCTTACGCCGCCTTCAGGCCCACATCCGGAAGGCGCGGCCGGTTCTTGAGCGCCTTGGCCATCATGGCCTCGACCTCTGCCTTCTCTTGCGGCAGCAGCGCCAGACGCGGCGGGCGCGTCAGCGCGGTGCCGCGGCCCATGATGTGCTCGCACAGTTTGATGCACTGGACGAGGTCCGGGCGTGCATCCAGATGCAACAGCGGCATGAACCATTCGTAGAGCGGCATCGCCTCGGCATAACGCCCTGCCTTGGCGAGACGGAACAGCGTCTCGCCCTCGCGCGGGAAGGCGTTCGACATGCCGGAGACCCAGCCAACCGCGCCCATGGCGACGCTCTCGACGATGACGTCGTCAAGACCTGCGAACAACACGAAGCGGTCGCCGACCATGTTGCGGGTGTCGATGAACCGTCGCGTGTCGCCGGACGAGTCCTTGAAGCAGACGACGGTGTCGACATCGGCGAGCGAGGCCAGGATGTCCGGGGTGACGTCGTTCTTGTAGATTGGCGGATTGTTGTAGAGCATCACCGGCAGGTCGGTGGCACTGGCAACGGCGCGGAAATGCGCAGCCGTCTCGTGCGGCTTGGACGAATAGACCAGCGCCGGCATCACCATCACACCGTCGATACCGGCGCGCGCGGCTTCCTTGGCGGTCTCGACTGCAAACGCCGTGGTGAATTCGGCGATGCCGCACAGCACGGGCACACGGCCGGCCGCAACCGACTTCGCGGCCTCCATGATCGCGACCTTCTCCTTGCGCTCCAGCGAGGTGTTTTCGCCGACCGAGCCGCAGACGATCAGACCGGAAACGCCGTCGCGGATCAGCCCATCCATGACCTTGGCTGTCGCATCGATATTGAGCGACAGGTCGTCGTTGAACTGCGTGGTAACGGCCGGGAAGACGCCTTCCCAGGAAATGCGTGGGCTCATTGCTTGGCTCCGGATTGGAATAGTATCGGCGGATGGTTCAATCCGCCGGGCGTTGACGGTGAGGACGAGAGTGGGATCAGAGCGTCGCGCCGACCTTGCGCAGCTCGGCGAGGACAGGGGCTTTTGGCAGCCAGATCTTATCGAACTCGGCAATCACGGCCTCGGTGTCCTTGGCGTCGACCTGGCGGATCGGGATCGGCGCGTTCTTGAAGTTCTCGATCAGCGCGGGCTCATTGCCGGCGAGCTCGTCGATCTGCACATCCAGCGTCGACTTGATCGTCTTCGTGATCAGCTCGCGGTCGGCCGCGGGGAGCGACTGCCAGACCCGGCCCGAGACGACCGCCGCCATCGGCATGAAGACGGCATTCATCTGGAGGATCACTTTCGACACCTTGTCGAAGCGCTGGTTCCAGGAGAATTCGAGATCGGCCTCGAGGCCGTCGACCTGGCCGTTCGCCATGGCGTCGAACACCTGCGGCGTCGGGATCGGAGTCGGCGCAGCGCCCAGCGAGGAATAGAAATCACGATAGACCGGCGTCGGATTGATGCGCAGCTTCATGCCGCGAATGTCGGCCAGCGTATTCAGATCCTTGGAGGAGAACACGGCGCGCATGCCGGTGATGCCCCAGCCGAGTCCGATCGTTCCGGTCTCCTGCGGCAGCACTTCGAACAGCTTCACCGCCGCCGGATGCCGCACGAATTTCGCGACCGCAGGCGTCGAGCGGACGATATAGGGCGCATTGATCGCGGCGATGTGCGGCACGCGCGAGCCGAGCTCGGCGGCCTGGATGAAGCCCATGTCGAGCGCGCCGGATTGCAATTGCTGCATCATCGCGGGTTCGTTGCCGAGCTGCCCGGAGTGGAACACGCTGACGGTCAAGCGGCCGCTCGTGGCCGCCTTGAGATCTTCGCCGAATTTGAGGGCGGCCTTGTTCCAGGAATGGCCGTTGGGCGTGATCAGGCCGAGCCGGAATTCCTTGGGTTGCGCGAGCGCCAGTGACGGCGCGAACACCGATACGGCGGCACTGGCGGCCAGAAAGCGGCGACGTGAAAGCGGCATGGTCGGGCTCCTTTCGGATGGGCCTATTTGACGAGGATCAGCGAGAGCGACGGATAGAGCGAGAGCAGCACGAGGAGGACGCAGGAGATGACGAAGAAGGGCAGCGTCACCATGAACATCTTGCCCGGCTTGGCACCGGTGACAGCGGCCGCGACGAAGAAGCAAAGTCCGACCGGCGGCGACAGCAGGCCGAGCACGAGGTTGATCACCACCACGACGCCGAAATGCCGGGGGTCGATGTGATAGACGTCGGTCGCGACCGGCAGCAGGATCGGTACCGTCATGATCAGGCCGGGAATGCCGTCGATCACCGTGCCGATCACCAGCAGGATGACGTTGCAGATCAGCATGAAGCTGACCGGGTCCTTGGCGGCCGTCTGGATCCAGGCGGCAGTCTCCTGCGGCACCTTGCCGAAGATCAGGACCCAGGAGAACACCGCCGCGGCTGCCACCAGGAACAGCACGATTGCCGAGTAGATGGCGCTGCGCAGCATCATCTGCGGCAGCTGGGAAAATTCGAACTCCTTGGTCCAGAATTTTCCGACCAGTGCTGCTGCGACAGCCCCGACGGCAGCGGATTCGGTCGCATTGGCGAGGCCGCCGAGAATGGTGCCGACGATGACGATGGGGATAAGCAGCGTCGGAGACGTCCGCAGGATCGTCATGATGCGCTGACGCGGCGTCTGATAGTCTGCGCGGGGATAGTTGTAGACATAGCCCATCAGCGCGATGACGAGGCAGAACATCACGGTGAGGATGACGCCAGGCACGATGCCGGCGATCAGCATGTCGCTGACCGAGACCTGCGCGAGCACGCTATAGACCACGAACATCACCGATGGCGGGATGATCGGGCCGAGCATGCCGCCATAGGCGGTGAGTCCCGCGGCGAAGGTCTTGTCGTAGCCCTTCTTCTCCATCTCCGGCACCATGATCTGGGCCATGATCGCGACCTGCGCAGTCGCAGAGCCCAGGATCGACGAGATGAACATGTTGGCGAGGATGTTGACGTAGGCGAGCCCGCCCTTGAACGAGCCGACGAACGCCATCGCCATGTCGACGATGCGCCTTGTGATGCCGCCGCCATTCATGATCTCGCCGATCAGGATGAAGAGCGGAATGGCGATCAGGCCGTAGCTGTCGACGCCGCCGAAAAGCTGGAGCGGGTAAGACTGGAACAGCACGGGATTGCCGGATGCGGCGATGTAGACGAGGCCGGCGAGGCACAGGCAGAGGCCGATCGGCACGCCGACCAGCATGAAAGCCATGAAGGCCGCTGACGTGATCATCAGTTGACCCCGTCCAGCTCGGAGAGCTGAAAGCCCTCTGGCGAGGTGCGCGGGACCAGCTCGAGATCTTCCAGCAAATTGGCGAGGCCGTGAATGGTCATCGACACCGCGAAGATCGGCAGCGTCAGATACAGCACCCACGTCGGCCAGTTCAGCGTCTGGGTGTGCTCGGTGTAGAGGAAGTTGAAGGTCTCGGCGGCGAGCTTGCGCCCATCGAAGCCGGCGCGGGCGAGACCAATCGGGTCCATCCAAAGCACGCAGGTGACGATTAGTGCGGCGCCGAACACGACCACGAGGCCGGTCGAGATTACTTTGGCGAGCTTCTGGTGCGGCGCTGAAAGACGCTCCGTCAGCATCGTCACCGCGAAGTCGAGCCGCAGCCGGGTCATTGCGGAGGCGCCGATGAAGGTCAGCCAGACCACGCAATAGACGGCGGATTCGTCGATCCAGTAGATCGGGAAATGCGAGTACCGGGTGACGACGTTCACCAGGATCAATCCGGTGAGCAGGTACATGAGTCCCATCAGCGCGAGGCGCTCGACCGCGAGCAGGCTGCTGGACGCGCGGACGATCATGCGTCGAACGCTGAATGCGCGTGTGGGCAGCATCGTCTGTTCGATCATGGAGGCCCAACCTCGAGATTTGTCGTGCTATCGGCAAATGTATAATTTATACATTTGCGCTGTCAAACGGAGATTGCGGTCACTTCGGCGGCAGGACGCGCTTTTGCTGGGCACTGGCTTTTGCTGGACTCTAGCTTTCGCTGAAGCCTTCAACATGCAAGAGAGGGACCGCTTCGGCCGGATGAATCGCGAAGGAAGACAGAAGGTCAGATGAAACAGCCTCTGAAGCATCGCACGCTGTCGGCTGCGATCGTCGACCAGCTCAGGCAGGCGATCCTCGACGGCACCTATCCGGCGGGATCGCAGCTGCGCCAAGATGCGCTTGGCGAGGCTTATGGCGTCAGCCGCATCCCGGTGCGGGAGGCGCTGTTTCAGCTGGAGGCGGAAGGGCTGGTGCGCATCGTGCCGCAGAAGGGCGCCATCGTCTCCGAGCTGTCGCTGGACGAGATCAACGACGTATTCGATTTGCGCCGCATCCTGGAGCCGAGATTGCTGGCGCAGTCGGCGCCACGTTTCACTGTTGATGATTTCGACGGGCTCGACGACATCCAGAAGAGTTTTGAGAGGGCGATCAAGGCGCGCAACGTCAGCGAATGGGGGCAGCTCAATGCCGACTTCCACATGGCGCTCTACGTTCATGCGCCTCAGCCGCGCACAAGAGCCATCGTGCTGTCACTGCTCCAGACCAGCGACCGCTACACCCGCTTGCAGCTCTCCAACACCAAGGCGATGGGGATCGCCGAGAAGGAGCACGCCCATCTGATCGCGCTCTGCCGCGCACGGAAGGTCGATGAGGCCTGCCGCTTCCTGGAGCGGCACATCGAAGCCGTTCGTAAGGATCTGTTGCAGGTGGTGGCCGGCAGCGCGATCGCGCCGAAGTCACGGAAGGAGAAATCGTAGGGTAGCCAACCGCGCAGCGCCGTGCCCACGATCTGTCCATGATCGCGACAGAAGTGGTGGGCATGCTTCCGCCTTCGCTCTTCGAGCTACGGCGGACAAGTCGCTTTGCCCGCCCGACGGCAGTTCGGTTCCCTCTACCTGCTCCCGTCCGGCCCCATCACGAGATCCGGCAGCCAGGTCGAGATCTCCGGCACGAGGCACAGCAGCAGCACTGCGAACATCATCAGCAGCACGAAGGGCAGCGTGCCCCAGATCACCTCGCGCAAGGGGATGTCGGGCGCGACGTTGCGGATGACGAAGATGTTGAGGCCAACCGGCGGGTGGATCAGGCCCATCTCCATCACGATGGTCATGACCACGCCGAACCAGATGATGTCGAAATCGGCGGCGCGGAGCGGCGGCAGGATGATCGGCGCCGTCATCAGGATGATCGAGACCGGCGGCAGGAAGAAGCCGAGCACCACGACCATGACGAGGATCGCGAACAGCAGCTCCCAGCGCGGCAGGTGCATCGCGACGATCGATTCAGCGACCGATTGCGAGATGTGCAGATAGCTCATCACGTAGGAATAGAGCAACGACATGCCGATGATCATCATCAGCATGGTCGATTCCCGGATCGTCGACCGCATGATCGGAGCGAGATCGCTCGGCCGCCACACGCTGTAGATCGCTGCGATCAGCGCCAGCGCCAAGAGGCCGCCGAGACCGGCGGTTTCCGACGGCGTGGCGTAGCCGCCATAGAGCGCGATCATGACGCCCGTGAGCAGCAGCACGAAGGGGATCACCCGCGGCAGCACGCTGAAGCGTTCGGCGAGCGTATACTCGTCGCGCCGCAGGATCGCAGCTTCCGCGCCGCCGTTCTTGTAGATCGCTTCGGCGGCGGCATATTCCCGGCGGAAGCGGATCACGGCATAGGCGCCGAACAGCGAGACCAGCAAGAGGCCGGGCCCGATGCCGGCGAGGAACAGCCGCCCGAGCGACTTTTCGGCGGCGACGGCGAACAGGATCATGGTGATCGAGGGCGGCAGCAGAATGCCGAGCGTGCCGCCGGCAGCGATGATGCCGGCAGCAAAGCCGCCGGAATAGCCGCGTTTGCGCATCTCGGGGATGCCGGCCGAGCCGATCGCCGAGCAGGTCGCGGGCGAGGAGCCCGCCATCGCCGCAAATAGCGCGCAGGCGAAGACGTTGGCAACGCCAAGGCCGCCCGGGACCCGATGCAGCCAGGCATGCAGCGCCGAATAGAGATCCTGGCCGGCGCGCGACTTGCCGATCGCGGCACCCTTGAGGATGAAGAGCGGGATCGACAAGAGCGTGATCGAGGCCATTTCCTCGTAGACGTTCTGCGTCACCGTATCGAGCGAAGCGGCGGGCATGTAGATGCCCATGAACACGACTGCGACCGCGCCAAGCGCGAACGCAATCGGCATGCCCGAAAACATCACGAGCAGCGTCGCGATGCCATAGGCGAGGCCGATACCAAAGACGCTCATGGCCGCCGGGCTCCGGTGAAGGGCAGCGCAAGCTGCACGAGGATCTGGATGCAGAGCAGGCTCATGCCGAGCGCCATCAGCGAATAAGGAATGGCGAGGGGCGGGGACCACATCGAGTTCGAGACCTGACCGTCGACATAGGCTTCATGGGCCAGGGTCCAGGACTTCCAGGTGAAGAAGGCGCAGAACAGGAACGTTGCGGCGTCGACCAGCCAGAGCCGGACCTTGTTCGCGAACGGCGAGAGCAGGCCGACGAAGGCCTCGATGCCGATGTGGCCGCGGTTCTGCTGCACATAAGCCGCCGTCATGAAGGTGGCGCCGACCAGCAGGAACACGGCGGCCTCGTCCTGCCAGTAATTGGCGGCCTTGAACAGCGCGCGGCTGAGCACGCTGTAGCTCAGGATCGTACAGGCCGCGACCAGCGCGATCGCGGCGAACACGACGATGATGCTGTTGAGGACGGCGAGGCCACGATCGATCGCCGCCGCAAGGCCTGTTCTTGCGGCAGCGTTCGGCAGGTCATCACGATCCGGAAGCGGACCGTGGCTCATGCCGCGACGTCGGTGGCGAGCTTGAGCAGGTTCGCAGCAGTCGCGGTCTTGGCGCTGTAGTCCTTCCAGGCGGTGTCGCGGGCGATGTCGCGCCACTTGCCGACGGTCGCGGCGTCGAGCGCCGAGACCTTGGCGCCGGCTTTCTCGTAGACCTTGGCGACCTCGACGTCGTCGTCCTGCGCGCCCTTGCGGCCGAAGGCTTCGAGCTCGGTGCCGACCGCGAGCAGGATGTCCTGATGGTTCTTGGGCAGCTTGTCGAAGATCGCCTTCGACATCATCAGCGGTTCGAGCATGAACCAATAGGAGGTGCCGGCCCCTGATGTCAGCGACTTCGCGACCTCTTCGAGACGGAACGAGATCAGGCTGGTGGACGAGGTGATGCCGGCATCGCAGGCGCCGGTCTGCATCGCGGCGTAGATTTCGTTCGATGGCACCGATAGCACCGAGGCGCCGGCGGTCTGGAGCACCATGTCCATCTCGCGCGAGCCGCCGCGTACCTTCAGGCCCTTGGCGTCTTCAGGCGCGACGATCGGCTTGGAGCGGCTGGCGACGCCGCCGGCCTGCCAGACCCAGGTGAGCAGAATGATGCCCTTGTCGGCGAGGAAGTCGGTCAGCGCCTTTCCGACCGGTTCTTTCTTCCAGCGCAAGCCCTGGTCGTAGGTGGTCACGAGGCCGGGCATCAGGCCGATATTGGTCTCCGGCAGCTCGCCGCCGGCATAGGGCATCGGATAGAGGCTGATATCGAGGGCGCCCTTGCGCATCGCGGAGAACTGCGCGTTGGTCTTGATGAGCGAGGAGTTCGGATAGATTTCAGCGGCGATGTCGCCATTGCTGCGCTTGGCGACTTCGGCGGCGAACATGCGGCAGAGCCGGTCGCGGAAATCGCCTTTGTCGATGGTGCCACCTGGGAACTGGTGCGAGATCTTCAGCGTGGTGGCGGCCTGCGCCGTCCCGGTGCCGAAGCGAAGAATGGCGGGTGCGGCGACGGCGGTCGCGAGCAGATGACGGCGCGTGAGCATGGTGTGATCCCCTTGGGCGGTTCTTTGCACGGTTCTTGTTTGGCGTGAATTTGGGTCCGGGTTTTCGAGCCCGGCGCGTAGGCCCATCCTAGCCGGTCTTACACCCGATGATCTCTCATCTGATAGTTCGAGACCGAATGCCGCGGCAAGTGCCGGTCGTGCTGCGCTGCACACTTTCGATCTGCGTGGGACTACGCCAGACGAAGGACGGCAGCGGGCCCGCAGAAATTTATCGGCCGGCGCGTAACAACACCACGTGGCACTCCGTCGACAGGAAAGCGGCATCCGTCGCTGACAAACACCATCTCGAGGGAAGACTGCTCATGACCATTCGCACCCGCATCGTGCTCGGCGTTTCGGCTGCCGCCCTGTCGCTCGGCCTCGCGCTGATGCCTGCCGCCTTTGCTCTGGACAAGATGGGCAAGGACGAGGGCATGATGAAGAAGGACACCATGTCCAAGGACGGCATGAAGAAGGATACCATGTCCAAGGACGAGGGCATGAAGAAGGATCACATGTCGAAAGACGGCATGAAGAAAGACGACGGGATGATGAAGAAGAATTGATCATCCGCGGTCGTCGCGAAGCGCCTCGCCGAGGCGAAGGCGCGCTTCGGATGCCCTCCGCAATCGACCATCGGGGCGGCGGATTCGCGCGCTCCGGTGGGCCATCTCGATGGGAGAAGTGAACTGAGGCGTGCCTCAGTTCAATTTGGTTTGAACGCTACTTCCGCTTGGACTTGCGGGCCGCGTAGCGGGCGTCGCGCTTTGCCTTCTGCTCGGCCTCGAGCGCCGCCATCCTTTCGGCGGCTTCCTGAGCCTCGCGTGCAATCCGCGCGGCCTCGGCTGCCTTCGCCTCTTCCTCGCGGCGCCTCTGCTCAGCCTTCTCCGCCTCGCGCGCGGCCTTTGCCTCGGCGCGCTTCGCTGCGAGAGCCTCGCGCTCGGCACGCTTCGCCGCAACCGCGGGATCATCCGGCCCGGGTTGGGATTTGAATTTGTTCAAAAGATTTTTGCGTGCGTCCTGCGCCGCCTTCTGACGGTCTGCGAAACCGGGTTCCCTGAATCCACTCATCGACCAGCCTTGTCTTCCTCGCTTTCGATCCTACATCACTGCCTGTTGGTACGTCGGCTGGGCATAGCAGGCGCCACGCGACGCACATGCGTGTACATCGACGCGCGTCGCAACGCCACCCAAATCGCAGCCGATCAGGTCAACGAAAAATCGCCTCCCGACGATCTCTCGTAGCCCGGAAAAACTGCCGAATTGTGATGTCCCTCATAAGGGAGCACGCGGAGCGGCGCCTAGCGTCCGCCCCAACGAGACGGAGCACGGGCATGACGATCTTCCGACTGAGCCTGAAGGCGCTCGGAGCTGCCTTCGTGGTGGGGGCGCTGGCCGGTGCGGCGTTGCTGCTAGCTCGTCCGCAGCCGATCGAGAGCGCCGTGTTGGGCACCGATTGGGAGTGCACCCGGACCGCATTCGTGCTCACCACCTGTGCACCGCGGACGACGCCGGCGGTTGAGACCTCGCGCAAGGATGCAATCCGGCCGACCCGGGGCTGAACTGGATAGGACGATCGGGATGTGACGCCACGTCGCAGAGGTGCTAAAGGCGCCTTGCCGACCGAATCTGGTAGCCATGTCCAAGCCCGAATCGGGCCCGAAGCCCAAATCCTCGCAAAAGTCCCCATCCGGCGACAACCGCCGCGGCGCGGTCGCCGGCTTGATTATTGCGATCGTAATCCTGGGCGTCGGCTGGTGGCTCGCGCGTGATCTCACGGCCGCCAGCAAGATGCAGGACTGCCTGATGTCAGGGCGGAGCAACTGCAACGTGATCGAGCCGGCGCGCTAGGAGCGGTCCGGCGCGCAGCGCTGCAGCCCTTTCGGGCCACAAATTGCTCTGATCTTAATCATTTTTAACGGGACTTGGCCGATCAAGCAGGTCAGTTATGTCAGCCGGCATCAGCTCGGCGTGAGAGAATCGTCTATCGCGCCAGGAACCACGGCAATTGAGCACGGCAATCGAGAGAGTAGGGGGTCAAACAGGCATGAGTGCGTCCAGCCGCATGAAGATCATCATTCCCTTGGTTTCGGCCATGTCGTTGCTCGCGCTGTCGGCGCAGGCGCAGGAGGCCAGACCGCCGAAGGAGGCCGGCCAACAGCCGGCAGGGTCGCGAGCCAGCGCGCCGCCCCAGGACAATCAGACCATGCGCAGGGGGCCTCCGCCGCAGCAGGCGGCCCGCCCCGCGCCGCAGCCTTCCGGTCAGCCTCATGCAGGTCCCGGCTCGCACAATGCCGGCGGCCCGCCCGGGCGCAATTATGCCCGCGGCCCCGCACCGGCGCGCGATTGGGGCGGTCACGCTTATCGCGGCAACAGCGCCTGGGAGGGCGGACGCTGGCGCCACGAGGTCCGCAACGGCCGCTCCGGCTGGTGGTGGGATGTCGGCGGCGTCTGGTATTATTATCCGCAGCGCATGGCCGGACCGCCGGCCTACATCTCCGAGGAGTATATCGACGACGTGCCGGTGGCTTACGCGCCGCCGCCGGTGGCGTACGCGCCTCCGCCGCCAGCCGATCCCGGTGCAAGCGCGCTGGGCGGCGCCATCGTCGGTGGCGTGCTGGGCGGCCTGCTCTCCGGCAACGCAACGGGGGCTGCCGCAGGCGCGGTTCTCGGCGGGGCGACCGGCGCGATCGCCGGCGCTACGGCCGCCTCGCAACCCGGCTACTATCTGGCTCAGGGCGTTTGCTACTACCGCTATCCCAACGGTCAGTATGTGCAGGCCGATCCCCGCGCATGCTACTGAGTTTTCCCAGCCGGATTTGAAGCAAAGAGGCGGGCTCTGGCCCGCATCAGCGCTGCGCTCGCTGGCACTCACGCAAGTCTCGAAAGAAAACGTCGGGACGATTCGCCGGGTTTAGCTCATGCTGGATTCCATCCAGATCAGCATGGCGTGGGGGCATGATCGTTTGCGGCGGGATCAAGCTCTCGTAGGTGCTGCATTACCTGTTCTAGCGCACCATCGGCGGCGGCTCCCCAGCGGGCTAACCAAATCGCCTTTGCGCTTCAAGATACCAGCCAGTTGAAGAACGCCATCGCGGCCCAGACCAGACCGCCGATCCAGGCCAGCATTACGATGGTGATGGTGCCGAGATAGGCGATGCCGAGCAGGGCGGACCTTTGTCGTTGGGTCGGGACGACCACCTCGGCTGCTGCTTTGTGTGTCATGACCGGACCATCCTGCCCTCTGCGCTGGTGCAAGCGCTCGCGCCCAGGGAGCGCTGATTAGTGTTTATCGGAGATGCCGTCCGCAGCCTGTGAGGCAATTCACAGACCACGAATTACACACCAGTCTGAATGAATCTTGGCCCTGGCGTCACGATGCCTGCATGCGTCGAAGCGATCTCCGGAGTCTCACGTGACAATTCCGCCAGACGCCGGCGTTTCTCCGCAATGATACGGACGAAATTGCCATGCGCTTGTCCAGATCGGCCGGTTATACGGTCGGCATCATGTGCAGCAAGTACGATCCACAGCACGAGGCCGAGGCCGCGATGAAGCGGGCCGCTGCGTCCGAAGGCGCCGATCGGCAGCGCCTGATCCAGTTGGCCCTGGCTTGGCATCAGCTCGCCCGCGACCGGCGTGAGGAGCGGACGGATTAGCCGCATTCCCGCCGACAGCCCCTTCCGTGGCAAGAAAAACCCCGTGCTCGGGGGACAAGCACGGGGTTCTTCAAAGCCGACCGGGGCTGGTAGGTCGGCACCACCTGTTTCGACAGATGCAACGTGCCGGTGGTGATCTCGTTCCATGACGCGCAGAAATTTATCGCGCCGTCGCCCGCCGGCTTGCGCGGTCCACCTCGGCTCAGATCTCGGAACATTCGATCCGCAGCAGCGTTGGCCGGCCATGACCGGCCCCGAATTGCGCGCACAGTCCTTCGAGATCGCCTGGAGATATCTCAACCAATCCGGTCTGCTAACCGGTGAACCCAAGGATTCAGCCCGCTTCATCCTGAACAGGATCGACCGCATGATGCTGCGCGGCGAGCGGCGCAGACTGCTGCTGTCAAACGCCGCGATCGATGCCTACCGGCTGCGGCCTCTGCTCGTGACGCTGGATGCATGATCGATACGCGGCCGGGTGCGTCTGGTCGCCTCCACGCGTCCAGGCTCGAACGGCGAAGGCCAGTTGATGGTGACCAACCGCGACATCCGTCAGAGAAGCTTGCACAACTTCGAGGCGCTTCGCGATTCCGCCCGGGCTCACGTCCACGGCAGCGTCGATCGCCAAAAATGCCATGGCGGTGGCGGCAACCCCGGATGTGATGGCGATTCTTGTCCAATCGGATGGCGGCATCGCAATAACCTTCGACAGCTCTTTTGCATGCCGGATAGGTAGGGCTCTGCTGTCCGCTGGACAGGCCTGCGCACGCTTTCTTGAAGTGCGACAGATTTGCGAAGTTTGCTGCTTAGCGATGTTGCGCTCGACACGAATCGGCGAACCCCGAAACGGGTCCGTGAACACGGAAAAAGCCCCCGAAGGGGCTTGCTGTGTTATGCCGCTTCCGTCTTCGGCACGGCATCGGCGTTCACCGACAGCTTGACGACATCGCCTTCGACGGCGCCGACATATTTCCTGTCGATGTAGTGATGGTGGTCCTTGTGACCTTCGGGACTGTCCTTCCGGGTCAGCTTGATGCGGTTGCCCTCGACGCGGTCGACGGTGCCGACATGGGCGCCGTCCTTGCCGATGATTTTCATGTGCTCTCTGATATCAGCCATATGGTCCTCCTTGCACAGTCGTTAACTGCGAAGAGCGGCCTTCGTTGCAGGCCGCGCGGGCAGATACTGGACCCAACCCAGGGCGCAGGCGTTGAATTGCGGATGGCACATGTCCAAGATCCGCATGGAGACGCTTGAAGCCTATCTGGAACGAAAGCATCAGGAACTCAGGCTATTGAATGATTGTCTGAGAAACCGGCTCGATTTGGCACGTCCGCGAACTGTCGACGAAGTCGTCAGGTCCAAATTCCAGATCACTGCGGCGCTGAGGGCGGAGCATGAGCTGCATGAGTGGAAGGCGACGGAGACGGCCTGGTCGCACACGGCCGATCCCGCCAGCGGGCCGTTCCAGTTCAGTTATGACTACCAGCGGGCCGATCTTAGCGTACGCGGTCCTTCGTTCTATGAGCTCGCGTGCGGCTGCACGAGCGAGACGATCTATACCGCGTCAGGCATGGCCGCGATCTCCGCTGTGCTCCTCGCTTCCGCACAGATCATCGACAAGGCTGACATCCTGGTGCTCCCGAGCAGCTACGGCGAAACGCTGGAGCTGATCCGGAGCTTTGTCCCGAACCTGCAACTCGTCGGCTTGAAGCCGCCGCTGGGCGATGCGTTTGCCCGGGGGAATTCTCCGCAAATCCTGTTGCTCGATTCCTGCTCCTTTGCCGGCGCTTTCGAGGCGGCGCTCCGCATTGACGGCTCGGGGCTCGATCTCCTCGTCTTCGACACGACCTGTTTCGCCGGCAGATCCGGGCGGATCAGACGCGTCCTGCGATGGGCCCGCCGACACGGAATTCCGCTGGTGCTGGTGCGAAGCCACAACAAGCTCGATTCGCTCGGAGCGGAATATGGCCGGCTCGGCTCGGCGGTTTTCGTCTATGGCAAAGAGCACGAGCAGCGGGCAGGGCGCCTTGACTGCAAAGGGCTCGCCGCCGCAACGCGTAACGCGGTACGGCTGCTCGGCGGCGCGGCGTTGCCGGCACACTTCCCGCCGTTTGCGGGCAGTGCGACCTACTGGGCTCTGACGAAAAGGCGCGTTGCGGCGATCTTGCGCAACGGACGAAGCACGGCCCGATATTTTGCCGCAAGGCTCCCGGCGCTGTCGGCCGAGCTTCATTTCACCCACGGCCTCTACGTCACGCTTCGGAGCAGGCGTCCGCTCGACGAGGCGAGCGCGCGGCGGGCCGCCGAAGACATGAGCAACGAACTGCGCGCCGAGGGTTTTCCCATCCGTCACGCCGGCAGCTTCGGCTTCGACTTCGCCGCCACCGAGTGGTTTCACGATGCGACCACGGACCAGTATAGCGTCCGGGTGGCCATTCCCGATCTTCCGACGGAGCTGTGGAATGATCTGGCCGCGGCCATTGCGTCGTGGTGGCGGGCGCATCAGGCCGAGGTTGGAAGATGAACGCGGCTGTGGCGCCGCTGGGGGCGATCTAGATTAGCCCGTTGTAGCGTCGATTGGCGATCCCGGCAGGACTCGAACCTGCAACCCGCGGAGTAGAAATCCGCTACTCTATCCAGTTGAGCTACGGGACCGTCTTCAGCCGCCCCGGTTTTGGGGGCCGGCTGTTCA
Organism: Bradyrhizobium sp. 179; assembly: GCF_023073535.1. Taxonomy (NCBI): domain Bacteria; kingdom Pseudomonadati; phylum Pseudomonadota; class Alphaproteobacteria; order Hyphomicrobiales; family Nitrobacteraceae; genus Bradyrhizobium; species Bradyrhizobium sp. 179. The sequence goes on along the minus strand of NZ_JADPJR010000071.1, from coordinate 42,514 downwards.
CCTCCATGCCAATAGGAAAAATCTGGCGTTTCGCCAAGTCTGAACCGAACCGTTTTCCTCAGAGCGGCGACAAAGCGGAACGGTGGCGTGTCAGGGTGCCGGGTCGAGCGGCAGCGCGACGGACTATGGATCACATCTCCGGATGGCGAATGCGACGATTTGCACCTTTGTTCCATCGCCTTGAGTCCGTCACCTTTCCGCGCACTTCATTTGCCGCCGCGGCGCTCGTCCGCGATTTCCGGGAGTCCCTCATGATCGGTCTGATCCGCGCCGTCACACTCTGCGCCACGCTGGCGCTCGGCCTTGGCGCAGCGCAAGGAGCCGACAAGGCGTTCAAGCGCGACGATCTTGCCGATTCCGCGATCAAGCTGGAAACTCAGATCAAGAGCGAGGCGGGACCGGTCGCCAAGTCCATTGCGACGCTGCGCACCGACGCCGACGCCGCCTTCCGGCGCAACGACTATCGCACCGGTCTTTCGGTGCTCGGGCAGATCGCGGCGACCACGCCGGAGGATGCCGGCAACTGGCTGCGGCTCGCCAGGGTCATCTTCCAGATCTCCCCAAAGAGCTCGAGCGAGCAGACGTTCCTCTGGGAGCGTGCCTCGACCGCCGCCTACATCGCCTATATGCGCGCCGGCAATCCGAGCGAGGAGGCCGACGCCCTCGCCGCGCTCGGCAAGTCGCTGGCCGAACGCAAGCTGTGGCGGCCGGCGCTGGATGCGATGCGGCTGTCGCTGGACATGCGCGAGGTCGCCGACGTCCGCGGCCTGTATGAAAAGCTGCGCGACGAGCATGGTTTTCGGCTGCTCGACTATACCGTGGACTCGGATTCGGCGAGCCCGCGCGCCTGCTTCCAGTTCTCGGAAGAGCTGGCCAAGCGGACCGACTTCGCGCCGTTCCTGGCGTTGGCCGGCACCGACAAGCCGGCGCTATCGGCCGAGGGTAAGCAGCTCTGCGTCGACGGTCTGAAGCATGGCGAGCGCTACAACATCAACCTGCGCGCCGGGCTGCCGTCGGCCGTGAAGGAGGGCCTGCCGAAATCGGCCGAATTTAATGTCTATGTGCGCGACCGCAAACCCTTCGTGCGCTTCACCAGCCGCGCCTATGTACTGCCGAGGACCGGTCAGCGCGGCATTCCCGTGGTCAGCGTCAACACGCCCGCCGTCAGCATCAACGTGTTCCGGATCGGCGACCGCAACCTGATCAACACGGTCGTCGACAGCGACTTCCAGAAAACGTTGTCGAAATATCAGCTCACCGATCTCGGCGACGAGCGCGGTGTCAAGGTCTGGTCCGGCGAGCTCGCGACCGCGACGACGCTGAACCAGGACGTCACCACCGCATTCCCGGTCGATCAGGCGCTCGGCGAGCTTCAGCCTGGCGTGTACGTCATGACTGCCGCGGCCAAGGGGCCAGGCTCCGACAATGATTACCAGCTCGCGACGCAATGGTTCATCGTCTCCGATCTCGGCGTGTCGGCCTATTCCGGCAACGACGGCATCCACGTCTTCGTCAACTCGCTGGCTTCGACCGATCCGGTCGGCAAGGCCGAGGTGCGGCTGGTTGCCCGCAACAACGAGATCTTGGCTACCCGCAAGACTGATGACAGCGGCCACGTGCTGTTTGAGGCGGGGCTCGCGCGCGGTGAGGGCGGGCTGTCGCCGGCGCTGCTGACCGTAACTGGCGATAACGCCGATTATGCCTTCCTCAGCCTCAAGACGAGCGCCTTCGACCTTTCCGACCGCGGCGTTTCGGGCCGCGTGGTCCCGGCCGGCGCCGACGCCTTCGTCTATGCCGAGCGCGGCGTCTACCGTTCCAGCGAAACCGTCTATCTCACTGCGCTCTTGCGCGACGGGCAGGGCAATGCCGTGACCGGCGGGCCGCTCACGCTGGTGATCGAGCGTCCCGACGGCGTCGAATTCCGCCGCGCCGTGCTGTCCGACCAGGGCGCCGGCGGCCGCACGCTGGCCGTGCCGCTCAACTCGGCCGTCCCGACCGGGACCTGGCGGGCGCGCGCCTTCACCGATCCGAAGGGCGCCTCGGTCGGCGAGACCACCTTCATGGTCGAGGATTACGTCCCCGATCGGATCGAATTCGACTTGTCCGCCAAGGACAAGCTGATCAAAGCTAATGCTCCAGTGGAGCTGAAGGCGGACGGTCATTTCCTTTATGGCGCGCCGGCCTCGGGCCTTCAGCTCGAAGGCGACATGCTGGTCGCGCCTGCGAGCGAGCGTCCGGGCTTTGCCGGCTACCAGTTCGGCGTCGCCGACGAGGAGACCACCTCGAACGAGCGCACGCCGCTGGAGAACCTGCCCGAGGCCGACGCCAATGGCGTTGCGAGCTTCCCGGTGACGCTGGACAAGCAGCCGGCCTCGACCCGGCCGCAGGAGGCGCAGATCTTCGTCCGCATGGTCGAGACCGGCGGTCGCGCCGTCGAGCGCAAGCTGGTGCTGCCGATCGCGCCAGCGACCGCCATGATCGGCATCAAGCCGCTGTTCGGCGACAAGAATGTCGCCGAGGGCAACAAGGCCGAATTCGACGTTGTGTTCGTCTCGCCCGAGGGCAAGACGCTCCCCCGCGATGGCCTCCGCTACGAGCTCCTGAAGATGGAGTCGCGCTATCAGTGGTATCGCCAGAATAATTACTGGGAGTACGAGCCGGTCAAGTCGACCTCGCGCGTCGCCGACGGCGACGTCGTGATCGCCGCCGATAAGCCGTCGCGGATTTCGCTGACCCCCCAGCCCGGCCGCTATCGGCTCGATGTGAAGTCGAACGACGCTGACGGCCCGGTGACCTCCGTGCAGTTCGACGTCGGCTGGTACTCCGATGGCAGCGCCGACACGCCGGACCTGTTGGAGACCTCGATCGACAAGCCGCAATACGCCTCCGGCGACACCATGACGGTGTCGGTCAATGTGCGCAGCGCCGGCAAGCTGACCATCAACGTGCTCGGCGATCGCCTGCTGACGACGCAGACCATCGACGTCAAGGAAGGCACCGCGCAGGTCAAGCTTCCGATCGGCAGGGATTGGAGTACCGGCGCCTACGTCGTGGCGACGCTGCGCCGTCCGCTCGATGCGGCCGCCCAGCGCATGCCGGGCCGGGCGATCGGCCTGAAATGGTTCGGCATCGACAAGCAGACGCGCACGCTGCAAGTGAAGCTGACGCCGCCGGCGCTGATCCGGCCGAACTCGACGCTGAAAATCCCGGTCAAGTTCGACGGGCTTAATCCGGGCGAGGATGCCAAGGTCGTCATCGCCGCAGTCGATGTCGGCATCCTCAACCTCACCAATTACAAACCGCCGGCGCCGGATGATTACTATCTCGGCCAGCGTCGCCTCAGCGCCGAGATCCGCGATCTCTACGGGCAACTCATCGATGGCATGTCGGGCACCCGCGGCCAGATCAAGTCCGGCGGCGACGCCGGTGCGGGCGAGCTCCAGGGCTCGCCGCCCACGCAAAAACCTTTGGCCCTGTATTCAGGCATCGTCACGGTCGGCGCTGACGGCACCGCGGAAGTGAGCTTCGACATTCCGGAGTTCGCCGGCACCGCGCGGGTGATGGCGGTGGCGTGGACCGCCACGAAACTTGGTCGCGCCAACACCGATGTCGTGATCCGCGATCCCGTGGTGCTGACGGCGACCCTGCCGCGGTTCCTGCTCAATGGTGATCGCGGCACGGTCAATCTGGAGATCGACAATGTCGAGGGCCAGGCCGGCGACTATGTCCTCAACGTGAAGGCGGGCGGTCCGGTGAAGATGACTGGCAATCCCGCCACCACGGTCAAGCTTGCCGCCAAGCAGCGCAACGCGTTCTCGATGGCGATCGATGCAACGGCCGCGGGGCAGGCGACGCTCGACATCGACATCAAGGGACCGAACGGCCTTATGCTCGCGCGCCACTATGCGCTCGACGTCAAGGCGGCGACGCAGGTGTTGGCGCGGCGCTCGATCCGCACCCTGGCGAAGGGCGAAAGCCTGACGCTGACCGCGGATATGTTCTCCGATCTCGTGCCGGGCACCGGCAGCGTCTCGGTGTCGGCCAGCTTGTCGACCGCGCTCGATGCGGCGACGATCCTGAAAGCGCTCGACCGCTACCCCTATGGCTGCTCGGAGCAGATCACGAGCCGCGCGATGCCGTTGCTCTACGTCAATGACCTCGCCGCCGGGGCGCACCTCGCCATGGACAGCGAGGTCGACCAGCGCATCCGCGACGCCATCGAGCGGCTGTTGGCGCGCCAGGGTTCGAACGGCTCGTTCGGCCTGTGGTCGGCCGGGGGCGACGATGCCTGGCTGGATGCCTATGTGACGGACTTCCTGACCCGCGCCCGCGAGAAGGGCTTTGCGGTGCCGGACGTGCTGTTCAAGAATGCGCTCGACCGCATCCGCAACTCCGTCGTCAATGCCGACGAGCCTGAGAAAGACGGCGGCCGCGAGCTCGCCTATGGCCTCTACGTGCTCGCACGCAACGGCGCTGCTCCCATCGGAGACCTCCGCTATCTCGCCGACACCAAGCTCGCCAACCTTGCGACGCCGATTGCGAAGTCGCAGCTCGCGGCGGCGCTCGCGCTGGTCGGCGATCGTAACCGCGCGGAACGCGTCTATGGCGCCGCACTCGACAGCCTCGCGCCGAAGCCCGCACTCGAGTTCGGCCGCACCGACTACGGTTCGCAGCTCCGTGATGCTGCGGCGCTGGTCTCGCTCGCCAGTGAAGGAAACGCGCCGAAGGCGACGCTGACGCAGGCGGTGTCGCGGGTCGAGACCGCGCGCGGGCTCACGCCCTACACCTCCACGCAGGAGAATGCCTGGCTGGTATTGGCGGCGCGCGCGCTCGCCAAGGAGAACCTGTCGATGGAAGTCGACGGCCAGCCGGTGAAGACTGCGCTCTATCGCAGCTACAAGGCCGCGATGCTGGAGGGCAAGCCGCTGAAGATCACCAACACTGGCGATGCGCCGGTGCAGGCGGTGGTCTCGGTGTCGGGCTCGCCCGTGACGCCGGAGCCGGCGGCGTCGAACGGCTTCAAGATCGAGCGCAACTACTTCACTCTCGACGGCAAGCCGGCCGACATCAGCAAGGTCAAGCAGAACCAGCGCTTTGCGGTGGTGCTGAAGATCACCGAGGCCAAGCCCGAGTACGGCCACATCATGGTGTCGGACTATCTGCCGGCGGGCCTCGAGATCGACAATCCGAAGCTGGTCTCGTCCGGCGATAGCGGTACGCTGGACTGGATCGAGGACGGCGAGGAGCCCGAACATACCGAGTTCCGCGACGACCGCTTCACCGCGGCTATCGACCGCGCCTCGGACTCAAATTCGGTCTTCACAGTCGCCTATGTCGCGCGCGCAGTCTCGCCCGGCAAATACGTGCTACCGCAGGCCTATGTCGAGGACATGTATAATCCCTCGCGCTACGGCCGTACCGCGACGGGCACCGTCGAGGTGCGGACGGCGAAGTGAGGTTGTGAGGTGAGCGAAGCCGATAACGTATTTCGTCATTCCGGGGCGGTGCGCAGCACCGAACCCGGAATCTCGAGGTTCCGGGTCTGGTCCTTTGGACCATCCCGGAACGACGGCGGGAGAGCAGGGCGGGCGTCAACGCATATCATCTCCGCCCTCGCACTCACGCTCATTCTTGCCATCGCCGGTTTCGTCGGCTGGGTCTACTCCCTCGGTCCGCTACCACTCGACGAGGCGCGGCAGGTCTCGACCAGCATCGTCGACCGCAACGGCAAGCTGCTGCGCGCCTATGCCATGGCCGATGGGCGCTGGCGGCTGCCGGTCGATGCCAGGACGAATGTCGATCCGACCTATCTAAACCTGCTGCTGGCCTATGAGGACCAGCGCTTCTATGCGCATGACGGCATCGATCCGCTGGCGCTGGGCCGGGCCGCATTGCAGCTTGCAACGCGCGGCCACATCGTGTCGGGCGGCTCGACCATCACCATGCAGCTGGCGCGGCTGATGGAGCCGCGGCGACAGCGCTCGCTCTATGCCAAGCTGCGGCAGATGGTTCGCGCGATCGAGATCGAGCGGAGCTTGAGCAAGGACGAGATCCTCGACCTTTATCTCGCGCTCGCGCCTTACGGCGGCAATCTCGAAGGCATCCGTGCTGCGTCGATCGCCTATCTCGGCAAAGAGCCGAAGCGGCTCTCATTGGCCGAAGCTGCGCTGCTGGTGGCGCTGCCGCAATCGCCGGAGACGCGCCGGCTTGATCGGCATCCAGAGACAGCCCGCATTGCGCGTGATCGCGTGCTCGATCGCATGGTCTCGGAGCAACAGGTCAGCGCGGAGGATGCGAAGCAGGCCAAGGCTGTCGCCATTCCAAAGCTGCGCAGGCCGATGCCGATCCTGGCGCCGCACGCATCCGACACCGCGCTTTCCACGGCGAAGGACATGCCGGTCATCAGGCTGACGCTGGACGCGAACTTGCAGAAGGTGCTGGAGCCGCTGGCACGTGATCGCGCCATTGCGCTCGGGCCCAACATCTCGGTCGGCATCATCGTCGTCGACAATGAGAGCGGCGACGTGCTCGCCCGCGTCGGCTCGGCCGATTATTTCGACGAGAGCCGGGCAGGGCAGGTCGACATGACTCGCGCCATCCGCTCGCCGGGCTCGACGCTCAAGCCTTTCATTTACGGGCTCGCCTTCGAAGATGGCTTCGTGCATCCGGAGAGCCTGATCGACGACCGGCCGGTTCGCTTCGGCTCCTACGCGCCGGAAAATTTCGATATGACGTTCCAGGGCACAGTGCCCGTGAAGAAGGCGCTGCAATTGTCGCTGAACGTGCCCGCCATCGTGCTACTCGATCGCGTTGGCTCCAGCCGGCTGGCCTCGCGGCTGCGACAGGCTGGAGGCAACCTCGTGCTGCCCAAGGACGAGGCGCCGGGGCTTGCCATGGGTCTCGGCGGTGTCGGCATCACGCTCCAGGACCTCGTCCAGCTCTATACGGGTTTCGCCCGGCTCGGCACCACCAAGCCGCTGCGCGAGGTCATGACTGACAGAGATGATCGCGAGCCATTGCGGCTGCTCGATCAGGTCGCGGCCTGGCAGGTCGGCAACGTGCTTCTGGGCACACCGCCGCCCGAGAACGCCGCCCACAACCGGATCGCCTTCAAGACCGGCACCTCCTATGGCTATCGCGATGCCTGGTCGGTCGGGTTCGACGGCCGCATGACCATCGGCGTCTGGGTCGGCCGGCCCGACGGCGCGCCGGTTCCCGGCCTGATCGGGCGCGTCGCTGCCGCGCCGATCCTGTTCGACGCCTTCGCTCGAACCGGCAAGACCCTCGCTCCATTGCCGAAGCCGCCCAAGGGAACCCTGGTCGCCAGCAACACCAAGTTGCCGCTGCCGCTGAAGCGGTTCCGTCGCGTCGGGGAATTGGTACGCACCGGCGGCGAGCAGGCGCTACACATCCAGTTTCCGCTGAACGGCTCGCGGATCGACGTCGATCGATCGAGTGGTCGGGAGGGCGCGGCGATGCCGGTTAAGGTCGCCGGCGGCGTTCTGCCCATGACCGTCATGGTTAACGGAACCGCGCTTGGCGAGATCGACGGCCGTCGCCAGCGCCTGATCGATCCGCCCGGTCCAGGCTTTGCGCGGCTCACCGTCATCGATGCGACAGGCGCCGCGGACACAGTTGTCATTCGAATTCAATGACCCTGCCTCAAGCGGTTGTGGCGATGGCGGTTTCAGCGTAAGCGGAACCAATGGCCGAGCCCTACCCGAGCCCCCGTTTTGGAGCACCCCGCGAGCCGAAAGCGCCCGTGAATCCGGGCAGCGGGCTCGTGCGCATGCTCGATATTGTCACGGCCAGTCACGCCCGTGCAGTCGGCTTTCTGGTGCTGAGTGCGCTGCTGCTGTTCCTGCCGGGCTTCTTCACCATCCCGCCTATTGACCGCGATGAAGCGCGCTTTGCCCAGGCTACCAAGCAGATGGTCGAGAGCGGCGACTATGTCGACATCCGCTTCCAGGAGGATGTCCGCTACAAGAAGCCGGTCGGCATCTACTGGCTGCAATCGGCCGCGGTCGAGACCGCCGCGGCGCTCAAGCTCCCGAAGGCCGAATTGCGCATCTGGGTCTACCGGCTGCCGTCGCTGCTGGGAGCGATCGGCGCCGTGCTCATGACCTATTGGGCCGCACTCGGCTTCGTCACCCGGCGTGCCGCGGTGCTGGCGGCGCTGATGATGTCCGCCTCTGTGCTGCTCGGCGTCGAGGCGCGGCTGGCCAAGACCGACGCGATGCTGCTGCTCTGCGTGGTCGCCGCGATGGGCGCGATGGCGCGGGCCTACCTGTCATGGCAGCGCGCCGAGGACGAGACCCATCCGCCCTGGAGCTGGCCTGCGATCTTCTGGAGCGCGCTCGCCATCGGCATCCTGATCAAGGGCCCGCTGATCCTGATGTTCGCGGGCCTCACCATCGTCGCGCTCGCGATCCAGGACCGCGACGCCTCCTGGCTGTGGAAGCTGCGCCCGGTCTGGGGCCTGATGTGGATGCTGGTCCTGGTGCTGCCCTGGTTCGTCGCGATCTTCTGGCGCGCGGGCGAGGCCTTCTTCGCCGATTCCGTCGGCGGCGACATGCTGAGCAAGTTAGCGGCCCAGGAATCCCATGGCGCGCCGCCCGGTCTTTACCTCGCGCTGTTCTGGATCACGTTCTGGCCGGGCGCGCCGCTCGCAGCCATGGCGGCGCCCGCAGTGTGGCGGGCCAGGCGCGAGCCCGGCGCGCAGTTCCTGCTGGCCTGGCTGGTCCCGTCCTGGATCGTGTTCGAGGCCGTACTGACCAAGCTGCCGCATTACGTGCTGCCGCTGTACCCTGCGATCGCGATCCTCACCGCGGGCGCGCTGGAGCGGCGTGTGCTGTCGCGGTCCTGGCTGATGCGGGGCTCGGCCTGGTGGTTCGCGATCCCCGCGGCCGCCTCGATCATTGCCGTGGTCGGCGCCGTGATGCTGACGCGCCAGCCGGCCTTCGTGGCCTGGCCTTTCATCGCGGCGTCGCTGATCTTCGGCCTGTTCGCCTGGTGGCTCTACGACAACAATCGCGCCGAGCGCTCGCTGCTCAACGCGCTGGTCGCCGCGCTCATGTTGGCGGTGACGGTCTACGGAATCGTGCTGCCGTCGCTGACCCCGCTGTTTCCGAGCATCGAGATCGCGCGCGCGCTTCGCAACGTCACCTGCGTCGGACCGAAGGCGGCTGCTGCCGGCTATCACGAGCCGAGCCTGGTGTTCCTGACGGGCACGCAGACGCTGCTCACCGACGGCTCGGGCGCGGCTGACTTTCTGCGGCAGGGCAGCTGTCGCTTTGCCCTGATCGAGCAACGCTCGGAGCGTAGCTTCGTGCAGCGCGCCGAGGCGATCGGGCTGCGCTACAAGGTCGGCACGCGCATCGAGGGCTACAATTTCTCGCAAGGGCGCGCGATCTCGATCTCGATCTTCCGCTCGGAGGGCACCGAATAGATGCGGGCCCCGAACGACATTGGGCCGCCTGCAGGCTATCCCGCGCAATTGCTCGCCGTGTCCTGGCGCGCGCTGGCGCAGCTCGTGCGCACGCCCTCGCATTCGCGCCGCGCCGAGGCCGCCCGGAAGCTGGCGCGGCATTCGCTCTGGCTCAGCGCAGCCGGCGCAGCCCTGGTCATCGTGCTGATGGTCGGGCTCGACCAGACTGAGATCCAACTGATGCCGGCGCGCGGCACGCCAAGCCTCTGGCCGATCCGTATCCTCACCGATTTCGGCAAGGACGAGTATGTGCTGTCTGTCCTGGGCGCTGCGCTGGTGGTCGTCGCCTTCGTCGCGGCAGCACTGCACGGGACCCGCCGCGCGTTGCTGCTCGGCCTCGGCACGCGGCTGCAATTCATGTTTCTGTCGGTTGCCGTGTCGGCGTTCGCTGCCGAGATCCTGAAATATCTCATCGGGCGCGGACGTCCATTCGTCGGCGGCAAGCCCGATCCCTTCAACTTCGTTCCGTTCGAGGGCACGGGCGCCTACGCCAGCCTGCCGTCGGGCCATGCGGTCGCCGCATTCGCCTTGGCGTTTGCAGTGTCGGCATTGTGGCCGCGCCTGCGCGTATTCATGTTCACTTACGCGATCGTGATCCTCTTGACCCGCTTGGTGCTGCTCGCGCATCACCCGAGCGATGTCGTTGCCGGCGCCATGATCGGCCTGGTCGGTGCCATGGCCGTGCGCTACTGGTTTGCGGCCCGAAAATTGGGCTTCGCCATCCGGGCCGACGGCACCATCGTGCCAATTGCGGGGATGGTCTCCGGCCGCCTCAAAAGGGTTGCCCGCCGGACATCCGGCCAATAAAAGCGGCTGCCTGCCGGACCGCCGGTTCCACGGGGCAGGCCAATTCCAACCCACGAGCCTCGATTTGTCGACGTCCCAGCCTTCGGTTTCCATCGTCGTTCCCGTGCGCAACGAAGCCGAGAACATCGCGCCCTTGATCGAGGAGATCACGGCGGCGCTCGATGGCCGCTGGGCCTATGAGATCATCTATGTCAACGACGGCTCGACGGATGCGACCGGCGAGCGGCTCAGCGCCATCATGAAGCAGCGGGACAATCTGCGTCAGCTCCGCCATGCGAGATCGGGCGGCCAGTCGGCGGCGGTGCGCAGTGGCGTGCGTGCGGCGCGCGGGATGATCGTGGCCACGCTTGACGGCGACGGTCAGAATAATCCCGCGTTCCTGCCGGACCTGATCGCGGCAGTCGAGAAGGGAGCAGGGCGGGTCGGGCTCGCCGCCGGCCAGCGGATCGGGCGCAAGGACACCGGCTTCAAGAAATTTCAGTCGCGCGTGGCCAACGGCATTCGCAACGCGATCCTGAAGGACGGCACGCGCGACACCGGCTGCGGCCTGAAGGCGTTCCGGCGCGACGTCTTCCTGATGCTGCCCTATTTCGATGGGCTGCATCGCTTCCTGCCGGCGCTGGTCCGCCGCGAAGGCTACGGCATTGCCTATGTCGACGTGATCGATCGGCCGCGCCGCTCCGGCGTGTCGAATTATGGCTTTTTCGACCGGCTGTGGATCGGCATCATGGATCTCGCAGGCGTGTGGTGGCTGATCCGGCGCAAGAAGCCGACGCCAGATGTGACCGAGGTGAACGCATGATCATCCAATACGGTCAGGCGCTGAGCAACTATCTCTACGACGTCTTCGTCGCCAAGTTCGATTTCTGGCTCGCGTTCGGCCTCGTCGCGCAATTATTCTTCACCGCGCGCTTCCTGGTGCAGTGGATCGCGAGCGAACGCGCCGGCAACAGCGTGGTGCCGATGGCGTTCTGGTTCTGCTCGATGGGCGGCGGGCTGATGACGCTGGTCTATGGCGTTGTCAAGCGCGAACCCGTCATCATCCTCGGACAGTCGCTCGCGACCATCATCTACATCAGAAACATCATGCTGATCTGGAAGAACCGCGGCAGCGCCTCGAAGACACTGGATCGCTGACGGGACACGCTAGCGCGGCAGGGCCGAGGCCGCGCCTGACGCGGGCAGGGCAGCTGCTTCGGCCGCACTCCTCCGATAGGGCTCACCCGCCGCGTCCAGCACGGGGTAGGCGACCGAGCAGATATGCGAGTGGATGCGACGCAGATCACGCAGCACGTCCAGATGCAGCGACGTGGTCTCGATAGTCTCGGGGCGGCCCTTCCGCAGCCGGTCCAGATGGCGCTCGACCGCGGCAAGCTCGGTGTTGCGCAGCGCCGTCTTCTCCACCAGCAGCTTGCGCGCCTCGTTGGCGTCACCCGACATGAAGACCCCGAAGGCGATCCGCAGCGAATCCATCGTGCGCTTGTGGAAAGCGGCGAGCTCCTCAGCCCCTTCGGCCGAGAATTGGAAGCGCCGCTTGATCTTCTTGGTGGCGAGCTCGCTCAGGCTCTTGTCGATGATGTCGCCGATATGCTCGAGGTTGATGGCGAAGGAGATGATCTCCATCGCGCGCCGTCCTTCGCTCTCGTCGAGGCTGCCTCGCATGAGTTTTGTGACGTAGAGCTTGATGGCCTCGTCCAGGCCGTCGACGAGATTGTCCGTCTTCGAGACCTGGTCGACCAGTGCACGGTCGCCGGTCATCATCGCGGCCATCACCTTGCGCAGCATGACCTCGACGAAGTCGCCCATGCGCAAGGTCTCGCGGGCGGCGTCGGCCAGCGCCAATGACGGTGTCTCCAGTGCGGTCTCATCGAGATAGCGCGGTCGGGCCGGATCGGCCTCCTTGACGCGATCGGGCAAGAGGCGGGTCAACAGACGCGACATGAGATCGAGCAGACCGATGAAGAGGACGGCGGTGCCGACATTGAAGGCGATGTGGAAGGCCGCGGTCAGCTTGGCGAGATCGGGCTGCCAGGCGTGCATGTGCTCGGCGATCGCGCCGAGGAAGGGCAGGACGAGAGCAATCCCGATCGCGCGGTTGATGAGATTGCCGACCGGCAGGCGGTAGCTCGCGGGATCGTCGCGCCTGGCGCCCTCGAACACAGGATTGATGGCGCTGCCGAGATTGGCCCCGAGCACCAGCGCCAAAGCCGCGGCAGGCGAGATGAACTGCGAATAGGCCAGCGACATGATCAACAGGACGCTGGCGACGCTCGAATGTACAGCCCAGGTGACGAGAGCGGCGATGAAGATGCACAGAATGGGGTCGCCTGTTATGGCCGACATCACGACGCGCACGCCGGGCGCGTTCTCCGCCGGCGCCAGCGTGTCGAGCAGGATGTGCAGCGAGAGCAGCATCAGGCCGAGGCCGATGCAGACGCGGCCGATGTCCTTGATCCGCGATCGCGGGCCGGAGCGGAAGGCGACCAGGCCGAGCACGAACAGAACCGGCGCAACGGCTGCGATGTTGAACGATAGCACCTGCACGATCAGCGTCGTGCCGACATTGGCACCGAGCATGATGGCGAGGGCGGCGGCGGGGCTGACGAGGCCCTCGGCCGCGAACGAACTGGTGATCAGCGCCGTCGCCGTGCTGCTCTGGAGCAGGGCGGTGAGCGCGAGGCCGGCAGCGAAGGCGCTGACGCGGTTGCTCAACGCCTTGCCGAGCAGGCGCCGAAGGTCGGGACCGAAGGCGCGCAAGATCCCGCTGTGGACCATGTGCAGGCCCCACAGCAACAGCGCCACGCCCCCCATCAGATCGAGCAGAACCAACGTTCCCATGCTCCGTGTCCGGATTGGAGTCGATTGGTGAGGCTAGCGCCAAACGTTGGCGGATCAAACCATTTGTTGGCGCGTCGGCGTTAACGTTTACGGCGCGTGCACGTTCCCCGGCGCGCGATGGCGCGTCCACCGGCACGATGCCTTGTGAGCAGGCTCACATTGCCGCTTTCAGGGCAGCGAAGCCGCGATCGAGATCGGCCTTGAGATCATCGACGCTCTCGAGCCCGATGTGCAGACGCAGCGTCGGACCGCCCGGCGCCCATTTGGTCGCGGTGCGGTAGCTGTCGCAGTCGAACGGAATCACGAGGCTCTCGAAGCCGCCCCAGGAGAAGCCCATGCCGAACAGTTTGAGCGTGTCGAGCATGGTGTCGACTGCCTTCTGCGGCGCCGGCTTCAGCACGATACTGAACAGGCCGGACGCGCCGGTGAAGTCACGCTTCCAGATCGCATGTCCGGGATCGGTTTCGAGTGCCGGATGCAGCACGCGCGCGACCTCCGGCCGGCTAGCCAGCCAGCGCGCCATGTCGAGTCCCGAACGATGATGCTGCGCCAGCCGCACCGACAGCGTGCGCAGGCCGCGTAGCGCCAGGAACACGTCGTCCGGACCGGCGCAGACGCCGAGCAGGCGAATGCCTTCGGCGACCATCGGCCAGGTCTTTGCGTTGGCGGAGATGGTGCCGAACATGATATCGGAATGGCCGCCGATATATTTTGTGGCCGCCTGCATGCTGATGTCGACGCCCTGTTCGAGCGAGCGGTGATAGAGTGGTGTTGCCCAGGTATTGTCGTCGATGACGAGCGCGTCGCGCCCATGCGCGACCTCGGCGATGGCGCGGATGTCGGGCATTTCGAACGACTGCGAGCCTGGCGCCTCCACCAGCACCGCGCGGGTGTTGGGCTTGAACAGCTTCTCGATCCCGGCGCCGATCAGCGGATCGAAATAGGTGGTTTCGATGCCATAGCGGGTGAGCATGCCGTTGCAGAAATTGCGCGAGGGCCGATAGACGTTGTCGCAGACCAGGAGATGGTCGCCGGCGTTCAGCACCGAGAGCAGGGTAGTCGAGATCGACGACAGCCCCGACGGCACGATGCCGACGCCGGCGCATTGCGGCCCCTCCAGCGCCATCAGCGTCTCCTGAAACGCCTTGGTGGTGGGGGAACCGTGGCGGCCATAGGTGAACTCGCCGCGATGGGCGTGCAGGTCCTCGGCGGTCGGATAGAGCACGGTCGAGCCGTGAAATACAGGCGGATTGACGAACCCCTTCTGCGCCTTGGTGTCGCGGCCGGAGGTGACCAGCCGGGTCTCGGCATGCTGCTGGGAGGAGTGCGAGGAATCCATGCGTCTGCTTTCAAAACCGCGTTTACGCCCGGCGCGTCGCGCCCGCCGGGCTGGCCGAAAGGCGGCCGTCGTTAATAACAGAATACAGAAGAGTCCCGTCAACCCCTTGACCCGGCACGCCAGTCGTTCTGTGATGCGCAGGTGCTATTCAGTCGCCGCATGTTGAGGGGCCTGCTGCGACCTTCGATCCATCGCCTGAACGGACTTCGCGTCACAGCCATCACGGCGGGCGCCTCTTCGGCGGGACGAAGGTATGGCCTCCCGGGATCGGCGGGTGTTCGGCTAGGTTTTCCAGCATGAGTCTTGCAAGACTAGCCTAGGTACGATTAGCCCTGGCAGAGATGCCCCCAAAGACAACGTTCCCGACCTTGAGACGATTTTGAAAGGCCCAAAGCCCATGAAACGCGTAACCCTGGCTCTCACTCTTGCTCTCGCCGCCGGCCTCTCGGCCCAGGCCGCCGATGCGCAAACGCTCAAGACCGTCAAGGACCGGGGCATGCTGTCCTGCGGCGTCAGCCAGGGGCTGCCGGGCTTTTCATCGCCGGACGACAAGGGCAATTGGACGGGGCTCGACGTCGACGTCTGCCGCGCCATCGCCGGAGCGATCTTCAACGATCCGACCAAGGTCAAGTACGTGCCGCTGTCCGCCAAGGACCGCTTCACGGCGCTGCAATCCGGCGAAATCGATGTGCTCTCGCGCAACACCACCTGGACCATCTCGCGCGACACCTCGCTCGGCGCCAACTTCACCGGCGTGACCTATTATGACGGGCAGGGCTTCATGGTGAAGAAGTCGCTCAAGGTGAACTCGGCGCTCGAGCTCAACAGCGCATCGGTCTGCGTGCAGACCGGCACCACCACCGAGCAAAATCTCGCCGACTATTTCAAAGCCAACAACATGAAGTACGAGGTGATCGCGTTCGGCACCAACGACGAAACGGTCAAGGCCTATGAGGCCGGCCGCTGCGACGTCTTCACCACCGACCAGTCGGGCCTGTACGCCAATCGCCTCAAGCTCGCCAATCCCAACGACCATATGGTGCTCCCTGAAATCATCTCGAAGGAGCCGCTCGGGCCGATGGTGCGCCACGGCGACGACCAGTGGTTCGACATCGTGAAATGGACGCTGTTTGCGATGATCACAGCCGAAGAGCTCGGCGTGACCTCGAAGAACGTCGACGAGAAAGCGAAGCTGGAAAGCCCGGAGCTGAAGCGCGTGCTCGGCAGCGACGGCAATTTCGGCGAACAGCTCGGCCTGACCAAGGACTGGGTGGTGCGGATCGTGAAGGCGGTCGGCAATTACGGCGAGGTGTTCGACCGCAACGTCGGCGCGGGCTCGCCGCTCGCCATCAACCGCGGTCTCAACAATCTCTGGAACAAGGGCGGTCTCCAGTACGCGCCGCCGATCCGCTGATCATCCTGATCCGCAGCTCGCGGGATGAGCACCGAGGCCCGTAAACCGCCGCCCCAGATTTCGCTGAAGATCAGGCGCGTGCTGGGCGGCAAGGCAGGCTGGAACGGCATTGCCGTCCAGTTTGCCTTCGCGGCGATCCTGGGCTGGATCGGCTATGAGATCGTCTCCAACGCCCGCGCCAACCTCGAAAATCAGCACATCGCCGCCGGATTCGGCTTCCTCCGGAACAATGCCGGCTTCGACGTCAACCAGACTCTGATCTCCTACACCGGCTCGGACACGTTCCTGCGCGTGTTCGTGGTCGGGCTTCTGAACACGCTCGTGGTCTCCGTGGTCGGCATCGTCTTCGCCACCGTGATTGGCTTTATCGTCGCGCTGTGCCGGCTGTCGCCGAACTGGCTGTTGTCGCGCGTCGGCGAGATCTATGTCGAGATCATCCGCAACCTGCCGCTGCTGTTCCAGATCCTGTTCTGGTACCTCGCGGTGCTGGCGGCGTTGCCCAATCCGCGGCAAAGCATTTCGCTGCTCGGCATTGCCTTCCTCAGCAACCGGGGCCTCGTCGTTCCCAGCCCGATCGGCCAGAGCGGTCTCGAGCCGTTCCTGGCGATGCTGGCGCTCGGCTTCGTCGCGGCGCTGGCCTTGCGCATCCACGCGCGGCGCGCGCTGTTTCAGGAGGGGCGGATGATCCGGATCTGGCCCTATGTGCTGGGTCTGCTGTTCGGGCTGCCGCTCGCCACCATCTTGGTGTTCGGTTTGCCCTTCACCTTCGAGCTGCCGCAGCTCAAAGGGTTCAATTTCGCCGGCGGCTCGCGCATCATCCCGGAGTTCGTGGCGCTGACCTTGGCGCTATCGACCTATACCGCCGCCTTCATCGCCGAGATCGTGCGCGCCGGCATCCTGTCCGTCCACAAGGGGCAGATGGAGGCGGGGTCCTCGCTAGGCCTGAGCCGCGGCACCACCCTGCGTCTGATCGTCGTGCCGCAGGCCATGCGCGTCATCGTGCCGCCGCTGACCAATCAATACCTCAACCTGACCAAGAATTCTTCGCTTGCCGTCGCGATCGGCTATCCTGACCTGGTGTCGGTATTCGCCGGCACCTCGCTGAGCCAGACCGGACAGGCGATCGAGATCATCGCGATGACGATGGGCGTCTACCTCCTGATCTCACTCGTCACCAGCGCGATCATGAGCGTCTACGGTTGGCGCGTCAGCCGGAGCCTGGGCGCATGAGCGATATGGCGACGTCCGCCTTCGTCCGTCAGGACCTGGTTGCTGAGCGTCCCGCGCCGGTCCAGACCACGGGCTTCATCGGCGTGCTGCGCACCCGCCTGTTCAACTCGCCGACCAACATCCTGCTCACGATCGTGGGCGCCCTGCTGCTCTGGTTCACCATCGTTCCCTCCGTCAAGTTCCTGATGGTCGATGCGGTCTGGACCGGCAAGGATCGCACGGCTTGCCTCACCGAGAACGCCGGTTTTGCGGTCGGCGCCTGCTGGCCCTACATCCAGGCCAAGCTGCCGCAACTGATCTACGGCTTCTATCCCGAGGCCGAGCGCTGGCGGGTCAATCTCACGTTCGTCTTGGCGGTGGTGCTGCTGGTGCCGCTGCTCATTCCCAGGCTGCCGGCGAAGAGTTTGAATGCCGGCCTGTTCTTCATCGCCTTTCCGGTGGTCGCATTCTTCCTGCTGCACGGCGGCGGCATCAAGGGATTGGGCCTGAGCTGGACGGCTGGCCTGCTGCAATTGTTCGATGAAAGCATCATCGGCGCCGGGCAGGCGATGCTCAATCTCAGCAAGACGTCAGCCGTCGCACCGCTGCTATGGGCCGTCGGGAGCCTGATCGTGCTGGTCGGCACGGCGATCTCCTGGCTGATCTTTCCGCTCGTCTGGCTGCGTGATCATGTCCAGGGGACGGGGGAGCCGGTTTGGGCCGATTTCGCCACCACGGCCGTGATTGTCTGCTTGATCGCCTTCCTTCTTGGCGGCGGCGTTCATACCGGCGGGCGGGCTCTGGCATCCAGTGTCGCCACCTTCATTGGCATCGCGATCGTCATCAAGCTGATGGGGCTCGATCGTGGTGGGTTGCCGATCGTGTCAACGAACTTGTGGGGTGGCCTTCTGGTGACGCTGGTGGTCTCGGTTACCGGCATTGTGACCTCACTGCCGATCGGCATCGCGCTGGCGCTCGGCCGCCGCTCCACCATTCCGCTGATCCGGATATTCTCGATCGCCTTCATCGAGTTCTGGCGCGGCGTGCCGCTGATCACCGTGCTGTTCTTTGCCACCTACATGCTGCCTTTGTTCCTGCCCGGCAATTTCACCGTCGACGGGCTCGTGCGCGCCCTGATCGGGATTGCGCTGTTCACGGGCGCCTATCAGGCCGAGAACGTCCGCGGCGGGCTGGCCGCGATTCCGCGGGGGCAGGGCGAGGCGGCGGCCGCCCTGGGGCTATCCTGGTGGAAGACGACCTCGCTGATCGTGCTGCCGCAGGCGCTGCGCCATGTCATTCCGAACCTCGTCAACAGCTTCATCTCGCTGTTCAAGGACACCTCGCTGGTCTCGATCGTGGCGCTGTTCGATCTCCTCGGCTCGCTCCGCGCCTCGTTCTCGGATCCGAAATGGTCGACGCCGTCGACCGCGTTTACCGGCTTTGCCTTCGCCGGCATCGTCTACTTCATCTTCTGTTTTGGAATGTCGCGATATTCGCTGTTCGTCGAGCACCGCCTCAACGCTCACCGCCGCAACTGATGGAGCTCACCATGTCCGACCCCATCGTCAAGATTTCCGGCCTCAACAAATGGTACGGCGACTTTCACGTCCTGCGCGACATCGACCTGGAGGTCCACAAGGGCGAGCGCATCGTGATCTGCGGGCCGTCGGGCTCGGGCAAGTCGACGCTGATCCGCTGCATCAACGCGCTCGAGGAATTCCAGGAGGGCGAGATCGTCGTCGACGGCATCGAGCTCGGGCCGAACCTCAAGCATGTCGACGCGGTGCGACGCGAAGTCGGCATGGTGTTTCAGAGCTTTAATCTGTTTCCGCATCTCACGGTCCTCGACAATTGCACGCTGGCGCCGATCTGGGTGCGCAACATTCCCAAAAGGGATGCCGAGGCGACCGCCATGAAATTCCTGGAGCGCGTCAAGATTCCGCACCAGGCCCACAAGTTTCCCGGCCAGATGTCGGGCGGCCAGCAGCAGCGCGTCGCGATCGCTCGTGCGCTGACCATGAACCCGAAGGTGATGCTGTTCGACGAGCCGACCTCGGCGCTCGACCCCGAAATGGTCAAGGAGGTGCTCGACACCATGGTCGATCTCGCCGAGGAGGGCATGACCATGCTGGTCGTCACCCACGAGATGGGCTTTGCCCGCGAGGTCGCCAACCGCGTGGTGTTCATGGACGCCGGCCAGATCATCGAGGCTAACACGCCGAACGAGTTCTTCGCGGCCCCGCAGCACGCCCGCACCAAGCTTTTTCTGAGCCAGATCCTGCGCTGACCCCGGGGAATCCCGGGGGCGTCCTCGGCAGCTGACCGAGGGCTACATCGAGATCGCCCGCAAATTCGCGACGCAGCCTGATCATCTGGCGAAGTCGCGCGCGGAGTTGCCGGCAGCTCGCCTCCGGCAATGTCGAGATCTACACGCGTGAGCTCGAAGCGGGTTATCGCCAGTTTTGGCGCCATTATTGTGCGGCAGCCTCGGAACGCGTCGAGGTCGCGTAGACCGCCCGCGCCGCTATCAGACGAACGGCGGTTTGATGTTGCTGCGCTTCTCCAGCCACTCGGGCACTGGAAGGTTCTTGGCGCGCATGAAGTCGGCGTTGAACAGCTTCGACCAGTAGCGGCTGCCGGAATCGCAGAGCACCGTGACGATCGTCTTGCCGGGCCCGAGCTGCTTCGCAAGGCGCATCGCGCCGACGATATTGACGCCGGTCGAGCCACCGAGGCACAGGCCTTCGTGCTGGAGCAGCTCGTAGATCGCACTGACGGCTTCGGCGTCGGGAATGAGATAGGCGTCATCGACCTTGGCGGTCTCCACGATCGCGGTCGCGCGGTTCAGTCCGATGCCCTCGGTGATCGAGCCACCCGGCGTCGCCTTGGGATCGCCGGTCCTGAAATATTCGTACATGCCGGCGCCGTGTGGATCGGCGCAGGCGATACGGATGCTCTTGTTCCTCTCTTTGAGATAGCGGCTGACGCCGGCGAGCGTGCCGCCGCTGCCGACCGAGCAGACGAAGCCGTCGACCTTGCCGCCGGTCTGCT
Source organism: Bradyrhizobium sp. 179 (assembly GCF_023073535.1). Classification (NCBI taxonomy): domain Bacteria; kingdom Pseudomonadati; phylum Pseudomonadota; class Alphaproteobacteria; order Hyphomicrobiales; family Nitrobacteraceae; genus Bradyrhizobium; species Bradyrhizobium sp. 179. The sequence goes on along the minus strand of NZ_JADPJR010000071.1, from coordinate 22,369 downwards.
CCCAGATCTCAGGACCGGTGGATTCGTAATGCGCCTTGGCGTTGTCGAGATTGTTCCATTGGTCTGCGAACAGCACGCCATTGGGCTCAGTCTTGCGCAGCTCGTCGGCGAGCCTGCGGCCGACATGCTGGTAATTGTTGGGGTTGGCATAGGGCAGGGCCGGCACCTCGATCAGCTCGGCGCCGCACAGCTTCAAGAAATCCTTCTTCTCCTGGCTCTGCGTCTCCGGGATCACGATCAGCGTGCGGTAGCCGCGGGCGCTCGCAACGACCGCCAGACCGATGCCGGTATTGCCGGCGGTCGCCTCGACCACGAGGCCACCGGGCTTCAGCTCGCCACGCTTCTCGGCCTCCAGAATCATCCATTTGCCGGCCCGATCCTTCACCGACTGGCCGGGATTCATGAACTCGGCCTTGCCCAGGATGGTGCAGCCGGTCAACTCCGAGGCGCGCGTGAGCTTGATGAGCGGGGTGTTGCCGATGGCTTCGACAACGTCGTTGTTGATGGTCATGTCGGAGGAAATCACTGGCAAAGGGTTGATCAGGTTGGCCAGAACCTAGTGCTTGGGAGCCAAAAGGGAAAGGCTTTTGCGCTGCGGCGAAACCATCCGAAGCGCTCGTCGCAGCACTGGATTCTTGGGAGGGTAGACCGGGCGATGATGTGCTCGGACACGTGAGAGCGATATCAGGGGAAGGATATTCCTGACATCTATGAGAGTGCAGAAGACAACGATCGCAAGAGCGGCTCCCGCGTCAATCCTCGCCTTCGGCAGGATGGCTCGATCGCGAAAGCGTCGATGGCGCGTGGAAGCTTGAGGAGATATCTACACGGCGGAGACGGGCTCGTTTTCGGCAAATGACGACATCGTGAGACCAGCCGGCCAGGCGCCGAGACTGAGCTGAAGCCGCATGACGCCCATTGCGAGCGGTGCGCCCGATCGGGCCGCGCCGGTGTGGCGGCAATATCACATGAAATCTTAGTAAGCTTGAACGCGCTCCAGGAGGGGTCCGGAATTCAAGAAATCACTGCCAGACAGGGACATTTCACATTTGGCAGGTCCGATACACACTTGTTCGGGCCGCCCATGTCGCACCTGCGGCACTGTCCCGCCGTTGCGCACCCGGCTAGTATGAGTCTGAGGTTCCGCAGAAAGCATCACGCTGTGAACGAGTTGTCCAACGCTCCCCGACTCTGCCGCCGCGAATCGGTTAATCCGGCTTCGTGGTGGCGGCTCGATCTGCCCGGCGGGGGGTGGATGTGACACAGGATGTTCCTGCGATCGCCATGCGGCGGTCTCCAGGATCTGCGCCCCGGACGCGGCGCGCAGCGCGCTGGCTTGTGGCACTGTGCCTCGCGGCGAGTTCGGGCGCTTGCGTGCTGACGCAGGATCTTCCCGATCCAGCGCTCGATGTTCCCACGCAATACAAATACGCCGGCAAAGGGGATGCGCCGCCATCGCTGGATTGGTGGCGCGGTTTCCGCTCCACGGAGCTGACGCAGCTCATGGAGGAGGCGCAGACCGTCAACCTCGACATCGCCGCTGCGGTCGCGCGCATCGTCCAGGCCGACGCCCAGGCGCGGCAGGCGGGCGCGGCGCTGCTGCCGAGCCTGTCCACGGCCGGATCGGAAACCTATTCACGCACCTCGGGCTCCAGCGCCTCCGGCCTGTCCATCGGCGGGCGCGAAGTCGTCAACTATTCGGCCTCGCTGAGCGCGAGCTACCAGCTCGACTTCTGGGGCCAGAACCGCGATGCGCTGCAAACGGCCGAGGAGACGGCGAACGCCAACCGCTTCGATCGCGACACGGTCGCGCTGACGACGCTGGCGGCCGTCGCCAATGCCTATTTTCAGGTCTTGGCCTCACAGGACCGCATCAGGACCTCACAGCGCAACATCGCGAGCGCGCAGCGCATCCTCGATGCGGTGAAGGAGCGGCGCAGGGCCGGCACCGGGACCGATCTCGACGTCGCCCAGCAGGAGAGCGTGCTCGCGAATCAGAAGGCCCTGGTGCCACCGCTGCGTCAGACGCTCGACCAGAACATCAATGCGCTGGCTGTCTTGGTATCGCGTCCGCCGGAGAGCGTGCGCGTGCTCGGCGGCTCGCTCGACCGGATCGCGATCCCTCGCGTCACGCCCGGCCTGCCGTCGGAGCTCCTGACGCAGCGGCCCGACATCCGCCGGCAGGAGGCACAGCTTGCCTCCGCCACCGCAAACATCGGCAATGCCCGCGCGCAATTCTTTCCGACGATCCAGCTGACCGGCAATGGCGGCTATCAGAGCTCGGCGCTGGTCTCGCTATTCCAACCGCATGCCGCCTTCTTCCAGCTCGTCGGCAGTGCCACGCAGCCCATCTTCGACGGCGGCAGGATCCTCGGCAATTTCGAACTGGCCAAGGCGCGGCAGGACGAGCTGCTCCAGACTTACCGCAAGACCATCATCCAGGCCTTTGCCGACGTCGACAACGCGCTGTTCTCGATCAAGCAGACCACGATCAAGCTGCAATTGCAGCGCGACGTCGTTGCCGCCTCGCGCCGCGCCTTCGATCTCTCCGAGCAGCAATTGCGCGCCGGCACTGCCGACATCGTGACCGTGCTCAACACCCAGCTGACCCTGTTTCAGGCGGAAGACGCGCTGTCGCAGGCCCAACTCGCACGGCTCCTCGCCATCGTCAGCCTGTACCAGGCGCTCGGCGGCGGTTGGGAGCCGAGGATGGAGAAACCGGTCAATGCTCTTTAAGCCGGAGACTAAGAAGGACGCGACGGAGGGCACGGCGAAAAAGTCGCGCGGCCCCGGCCTGATCATGACCCTGATCACGCTCGCGATCCTCGGCGGCCTCGGTTATCTCGGCTGGACCGTCACGCATCAGCAGCAAGCGAACAACCGCAACCAGCGACCCGATCTGCCCGTGCCTGTGCTGGCGGCAAGCCCGCGCATCCAGGACGTGCCGGTTTATCTCGATGGCGTCGGGGCGATACGCGCGCTCAATACCGTGACCGTGCGCTCGCAGGTGGATGGCAAGCTGATTGCGGTCAATTTCACCGAAGGCCAGGACGTCAGGAAGGGCGACGTGCTCGGCGAGATCGATCCGGCGATCTACCAGGCCCAACACGACCAGGCCGTCGCGAAGAAGGCGCAGGACCAAGCCCAGCTTGCCAACCAGCGCATCGACCTTGCACGCTACGAGCAGCTTGCCGCCTCCAATGCCGGCTCGAAGCAGCAGGCGGACACCCAGCGCGCGCTGGTAGCCCAGACTGAGGCGCTGGTGAAGGCGGATCAGGCCGCGATCGACAATGCAGCGGCGACGCTGAGCTACACCAAGATCGTGGCGCCGATCTCGGGTCGGGCCGGCCTACGCCAGGTCGACCAGGGCAACATCATCCATGCCTCGGACACCACGGGCCTCGTGGTGATCACGCAGCTGCAGCCGATCGCGGTGTGGTTCAGCCTGCCGCAGCAGCAGATCATGCGCGTCAACGCCGCGGCGGCGAAGGGGACGCTCGCGGTCGACGTGTTCGGCAATGACGGCATCACGGTGATCGATACCGGCAAGCTCACCGGCATCGACAACCAGGTCGACCAGACCACGGGCACACTCAAGCTCAAGGCGGAATTCCCCAACGCCAATTACCAGCTCTGGCCGGGCCAGTTCGTCAATGTCCGCCTCAAGGTCGAGACCTTGACGCAGGCGCTGGTGGTGCCGACCTCTGCGGTGCAGCGCGGCCCGATCGGGACCTTCAGCTATATCATCGGCGAGGACAACGTCGTCTCGGCCAAGCCCGTGACGGTGACGCAGCAGAACGAGCATGATGCCGTGATCGCCAGCGGCCTCTCGCCGAACGACAAGGTCGTCACCACGGGTTTTGCCAATTTGTCCGACGGCTCCAAAGTGATCGTCGGCCGCGACGACCAGACCCCCTCGGCCGCTCTAGCCCCTCGCAAGCGCTCGCGCGGGCCGGACGCTCAGAAGAAGGATGGTGCCAAAGAAGGCCAGAAGGAGGGACAAGGCAACGAGGGCGAGTTCCGCGCCAAGCGGAAGAGCAGCGAAGGCGATCAGAAGGGGCAGACCGGACCGGCGCCGGGGCCGGGGGCATCGGGAAGTGGAGCCAAGCAGCCATGATCCCGACAACAGCCGCTTGATGCGGCAGGGGTAGCCCATGGGTGTCTCCGAACCCTTCATCCGACGGCCGATTGCGACCTCGCTGCTCGGCATCGCGCTCTTGATCGGCGGCGCGCTCGGCTACTTCGCGCTGCCGGTCTCGGCGTTGCCGCAGGTCGATTTCCCGACCGTGCAGGTGACGACGCAGCTGCCGGGCGCGAGTCCCGACGTGATCGCCTCACTCATCACCGCGCCGCTCGAGCGGCAGCTCGGCCAGATCCCGTCGCTGTCGGCGATAAACTCGACGAGCTCGTTCGGCGTCAGCCAGATCTCGCTTCAGTTCGACCTCAACCGCGACATCGACGGTGCGACCCAGGACGTGCAGGCCGCGATTAACGCGGCGGCCGGTGTGCTGCCCAAAACGCTGCCTTATCCGCCGACCTACGCCAAGGTGAATCCGGCGGACGCGCCGGTGATGACGCTGGCGCTGCGCTCGGAGACGATCTCGCTGCGCGCGATGAGCGACATCGCCGACACCATTCTGGCGCAACGCTTGAGCCAGATTTCCGGCGTCGGACGCGTTTCGGTGCTCGGCGGGCTGAAGCCGGCCGTGCGCATCCAGGCCGATCTGGCGCGACTGGCCGCCTATGGCATCGCCATGGAGGACCTGCGCACGGCGATCGCCAATGCCAACGTCTCCGGGCCGAAGGGATCGCTCGACGGCGCGCAACAATCCTACATCATTGCCGCCAACGACCAGATCGCCGCCGCGGACGCCTACAAGCCCGTCATCATTGCCTATCGCAACGGCTCGCCCGTCACCATCGCCGACGTCGCGCAGATCGTCGACGGCCTCGAGAACGACCGCACCGGCGGCTGGTACCAGGGCACGCCGGCCGTCATCATCGACATCCAGCGCCAGCCCGGCGCCAACGTCATCGACGTCGTCAGCCAGATCCGCGCCGAGATCCCCAAGGTTCAGCGCGCGATTCCTGCCGGCGTGAACCTCACCATCGTCTCCGACCGCACCGTCACCATTCGTGCTTCGGTCCATGACGTGCAGTTCACCCTGATCCTGAGCGTCGTGCTGGTGACCCTGGTGGTGCTGCTGTTCCTGCGTTCGCTACGGGCTACGTTGATCGCAGGCGTGGCGCTGCCGTTATCGCTGATCACGAGCTTCGGCATCATGTATTTTGCCGGCTTCAGCCTCGACAATCTCTCGCTGATGGCGCTGACGATCGGCACCGGCTTCGTCGTCGACGACGCCATCGTCATGATCGAGAACATCGTCCGCCACATGGAGAATGGCGAGAGTGCGATGGAGGCCTCGCTGAAGGGCGCCAGCGAAATCGGCTTCACGGTGATCTCGCTGACGGTGTCGCTGATCGCGGTCTTCATCCCGCTCTTGTTCATGTCCGGTCTCGTCGGGCGCATGTTCCGCGAATTCGCGTTGACGCTGACCATCGCGGTCGTCACGTCGGCGGTGGTCTCGCTGACGCTGACGCCCATGATGTGCTCGCGTCTGCTTAAAGCCGCCCACGAGGAGCTGGCGGTGCCGGGCCTCGCCGCCGTCAGCCGTTTCATCGACCGCACCGTCGAGGTCTATCACCGGACGCTGCTATGGGTGCTGGAGCGCCAGCGCGCCACATTGGTCGTGACCTTCGCCACGCTGATTGCGACCCTCGTCCTCTATGTCGTCGCGCCAAAAGGCTTCCTGCCGCTCCAGGACACCGCCTCGATCACGGCGGTGACGGAGGCCGGGCCCGACGTTTCGTTCGCGGAGATGCAGAAGCGGCAGGCCGAGGCCGCCGCCGCCATCAAGGCCGATCCCGACGTGGTTGGCGTGGTCTCGGTGATCGGGGCGGGCTCGGTCAACCCGACCACCAATGTCGGGCGCCTCGTCATGACTTTGAAACCGCGCGGCGAACGGCGCGACGATGTCGCCGCGGTCGTGATCCGCCTGAAGGAGAGGGTATCAGGCATCCCCGGCATGACGGTCTATTTCCAGCCGGTGCAGGACGTGCAGATCTCGACCCAGTCGAGCCGCTCGCAATACCAGTACACGCTGACCGGCACCGATGCGACGCTGGTCTCGGAATGGGCGGGCAAGCTGGTGGCGGAAATGCGGCGGAATCCGCTGTTCCGTGACGTCTCCTCGGAGGCGCAGGAAGGCGGACTGCGGGCGCAGCTCGACGTGGATCGCACACGGGCGGGGCAACTCGGCGTCAGCCTCCAGGCCATCACCGACACATTGAACGACGCCTTCGCGCAGCGGCAGATCTCGACTATCTACGGCCAGGCCAATCAGTATCGGGTCGTGCTGGAGGCGCTGCCGATGTACCAGCGCGACCCTTCGATTCTGTCAAAGCTCTATCTGCCGGGCGCCGCGAGCACCACCGTCGGCGCGCCAAGCGCCCAGGTGCCGCTGTCGGCCGTGGCGACGCTGAAGCGCACCACGGCGCCGCTCGCGATCTCGCACCAGGCGCAATTCCCCTCCGTGTCGCTCAGCTTTAATCTTGCGCCGAGCGCGGCGCTCGGCGATGCCGTCGAGGCCGTCAAGACGATCGAGACCCGGATCGGCATGCCCAACAGCATCGTTGGCGTCTATGCCGGCGATGCCGCCGAATTCGCCAAGGCGCTGGCCGGCCAGCCCTGGCTGCTGCTTGCCGCCGTCATCACCATCTACATCGTGCTCGGCGTGCTCTATGAGAGCTACATCCACCCGATCACCATCCTCTCGACGCTGCCCTCGGCCGGCGTCGGCGCTATCCTGGCCCTGGTGCTGTGCGGCCAGGACCTCTCGGTGATCGGCCTGATCGGCATCATCCTCTTGATGGGCATCGTCAAGAAGAACGCGATCATGATGATCGACTTCGCGCTGGAGGCCGAGCGCGGGCAGGGCATGTCGCCGAACGAGGCGATCGTGCAGGCCTGTCTCTTGCGCTTCCGTCCGATCATGATGACGACTCTGGCGGCGCTGTTCGGCGCACTGCCGCTGGCGATAGAGAGCGGCACCGGCGCCGAGCTGCGCTTTCCGCTCGGCATCTCCATCATCGGCGGCCTGCTGCTGAGCCAGTTACTGACGCTCTATACCACCCCCGTGATCTACCTCGCGCTCGACCGCATCAACCGCCGCCTCGAGCAGGCGCTGCCGCCGGCCGAATCCGGCGGTCCGCCGGTCGCCGGCGCGACCGAGGGGATGCAGTGATGGCATCGATCTCGGAGCCCTTCATCCGCCGCCCGGTCGCGACCACGCTGCTGTCGATCGGGTTGTTCCTGCTGGGTGTCGTCGCCTACCAGTTCCTTCCCGTTGCCTCGGTCCCGAACGTCGACTTTCCCGCCATCTTCGTCTCTGCCAGTCGCCCCGGCGCCGATCCATCCGTGATGGCCGCGACCGTGGCCTCGCCGCTGGAACGGCGGCTCGGCGAGATCGCCGGCATCAACCAGATCACGTCCACGAGTTCGCTCGGCACGACCAACATCCAGCTCCAGTTCGACATCGGCCGCAACATCGACAAGGCCGCCCGCGACGTGCAGGCAGCCATCAACGCTTCGCTCGTCGATCTGCCGAGCGACCTGCCGACACTGCCGCGCTTCCGCAAAGCCAACACGGCCGGCGCGCCCGTCTTCGTGCTCGCTTTGACCTCGAAGACGCTGTCGGCCAGCGCGATCTACGACGTCGCAGATACGGTCATCGCGCAGCGTATCTCACAGGTGCCTGGTGTCGGCGACGTCACGGTCTCCGGCGCCGACCAGCCGGCCGTGCGGGTGCAGCTCAATCCCGTCGCGCTGTCGAATGCGGGCATCGCCACCGACGACGTCAGGACCGCGATCATCAACGCCAACCCGCTCGGTCCCGTCGGCATCTTCAACGGCGAGCGCCAGAGCGAGACGCTGGCCCTCAATCGGCAGATGCGTACGGCGAAAGAGTTCCGCGACATCGTCATCAAAAGCTCCAACGGCAATTTCGTGCGGCTGTCCGACGTCGCCGATATCGAGGATTCCGTCCGCAACGCCCGCTCGATCGCCTGGTTCAACAAGCAGCCGGCGGTGCTGATCCAGATCACCAAGCAGGGCGATGCCAACGTCATCGACACGGTCGATCGGGTGAAGGCGCTGATCCCCGCGCTGAAGCAGTGGATCCCGGCCGGCGTCGAGATCTCGACTCTGGTCGATCGCACCGGTACGATCCGCGCCAGCGTGCTGGATATGCAATGGACCTTGCTGGCGACCGCGCTCCTCGTCATGGTCGTGGTGTTCGTGTTCCTGCGCCGGCTGACGCCGACGATCGCAGCGGGCATCTCGGTGCCGCTGGCGCTGGCCGGCACCTGCGCCGGCATGTGGGTCGCGGGCTTTTCGATCGACAATCTCTCGCTGATGGCGCTGGCGATCTCAGTCGGCTTCGTGGTCGACGACGCTATCGTGATGATCGAGAACATGTTCCGCAATCTGGAGCACGGCATGCGGCCGTTTCGGGCGGCGCAGGAGGGTGCGAAGCAGATCGGATTTACCGTGGTCTCGATCAGCCTGTCGCTGATCGCAGCGTTCACGCCGCTGATCTTCATGGACGGCATCGTCGGCCGTCTCCTGCGCGAATTCTCGCTGACGCTGACCTTCGCGATCCTGGTCTCGACGCTGGTGTCGCTCACGGTCACGCCAATGATCTGCGCCCATTACATCCGGCAGACCACGTCCGGCACCGCGACGTTGTTCGACCGCCTGATCGAGGGCTCGCTGTCGCGCATCGTCGCCTTCTACACCCGCACTCTGCGCAGCGTGCTGGAATTTCCGCTGCTGACGCTGCTGGTATTCTTCGCCACCATCGGCCTCACGGTGACGCTCTACATCAAGGTGCCCAAGGGCTATTTCCCGACAGATGATTCCGGTTTCATCATCGGCGCGACCCGCGCTTCAGCCGACATCTCGTTCCAGTCCATGCTCGGCCTCCAGCAGCGGCTCGCCGACATCGTGATGCAGGATCCGGCCGTTGCCGGCATCGGCTCGACCGTTGGCAGCGGCGGTGGGCCGGGGGCGGCGACCTCAAACCGCGGCACCATGTTCATCAGCCTGAAGCCGCCGGAGGAGCGCGAGCACGTCTCGACGCAGGTCGTCATCGACCGTCTCAGGCGCGCATTGTATCCCGTGCCCGGCATCCGCCTGTTCATGTTCGCCGCCCAGGACGTGCGCGCCGGCGGGCGGCAAAGCGATTCCGACTACCAGTACACGCTGACCAGCACCGATCTCGGCCTGCTGCAGAAATGGGCGCCGATCGTGGCCAAACGGATGGAGAGCATCGAGGGCATCACCGATATCTCTAGCGACCGCGATCCCGGTGGGCTCCAGCTTACGCTCAGCATCGATCGCCAGAAGGCCTCGGCGCTGGGCGTCAGGGTCCAGGACATCGACAATGCGTTGAACAACGCTTTCGCGCAGCGGCAGATCGGAATCATCTACACCCAGCGCAACCAGTACATGACCGTGCTGGAGATCGATCCGAAATTCCAGGTCGACCCCTCCAATCTCGATCGCATCTATGTCGCCGGCACCGGCGACGCTCAGGTCCCATTGTCGGCCGTGGTGCACGCAACGCGCGGACTTGCCGCGCTCGCGGTCTATCACTCGCAGTCGTTCCCCTCGACGACCGTCTCGTTCAACCTCTTGCCCGACGTGCCGCTCCAGGCCGCCACACAGAATATCCAGCGTGCGGTCGAGGAATTGCACATGCCCGAGGGCATCCGCGGCAGTTTTGACGGCAATGCCGGCGATTTCGCCAAGACCAGCGGGCGTCAGCCGCTCCTGATCCTCGGTGCGCTGGTCGCGATGTATATCGTGCTCGGCGTGCTCTATGAGAGCCTTGCCCACCCGCTCACGATCATCTCGACGCTCCCGTCAGCCGGTCTCGGCGCGCTGCTTGCGCTTCAACTGACCAATACGCCGCTGACTGTGATCGCCTTCGTCGGCATCATCCTGCTGATCGGTATCGTGAAGAAGAACGGCATCATGATGGTCGATTTCGCTCTCGATGCCGAGCGCCAGCGCGGATTATCGTCGGCGGAGGCGATCTTCGAGGCCTGCCAGGCGCGCTTCCGCCCGATCCTGATGACGACGATGGCGGCGCTGTTCGCCGGCATTCCGCTGGTGGTCGCGACCGGCCCCGGCACGGAGCTGCGCCGACCGCTCGGCATCACCATCATCGGCGGTCTGTTCGTCTCGCAGATCCTGACGCTCTACACGACACCGGTGATCTACCTCCTGATCGACCGTCTGCGGCGGCGAACCGCGCCGCGCCCGCTGCCCGCGCCGGCGGAATAGGTTGTTGAAGCGTCGCTTGGAGCGTATAGCCGCGCCATGTCCAACCAGCCCGACACCGCTGCCGCGCCGGCCGAGCCGATCCCGGAATGCCCGCACTGCCAGAAGCCGATGCCGCTGTGCATCTGCGACACCGTCACGCCTATTGAAAATCGGCTGTCGCTCCTGATCCTCCAGCATCCGCAGGAACAGGACAGGGCGCTCGGCACCGCGCGGCTGCTCGCGAAGCATTTCGTAGATGCCACGTTGCGCGTTGGCCTGTCCTGGCCGAGCCTGTCCAAGGCGCTGGGCCGGCCGGTCGAGAATGCCGCGCGGTGGGCCGTGCTCTATCTCGGCTCGGCTCGCGCCGCCGATCTCGAGGCCGAGGGCGAGGTCGTCGCGCTTAACCGCAAGGGTGAGATCGCGGACAACCAGCGGGCGATCCTCGGCAAGCTCGAAGGCGTCGTGCTGCTCGACGGCACCTGGAGCCAGGCCAAGGCGCTGTGGTGGCGCAATCCCTGGATGCTGAAATGCCAGCGCGTGATCCTGAACCCGGCGCACCCCTCGCGCTACGGCCGTCTGCGCAAGGAGCCACGCCGCGACGGTCTTTCGACCATTGAGGCCGCCGCGACGATCCTCGCGGCCGTCGAGCGGCGGCCCGATATCGCCGACACCCTGCACGCCAGTTTTGAACGACTGTTGACACGCTACCGCGAGGTCCAGGCCGAGATGCCGGAACTGGCGCCCAAACCTGCCCCGAAGGGCCGCCGCGACTTCCGGCGTCGCAAACGAGCCTGACCCAAGCCTACATCGTGCTGCGCGTTCTCGCCTGCATCTACCAACCGACCGTGGGGCAAAGGGACAGCTGGCCCATCGGGGTTGCCTAAACCCTTCATCCCCTATATTGCTCCGGCCTTACGGGGCCACGTGGCGGAGTGGTTACGCAACGGTCTGCAAAACCGTGTACACCAGTTCAATTCTGGTCGTGGCCTCCATTACAAGCTGCGGAAACTGCTTGTAGACTTCATTCGTCCTCAGTTCCGCTGATCCGGCCTGCCAGCGGATTGCAAATTATAGGTAGCCGCGCACAGCAAGACCTTTCCCATCAAATCCGCGAAAGTACGGCGGCCCGCTGGTGTCTCTGGGCCGAGCTTGCTGTTCGAAACGGCTCTGCGACGAGGGGCGTGTCGGTCAGTCGGTGACCCCCGGCTAGGACGCGCCGAAGCGCCCCCGAAGAGGATGGATTCTCCACCTAATCCTAGTGCAACACGCGGGCGGCTTCGGCGAGCCGGACTTTCTCTCTCAGAACTTCAAGTTCCTCGATTGCGTCTAACAACGCGAGCAGCTTGTCGCGGGCAGCATGTGTCAAATTGGACTTCGGACGCTTTGAAATACGAACTCGCTGTCCCATCAGTGCACGCCTCCATGCTTGGGCAGGTCCAATAGGCAAGGAGCGTGCCTGTCCCGCAAAACCACACCTATCAATCGAGCGCTGGAAAGATCGTGGGTGGCATCGTCCGATCTATCCCGAAATCCGAGCTGGAGGGGGCGCGCGATGCTTAACAGCATCGTTCAAAAATCCCGCAAGGGCGGGACGCTTCCGTTTACGATGAAGGTAGTCAGCAGGCTGCGTACCAGCCGTCCGGAAAGGGGAGCAGAGGCCAGGCGCCCTCATTATCATTGGCGGCCCTGGGCGTTGCGACGCACGACCACGAACGGGGCACGAATTCTTCCTTCGGCGCGGGCGTGCAATCTTCGTGAATCATAGCGCCCCCGACGGCATCCAGCACCAAGTTGAATTCGGCTTCACTCATCGCAACCTCCGGAAAGCAGACGGCCCAATATCGCAAAGCCGGCTTGTTTCCCGATTGACCCGGTCGTTCGCATTTTAACGATCCGGCGCTCGGGTCCCGATTGGTTAGCGAGTTCTGAAAATCGCTTGGAACTTAGGTTCCTCAGCCTTGCCCGCAGTGTGAAAGAAGTCACATCGCTGCGGCTTTATTTCTCGCAAACGTTGTCGCGACCCCGGCCAACGCCGCCGGGCGGGCAGGGCAGAACGGGAGAGCGGTCATGAAGGTGAGGTTCTTGCGGTTTGCAATTGTGAAGAGCCGGGCGCGCCGCGCCTCGACGGTCGGGCTTTTCCTGACGATGTTTGCCTCCGCCGCCCATGCGCAGGGAACGCCGGAGCAGCGCCGGGCCTGCACGCCCGACGTCTACCGTCTCTGCGCCGGCGAAATCCCGAACGTCCGTGCCATCACCGCGTGCTTGCGACGTAACCGGGCCAGCCTGAGCGAAGCGTGCCGCGGCGTGCTCGACCAGGCCGGAGGGTAGTCTCTGTGGATTTGTGCGCAGCAAATGGCGCGCGCGCCACGCAAATCTGTTGAATCTACGTCTGTGAATATGCTGCGGACAGGCTGTTGAGTGATCGAAAAGCCAACGTCCGTCCGCACGCGTCGATCGGACTACGCTGTGCTCCATCGGAGCTTCGCCTCTACAGAAATTCTGACTTAGCGCATTGTCCGGCCACCTCATCCCAGTCAGAGGGGACGCGAAACCGAAGTTCGCCACCTGCCATATTGCGAACGCGTTGCGAAGGACGACGAATTCGTCCTTTGCAAGCGCAACTGGCTTTGTTATACGCAGCCGCGCGCGAACGATTGGTTCGCCTTTTCCTCGGTAGCTCAGCGGTAGAGCATCCGACTGTTAATCGGATGGTCGCTGGTTCGAATCCAGCCCGGGGAGCCAAATTTCATCGCCAATTCAACGAGTTGCGATAGCGCCTTCAGGTGCCGTGCGATTTCGTTGCGGCAGTATGTGAACTGCTTCCACGATCCTGACGCGGAATCAAACTCAACGAGACGTGTGCAATAGCGCCTTGGCGCCATGAGGACGGCGCCAAAACGACTCAATTCAAATCGAGCTTGCCCCGTGCCGGATCCTTACGGAGCTGATTCCCATGCCAGACATCCAGGTCGACCGTTCTCATATCGGCCCCTCGATCCTGCCGGCCGACATTCCCGAACTCAGCGACGACGAATGCATCGCATGTCTTGCGCGAGCGGTCGAGGCACCCGATTTGGCACGGCTGGATGAGGTCGCCGCTCTGATCGGCCGCCTCGCGGTGGCGATCGAATGATGCGTCCCGCACCCTGATCCTGATGCGGTGAGCCATGTTGCGTTTTCGGCGGGCATGTTTCAAAGATGCGGCCAACTCATCTCCGCGGCATCGTCCGCATTCCAGGGTCCGCAAATGTCCGGTTTCTCGACTGCGCGCCAAAAAATGGTCGATGGCCAGGTGCGCACCAATGACGTTACCGACCGTCGTATTCTCGATGCCATGCTTACGGTTCCGCGCGAGGCCTTCGTGCCGGCCAGCAGGCAGGCATTGGCTTATCTCGACCTCGACCTCGATGTGAGCGAGGGCGGCGCCAAGCGGTTCCTGATCAAGCCGCAACTGACCGGCAAGCTGCTCCAGGCCGCCGAAATCGGCGAAGGGGACAATGTGCTGATCGTCGGCTGCGCCACGGGCTATCTGGCCGCGCTGGCCGCCAAGCTCGCGCGCCAGGTCACGGCGACGGAATGTGATCCGGCTCTGGCGGCGAAGGCCAAGGACGCCTTCGCTGCCCTTGGGCTCGCCAACGTCACCTGCAAAGTCGCCTCCTGCACCGAGGGTGATCCCTCCACCGCTCCTTATGACGTGATCGTCCTCAACGGCGCTGCCGAGGTCCCCCTGGAGGGGCTGCTCGGGCAGCTGAAGGAAGGCGGGCGCCTCGTGGGAGTGTCGGCCGAATCCAGGCCGCCGCGGGCCATGATCGTGACAAAGACTCATGGTGAATTCGGCCATCGGGCGTTGTTCGACGCCGCCGCCCCGGTCCTTCCCGGGTTGGAACGGGCCGCCGCCTTCGTTTTTTGAGGCCCGAAGCCGAAAAATCCCGTTCTGAATCAGAAGTGTGGCCGGGATGCTGCACGTGAAGAGTTTCCACCGAGAACTACCCTGAGGTGGTTCCGCCGCGACAATCCCCGTCCTATGTTGCGGCGGGGCAACGACTCCACTCGATAGACGGTACCCAGCTCGCGGGCACGAGCCGGGCGTTAGAATGAACGGAATTTCAGGGATGCATGGGGTGAAGCTCTTCACCGGAGCTGCGGTTTCGGTCCTGCTGCTGTCGCTAGCCGGGCCGACGCCTGCCTTGGCGGACACGATCGAGTCCGCGCTGGTGCGCGCCTATCAGAACAATCCGCAGCTCAACGCACAGCGTGCCCAGGTGCGCTCGACCGACGAGAACGTGCCTCAGGCGTTGTCGGGATATCGGCCCAGAGTCGCGCTGACGGCGAGCGCCGGTTATCAATATCAGGATACGCTGACCGCGCCGGGCAGCGCCCCAATCAATGGCACCACCGTTCCCCGCAGCGCGGGCCTGACCGTTTCGCAGACGCTTTATAACGGCAACCAGACCGCCAACAGGACGCGCGCGGCAGAGAGCCAGGTGTCCGGTGCTCGCGAAGCGCTGCGCAGCCTCGATCAAAGCGTGCTGCTTCAGGCTGCGACGACCTACATGGACTATCTGCGCGATGCCGCTACGCTGGAAGTCCAGCGCAGCAACGTGCGTGTGCTCGAGCAGACGCTGAAGCAGACCCGTGACCGCTTCAATGTCGGCGAAGTGACGCGTACCGACGTCGCCCAATCGGAAGCGCAACTCGCCGCCGGCAAGACGCAGGCGCTTACCGCCGAAGCCAATCTCACCACGACGCGCGCGAACTTCCGTCGCATCATCGGCAACGAACCGACGAACCTCGCGCCGGGCTCGCCGGTCGACCGGTTCCTGCCCACGACGCTCGCTTCGGCCGTTGAGCTCAGCTTGGTCGAGCATCCCAACGTTACGGCCGCAATGTTCGGCATCGACGTCAACTATTTGCAGGTCAAGGTCGCCGAAGGCGCGCTGCTGCCCACAGTCACGTTGCAGGCCAGCGCAACGCAGGCCAATGAACAGTCGCTGATTCAATACAGGTCGTTTAGCGCAGCCGCGGTCGCGCAGGCCTCGTGGCAGCTCTATGATGGCGGCAACCAATATGCGCTGATCCGTCAATCCAAGGAAAACCTGGCGCAGCAGCGTCTCAATCTCGAAACCACGCGCGACCAGATTCGTGCGACCGTGGTGCAGTGGTGGGGGTCGTTGCAGGCCGGTAAGGCGCAGGTGCAGTCCGCCCAGGCGCAAGTTGCGGCATCCGAGATCGCGCTGAACGGCGTCCGCGAAGAAGCCAAGGCGGGTCAGCGCACTACGCTCGACGTCCTCAACGCGCAGCAGGCCTTGGTCAACGCGCGCGTCGCGCTGGTCACTGCGCAGCATGACCGCGTGGTTGCATCCTATAACGTCCTCGCGGCTGTTGGCCGCCTGTCGCCGCAGGTGCTCGGCCTCGCGACCACGGTCTACGATCCCTCCGTGCATTACCAGCAGGTCCGCGACAGCTGGGCCGGCGTACGCACGCCTGACGGACGCTGATGTCCGTAGTGATCCGGTCGGTCTCGCGAAGTGCCGAGGCCGACTGGCGCTTTGCTTGCAATCATCAAAATCCCTGACATAGCCTTGCCAAGAAGATGCGGGTCGATTCGCCCGTATCGATGCCGTGTGCGTAAAGCTTGAGTGCCGGGGGCAGGGGCGCACCGCCGCACGTTGAGCCGTGATCTGGGGACAAGTCGGGCTGCTGCGACGAAAATTGTCGGGCCGCCGGTCCGGAACCGGCCAATCCTGCCGTGCTTGGTGTAAAACAACGCATGCGAGGGCGTTGATGATGTGGAGTCGGAGATGACGCAGCCTGCAAAGGTCACAGAACCCTCGATGGAGGAGATTCTGGCCTCGATCCGGCGCATCATCGCCGACGATGAGGCCAAGCCGCCGCCGACAGAAGCCGCCAAACCGGAGAAGGCTGCGGCGCCCGCCGCGCCAAAGCCGCAGGCGATGAACGACATTCCGCCATCCAAGGTCGCTCCGCCCAAGTCCGCTGCCGAGAAGCCCGCACCGCCGCCGGCCGCAAAGCCGGCGCCGCCACCCGCAGCTGCGGCGGACGCATCCAACAGCCAGGACGACATCGACGCGCTGCTGGCGGGGCTCGACGCAGCCACGCCCGCTCCGGAGGTCCGCGCTTCCGAGCCGGAGCCGGAGCCCGACGTGCTCGAGTTGACCGACGAGATGGCGATGGATCCGACACCGCCTCCGCCACCACCCAGCTTCCACAAGGTCGAGCCGCGCGACGATCTCGAGTTCACCGAATCGCCGCAGCCGCGCCCCGCGCCGCCGTCCTACACGCCGGTGGACTACGATGCGCCGCCGGTGCCGCCGCAACAGCCGATCCTCGCGCAATCGACGGTCTCCGCAGTCGAATCTGCCTTCAATTCCCTGGCCCACACGGTTCTGAGCAGCAATGCGCGGACGCTGGAGGATCTGGTCAAGGAGATGTTGCGCCCGATGCTGAAGTCCTGGCTCGATGACAATCTGCCGACCCTGGTTGAACGCATCGTGAAGGCCGAAATCGAGCGGGTCTCGCGCGGCGGCCGCTGAGAAGGGCCGTGCGGCCAAGATAAAGCCCTGCTCCTGCGTCATATTCGGCCTGCGGCCCGGGCCGAAAACGCCTGTCGTCGAGCTTCCCGTTGACTTGAACCGCGCGCGCGGCTTTCTAACAGCCCCATGATCGAGAAAAATTACCAGCCCGCCGATATCGAAACCCGCATGTCCGTGGTGTGGGAGGACAGCCTTGCCTTCAAGGCCGGCCGCCCCGACCGCCGCGACGCGGTGCCGTTCACCATCGTGATCCCGCCGCCGAACGTGACGGGCTCGCTGCACATGGGCCACGCCCTCAACAACACGCTTCAGGACATCCTGTGCCGGTTCGAGCGCATGCGCGGCCGCGACGTGCTGTGGCAGCCCGGCACCGACCATGCCGGCATCGCGACCCAGATGGTGGTCGAGCGCCAGCTGATGGAGCGTCAAGAGCCCGGCCGCCGCGAGATGGGCCGGGAGAAGTTTCTGGAGCGGGTCTGGCAGTGGAAGGCCGAGAGCGGCGACACCATCATCAACCAGCTCAAGCGGCTCGGCGCGTCCTGCGACTGGACCCGCGAGCGCTTCACCATGGACGAGGGCCTCTCGAGGGCCGTCGTCAAGGTGTTCGTCGAGCTGCATCGCGAGGGGCTGATCTACAAGGACAAGCGGCTGGTGAACTGGGACACCAAGCTCTTGACCGCAATCTCCGATCTCGAAGTGCAGCAGGTCGAGGTCAAGGGCAGCCTCTGGTATCTGCGCTATCCGATCGAGGGCAAGACGTTCAGCCCCGAGGATCCCTCGAGCTTCATCGTCGTCGCCACCACGCGCCCCGAGACCATGCTCGGCGACACCGGCGTGGCGGTACATCCCGAGGACGAGCGTTATCAGAAGCTCATCGGCAAGCACGTCATCCTGCCGCTGGTTGGCCGCAAGATCGCGATCGTGGCCGATGAGTATTCCGACCCGGACAAGGGTTCGGGCGCGGTCAAGGTGACGCCGGCGCACGACTTCAACGATTTCGAGGTCGGTAATCGCCACGGCCTGCGCCGGATCAGCGTCCTCGACAGGGAGGGTTGTCTCGATCTCCTCGACAACGAGGATTATCTGCGTGACCTGCCGGAAGGCGCCGCGCAATTCGCCGAGGAATTCCACAAGGTCGACCGCTTTGTCGCACGCAAGCGCATCGTCGAGCGGCTGGAATCGTTCGGCTTCGTCGAGCGGATCGAGCCGCACACCCACATGGTGCCGCATGGCGATCGTTCGAACAGCGTGATCGAGCCGTATCTGACCGATCAATGGTATGTCGATGCCAAGACGCTGGCCAAGCCGGCGATCGCGGCAGTGCGTTCGGGCGAAACGACGTTCGTGCCGAAGAACTGGGAAAAGACCTATTTCGAGTGGATGGAGAACATCCAGCCTTGGTGCATCTCGCGCCAGCTCTGGTGGGGTCACCAGATCCCGGCCTGGTACGGTCCTGATGGGAAGGTGTTCGTCGCCGAGACCGAGGAGGAGGCCATCAGCCACGCGCTCGGCTATTACGTCGAGCAGGAAGTCATCACGCCGGAGCAGGGGCGTGAGATGGCGCTCGATCGCAACAAGCGCGAAGGCTTCATCACCCGCGACGAGGACGTGCTCGACACCTGGTTCTCCTCGGCGCTGTGGCCGTTCTCGACGCTCGGCTGGCCCGAAGATGCGCCGGAGGTGCAGCGCTATTATCCGACCAATGCGCTGGTGACCGGCTTCGACATCATCTTCTTCTGGGTCGCCCGCATGATGATGATGGGCCTGCACTTCATGAAGGAGGTGCCGTTCTCGACGGTCTACATCCACGCCCTCGTCCGCGACGAGAAGGGCGCCAAGATGTCGAAGTCGAAGGGCAACGTCATCGATCCCCTGAACCTGATCGACGAATACGGCGCAGACGCGCTGCGCTTCACGCTGGCCGCGATGGCGGCGCAGGGGCGCGACATCAAGCTCGCCACCAGCCGCGTCGAGGGTTACCGCAATTTCGCGACCAAGCTCTGGAATGCCTGTCGCTTCGCGGAGATGAATCACTGTGCCGTTCCCGACGGCTTCGAGCCGGCGAAGGCAAAGCAGACGCTGAACCGCTGGATCGCACATGAGACCGCGCACACCACGCGCGAAGTGACCGAGGCGATCGAAGCCTATCGCTTCAACGATGCCGCCGGCAGCATCTACCGCTTCGTCTGGAACGTCTATTGCGACTGGTATGTCGAGCTCGCCAAGCCCGTGCTGCTCGGTCCCGACAGTCCCGCCAAGGACGAAACCCGCGCCATGGTCGCCTGGGCGCGCGACGAGATCCTCAAGCTGCTGCACCCCTTCATGCCCTTCATCACCGAAGAGCTGTGGGAGGTGACGGCGAAGCGCGAAGGCCTGCTCGCATTGGCGCCGTGGCCGCTCAAGCCGGTTGAGCCGACGCCGGAGCAGCTTGCGATGCTCGCGGCGACGACGGGACCGACCGATCCGCTCGTCTCGCCGGCCTGGGTGCTGCCGATCTTCGACCATGCCGACTTCACCGATCCCGCGGCCGAGGCCGAGATCGGCTGGGTGATCGATCTCGTCACCCAGATCCGTTCGGTGCGTGCCGAGATGAATATCCCGCCGGCGACGCTGACGGCGCTGGTGCTCGTGGGCGTTTCGGCAGAGACGAAAGAGCGCGCGCCGCGCTGGACCGACGTCATCAAGCGCATGGCGCGGCTCTCCGACATCTCTTTCGCCGACCGTGCACCTGACGGCGCCGTTCAACTGCTTGTGCGCGGCGAGGTGGCCGCGCTGCCACTGAAGGGCGTAATTGACGTCGCCGCCGAGCGCACGCGCCTCGACAAGGAGATCGGCAAGGCCGACGCCGACATCAAGCGCGCCGAATCCAAGCTGGCCAACGAGAAGTTCGTCGCCAACGCGGCCGAGGAGGTCGTCGAGGAGGAGCGCGAAAAGCGCGAGGCGGCGCTGGCCCGCAAGGCCAAGCTGCTGGAGGCGCTGGAGCGGCTCAAGCAGGCGTCTTAATCTGGTCGTCATTCCGGGGCGGCTCGAAGAGCCGAACCCGGAATCTCGAAATTCCGGGTCTGGTCCTTCGGACCATCCCGGAATGACCGTTACTTCGGAAACGGCTTGCTCAAAAACTTCGAGCCCCTGATGCCATAGCGCCAGGGCAGCTCGACCGCCTTGGTGATGCCGATCCGGATTCCGGCAGCGATCTCGACATCCTCCGTCCGCGCGTGCAGAGCGATCGGCGGCCGGTCCAGCGGCAGCGCATTGTGCGCGATGGTGATGCCGAGCGCTTCGGTCAGCTTGCCCGGGCCCGAGCACAGCGCGTGCAAATCCTGGAGATGGCGGCGGCGTCGCATCGCAGCCAAGCCATGCTTCGGCTCCAGCGCGCGGATCAGCACGGCGCTGGCCGAGCCTTCCTCCTCGCAAACGAAGTTCACGCACCAGTGGATGCCGTAGGAACGGTAGACGTAGGCGTAGCCGGGCGGGCCGAACATCACCTGGTTCCGAGGCGTCGGCCCGCGATAGGAATGTGCGGCCGGGTCGGTATGATGATAGGCCTCGACCTCGACGATGATTCCACCGACGCCGTCGACCAGCAAGGTGGCGCCGATCAGGTCGGGCGCGACCTCGTGGACGCTGCGGCCGAAAAAGGTCCGCTTCAGCGGCTTGCCAAGCCGCAACGGAGAGGCATTCGATCTTGGAGCCATTCGACGTGAGAATCGCCTGAGAACAGAGCAGGATATTGCCCATATCTGCCATGTTCTCTGAAGCGGGGCGAGCCGGGTTGCGATGCCAGGCCAGACCGACTAGGTAGGACCTGAACAGACCGGACACCCTATGGTCGTTATTGTCGATACCATCACGAACCCGCTGCGCCCGCGCCACCCCGAAAAGGTGAACCGGCCCGATTCCGCTTCGCCGCCGAAGCCGGACTGGATTCGCGTGCGCGCGCCCAATACCCGCGGCTATGCCGACACCCGGAACATCGTGCGGGCCAACGGCCTGCACACGGTGTGCGAGGAAGCGGGCTGCCCGAATATCGGCGAGTGCTGGGACAAGAAGCACGCGACCTTCATGATCATGGGTGATACCTGCACCCGTGCCTGCGCCTTCTGCAACGTCAAGACCGGCCTGCCCAACGCGCTCGATACGTCCGAACCGCAGCACGTCGCCGAGGCCGTGGCCAAGCTGGGGCTGGCCCACGTCGTCATCACTTCGGTCGACCGCGACGACCTCGCCGACGGCGGCGCCGAGCATTTTGCCCAGACCATCCGTGCGATCCGCGCCGCGTGTCCTTCGACCACGATCGAGATCCTGACGCCGGACTTCCTGCGCAAGGAGCGGGCACTCGAGGTCGTCGTTGCGGCGAAGCCCGACGTGTTCAACCACAATCTCGAGACCGTGCCGTCGCGCTATCTCACGGTGCGGCCCGGCGCGCGCTATTTCCACTCGATCCGGCTGCTGCAGCGGGTTAGGGAGCTCGATCCCACCATCTTCACCAAGTCCGGCATCATGGTCGGCCTTGGCGAGGAGCGCCACGAGGTGCTTCAGGTCATGGACGATCTGCGCTCCGCCGAGGTCGATTTCTTGACCATCGGCCAGTATCTCCAACCCACACGTAAGCATCACGCCGTGATGCGCTTCGTGCCGCCCGACGAGTTCGCCTCCTACGAGAAGGTCGCCTACACCAAGGGCTTCCTGATGGTGTCGGCGAGCCCGCTGACCCGCTCGTCCCATCATGCCGGCGAGGATTTTGCGAGACTGAAGGCCGCGCGGGCAGCTAACGCCCGCTGAACCGCTATGCCCCAATTTTCGAGCAAGCGCCGTGTCAATCACAGCGCATTCGAGATGTTTGATCTGGTAGCCGACGTCGAGCGCTACCCGGAATTCGTACCGCTGTGCAGCGCGCTGAGAGTGCGTCAGCGCATGGCGAAACCTGACGGCACCGAGGTGCTGGTCGCCGATATGACGGTGTCGTTCAAGCTGGTCAAGGAATCCTTCACCAGCCGGGTCACGCTCGACCGTGCCAATCTGAAAATCCTGGTCGAATATCTGCAAGGTCCTTTCAGAAATCTTGAAAACCGCTGGACGTTCGAGCCCAAGGGTGAGGGCGTCTGCGACGTCGGTTTCTTCCTCGCCTATGAATTCAAGAGCCGCATGCTCGCGATGCTGATGGGCTCGATGTTCGATGCCGCCTTCGCGCGCTTCTCCACTGCGTTCGAAAAACGCGCGGATGCGATCTACGGCCGGCCGAAGCTGGCGTCGACGTAGGCGCACTCTTTCCACCCCATCATTGCGAGGAGCTGTTGCGACGAAGCAATTCAGAATCCCTCTGAGGAAAGATTCTGGATTGCTCACATGGGGGTTTGGTGTGTCAAGATTTATGATCAGCTCTTTGTTCGATTGCAGGCCAGCTCTTCGTCCCGACCGTGGGATCTTT
>NZ_JADPJR010000110.1:0-81113 GCF_023073535.1 Bradyrhizobium sp. 179 | reverse complement strand
GCTCCTTTACCTTCCGCCTTACAGTCCCGACTTCAACCCGATCGAGAACGCCTTCGCAAAGCTCAAAGCAAATCTGCGAAAGGCCGCCGAACGCACTGTTGGCGGTCTCTGGGATGCCGTCGGGCGCATCATCGACACTTACACGCCCGCAAAATCCTCAAACTACTTCACTGCCGCGGGATACTTGCAACCTGATCGGCTAACGCTCTAGCAGGCGTTTCCAAATGTGGAAGCGTCTCTCCCTGCAAGGGATGGGTATTCGAACGGCACCGACCTGCTCACGTGAGAGGCCGTTAGCACATCGCTACGTCAGCCATTCTCATCCGGTGATCTGTTCGGGAAGCGGCGCGGACCACTGCTAAACACCTGTTTGCTATCGCTCTGCAGCATAACTCGCCAAGAGTGCTTCTTGGAAATCCCTCACGCCAAGATCTACCCATCGAGCAAAATTTCCCGGACCGAAGCTCGTCACATCACGTCGAACTCGACGCCTTGAGCCAGCGGGAGCGTGCGACCGTAATTGATGGTGTTGGTCGCGCGCCGCATATAGGCTTTCCAAGCATCGGATCCGGATTCACGCCCCCCGCCGGTCTCCTTCTCGCCGCCGAATGCGCCGCCGATCTCCGCGCCGGACGGGCCGACATTGACGTTTGCGATCCCGCAATCGGAGCCGCGCGCCGACAGGAACGTTTCAGCTTCGCGCAGGTCGTTGGTGAAGATCGACGACGACAGCCCCTGCGGGACGGCGTTGTGCAACGCGAGCACGGAATCGAAATCGCGATACTTCATCACGTAGAGGATCGGCGCGAAGGTCTCGTGCTCGACGTGCCCCGTCTGCGCTGCCATCTCAACCAAAGCAGGGCGGACATAGTGAGCGTCGGGCGCGCCCTCGACAACGACCCGTTCGCCTCCATAGACCTTTCCATCAGCTGCCCTTGCAGCTTCGAGTGCGCTCTGCATCGCGCGATAGGCCCCTGCATCGATCAAGGGCCCCACCAGCGTGCCGCTCTCCAGCGGCGAGCCAATCGTCACGGATGCATAGGCCTGCTTCAGACGCGGCACCAAGCTCTCATACACGCTCTCGTGCACAAACAGGCGGCGCAGCGTCGTGCAGCGCTGCCCGGCGGTCCCCATTGCGGCAAAGGCAACGCCTCGCAGCGTCAAATCGAGGTCGGCGGTCGGCGCGACGATCGCCGCGTTATTTCCGCCGAGCTCTAGCAGCGCGCGGGCGAACCGTTTGGCGAGCCGCGGACCGACCGCGCGACCCATTGCCGTCGAGCCGGTCGCCGACACCAGGGGGACCTTCGAATGGTCAACGAGCGCCTCCCCAATCTCGCGGCCGCCGAAGAGCACCGCTGCAATCCCCTGCGGCGCGCCGCCGCCGGCTTCGTTGAAGCGCTTGAGCGCGCGCTCGAACAGAGCGTGCGTTGCAAGCGCGGTTAGCGGCGTCTTCTCCGACGGCTTCCAGACCAGGCTGTTGCCGCACACCAAGGCCAGCGCAGCGTTCCAGGCCCAGACGGCGACGGGAAAGTTGAAAGCCGAGATGATGCCGGTGACGCCGAGCGGATGCCAGCTCTCCATCATGCGATGCTCGCCACGCTCGGTCGCGATCGTCAGGCCGTAGAGCTGGCGTGACAGCCCGATCGCGAAATCGCAGATGTCGATCATTTCCTGGACCTCGCCGAGGCCCTCGGAAGCGATCTTGCCGACCTCGATCGAGACCAGCCGGCCGAGAGCCTCCTTGTTGGCGCGCAGTTCCTCGCCGAACAGCCGCACCAGCTCTCCGCGCCTGGGGGGCGGCACGAGGCGCCACACCAGGAAAGCCGCGTGGGTCCTCTCGATCACGGAAGCGGCCTCGGCGGCGCCGATCTCGGTGACCCGCCCGATCATTCCGCCGGTGATCGGCGTGCGAACGACCAGCGTGCCTTCCGTATAGTCGGGACGGCGAACCCCGAGGCTTGTGAGGAGTCCGTCGACTTCGCCGGCAAGGCCGGCGCTGCTGAAGGACTTAGGCGATGCTGATCTGGTGGACATGGCGGTTTTCCAAGTACTGGCGTCTAAATTCAATTGTTCGTTTGCGCGCATGGACGCAAGTCCGGAGCGCGATCCGCTCCGAGAAAGGCCATCGCGGTATCCATCTCGCGCAAGATCATGCGCAGGGCGGCTTCGGCGCCCGTCTCTCCTCCCGCGGCAAGACCCCATAGCGGCAAGCGGCCGAGAAGAACTGCCTCTGCACCCAAGGCCAGATATTTCAGGACATCCGTGCCGCGGCGGACGCCACTGTCCGCCAGAATGGTTAGACGCCCCTTGACCGCTCCCGCAATCGCTGGAATGCAGTCCGCCGGCGCCGGCAGGCAATCGAGATTCCGTCCGCCATGGGCGGAGACCACGATCGCATCCGCGCCGATCTCGGCTGCCTGTTCGGCATCCTTAGCCGTGAGCACACCCTTGATGGTGAGCCTGCCTGGCCAGATCTCGCGCAGCCAGCGCATGTCGTCCCAGCTCAGCCGCGGCTCGAGCCGGACCGCCTCGCAGATATCGGCGCGGGTCACGGCGGTGCGAAATGTGTGCGGATAGTGAGCGTAGTTCGGTATACCCTCGGTGACGAGATAGCGCGCAAGGACCCCGAACAGCCACGTCGGATGCAGTGCCATGTCGATCATGCTGCGCAGCCGCGGAGTGAATGGGATACCGAAACCGCTGCGCTGATTATATTCCCGGTTCGGCGAGACCGGCGTGTCGACAGTCACGAGCAGGTTCTCGCAGCCACAGGCAGTCGCCCGTTCCAGAAGACGCTCGGTCAGCGCGCGATCGCGCCAGACATAGAGCTGGAACCAGAGCAGCGCGTCCGGCGCGCCGCGCCGGATCGTCTCCACCGTGGTTACCGACTGCGTCGAGATACAGACGGGAATCCCTACCCGCGAGGCTGCGCGTGCGAGTTTGGTCTCGCCATCATGGGCGACGAGACCGGCAAGCGCCGTTGGCGCCACCGCGAGGGGCGCTGCCAGCTTTCGACCGAATAGCATCGTCTCGAAATCGCGCCTGTCATGCCCTGTCAGCACTGCGGGCATCAAGGTGATAGCGTCGAGCGAGCTGCGCAGGCGCCGCAGCGCCGTCTCGTCCTCCGTGCCCCGATCGATATATTCGAACAGCCCGCGCGGAAGGACTTGCCGAGCGCGTTGACGATAATCGCTTGCATTGAGGAGCATCGGCATCTTCAAGCCGCGTGGCGTTTGAACTTGGATTTCGAGATCGAAGTCGCGGCGACGTGAACGTGCTGCACCAGCTCGGCCTCGACACGCTCGGTGGTCCAACGCGTCGTAGGGACGGAAATGTTGACCGCGGCAACTGCTCGTCCGTGCTCGTCGATGACCGGCGCCGCGACGGAAATATCCCCCATGACGCTCTGGTTGATCTGGATCGAATAGCCGCGGGCGGCCGCGAGGTGCACCTGCTCGCGCAGCTTGTCGGGATCGGTGATCGTGTACGGCGTGAGCGGCTCGAGCCGTGTCCGCTTCAGCAGGTCCTGCCGCTCATTCTCTGGCAAGGCTGCCAGGATGGCGATACCGGACGCCGTGAAGTAGGCCGGCAGCCGGCTGCCGATCACGAAGTCGATATGAATGAGATGCCGGCCGGGAAAGCGAGCGACGAACACCACCTCATGGCCATCGAGCTCATGCAGGTTGCAGGTCTCGCCGAGATTTCGACTCATATCCAGAAGATACGGCGAGGCCTTGTCGATGAGCTCGTTGGCCTTGAGATAGCTGTGCGAGAACTGCAGCACCTTCGCGGTCAGACCGTAGTTGCGTGTACCTTCGATCCGCCTGAGGTAGCCGAGCGATTCCAGCGTATAGACCAGGCGTTGGGTGGCACTGCGATCGAGATTAGCCGCGCGGGCGATATCGGCAAGCGTCATGAAGCGGCGCGGCCCATCGAAGGCGTGCAGGACCTGGAATGCCTTTTCGGTCGAGCCAACGAACAGGGACGAGCGTGCCGGCGTCGTGCTCTTGGCCACCCTTTTTTCAGAGCCCGTCCCCGCACGAGCTTTCGGCGGGCTTTTGGCTTTGCCGGTTTTCCGTGGACCACCCTGGCCACTACGCGCCATGTTGCCGTGCCTCCATCATCCAACGTTCTCGGAAACCGCCAACTGCTTGCCGAACTCGGCGCGCAGGGCGGACACCAGCGCCGGCGCCGGTTGCAGCAGTGGTGCCAGCATGCGTGGCGCGTCGATGCCGATCATGTCCATGACCGCCTTCATCGGCCCCGGATTGGTCTCCGCGAACGCCATGTTCATGAGCGGGATCAACCGGCGATGCAGGCTCAGTGCCTCCGCCGTGCGGCCCGCAATCGCCGTCTCATAGATCTGGCGCCAGGCGCGCGGCAGAAGGCACGCCGTGACGATAATGCCGCCCTTCGCGCCGGCTGCGAGGTGCAGCGGAAACAGGCTGTCTTCGCCGCTCAGCACCGCAAAGCTATCGTCAACGTCAGCAACCACCTGGAGGAAGTGATACATGTCGAGATTGCAGGCCTTCATACCAATGATGTTGGGATGCCTTGAGAGCTCATGGAGGACCTTGGGCTCGATCGCGATCCGGGTTCGGTAGGGGATCTCGTAGATCAGGATGGGCACCGGCGAGGCATCGGCATAGCGTAGAAAATAGTCGCGGATGCCGGCCTGAGTCGGATTGGTGTAGTATGGGGTCAGGACGAGCAAACCGTCCACGCCCTCAGTGGCGAATTCACGCCCCGCCTGCAGGGCATCGTGAAAGCCGGTGTCGAGCACGCCCGCGATCACCGGCCCCCTGCCCGCCATCGCTTTTACCGATAGCCCCGCCATCTTGATGCGCTCGGCACGCGCCAGCGCGCCATATTCGCCAGTGCCGCCCAGCGGCACGACGCCGTCGATACCTTGCTTGATCAGCCAGGCGAACAACGCCGAGACCGCGGCGGCATCGATGGTGTCGTCGGCCTTCACCGGGGTCGGAATCGCGGGGAACAGGCCGCGGAGACGAGATGCAGTGAGCATGGAAGAGAAACCTCAGTTTTGATGGCGTTGAAGGCCTAGCTCGCTGCGGCGCGCCGGCGCAGGCGCTCCGCGAAGAAGATCAAGAGCCCCATGAAGACGAACAGGCAGGTGGAGACGGCAGCGATCACGGGCGAGACCTGAAGCGTCACCTCGTCCCAGAACTGCTTGGGCAGCGTGGCGTTGAGGCCGCCGGTCGCAAACAGCGCAATCGTCAGCTCGTCGAACGAGGTGGCAAAGGCAAACAGGAACGACGACATCATGCCGGCGCCGAGGATCGGAAACGTAACGTATCGTAGCGTCGCGACCGGCCGCGCGCCGAGGCTCTGCGCCGCAAGGTCAAGCCGCGTGTCGTAATTGCGCAGCACCGCCATCATGGTTATCACCACATAGGGCACCGCGACGACCGTATGCCCGAGGATCAGACCGAGGGCGCTGCCAACCAGACCGATGCTCGCGAACAGGTAGAACAGTTCGACCGCGATGATCATGCGCGGCACGACGATCGGCGACAGGATGAAGGCGAGCCAGGCAGCCTTGGCGGGGATCTCGCTCCGCACCAGCAGGAAGGCTGCGGGCGTGCCGATCAGCATCGCAAGCAGCCCCGTGCCAACGCCGACCATAAGCGAACGCAGCAGCGCTTGCGCCCAGACCGGCGAGGTCAGCACGGTCTCATACCAATGCAACGTGAAGCCTTGCGGCGGCCAGTTGAGACCACCACTACCGAAGGACAGCGGGATCATCAGGAGCGTCGGTAGGCTGATGACCAGGAGCATGAGCCAGACGAAGACCTGCAAGCCGAGACCCGGCTGGTCAGGATTGGGCTTGCGTCGCTGCGAGGAGAGCAGGTGAATGATGCCGTCGAAGAGCGACCCTAGCATAGTCAACAGCGCATCGGCGGCCTTCTGGATCGGACCGCTCAGGCGCGACGGCTTGGCCTTCCTTGCGGTGGCGGCTCCCGTCATCGTCGACAGGCCGAGCAGCCGGTCATAGGCGGCAAAGACGATCAGCACGACGAGCAGGAGCAGCACCGAGATCGCTCCGGCAAAGCCCCAGTTCATAGTCTGCTGGATCTGGTCGATGATGAGCTGCGTGATCATGGTCTCGCGGCGACCGCCGAGCAGCGCCGGCACGATGAAGAAGCCGATGGCGGTGACGAACACCATGATGCCCGCGGCCGCGACGCCGGGCAGCGACAGCGGGAAATAGATCTTCCAGAACGCCATGCCGGGCCTTGCCCCGAGCGTTGCCGCCGCACGCGGCAAGTTGCGGTCGATGTTATCCATCACCGACAACATCGTCAGTACGGCGAGCGGCAGCAGTGCATTCACCATCCCGACCAGGACGCTGCCGAAATTGTAGAGCAGGCCGGCCGGCGTCGAGATCATGCCGAGCGAGGCGAGAAGCTTGTTGATGACGCCGTTGCGCCCGAGCAGCACCACCCAGGCGAAGGCACGCACCAAGAAGAGACGCCAAGGAGCCGGAGGATCTCTTATGTCTGGTATGATGTCACTTGATGCGGCACCGAAGCTTCCTCGATATTGTCAACGAAAACTGTTGGCGAACAATACGGTGGCTTACTATTTCGCGCCGCCAACCTGGGCTCGTCGGCAGGGCTGCCATTTGAGGCCTGAAGCTTTAGGGAGCGATTATGCGGGTGCCGTCGAGCGGGTTGAAAAAGTCCTCTTGCCGGCATTCGAGAGTTGGCGCTCACGGGGTCTAAGTGACATGATGCCGGCCTCTCCCGAGCCCGGCACGTTCGATTGGCTGGTCGGCATCTACCAAGCTCACCAGAAGTGGGGCGAAATCGAAAGCACCACTCAGCGGCAGTACAAAAAGAGTCTCGCGCTCTTTGCCAATCACGAGCTGAAAGATGGAAGTCGCGTTGGGTCGAAGCAATTGTCCGATTTCACCAAGGCGTTCGTCGACGCAGTTTATGGAAAGCTGCTAGTCGTAACAAAAGTAGGCAAGAATGGAGAGGTCGTCGTCCGCGAGCGTCGTCGCTACGCAAATGTGGCCATGGCGAGCTGCCGGCGGGCCTGGTTCGTCGGGCAGCGCGCTCAAGAAAAAATGGTACCAGCGAGCAATCCATTTTCACGCATGGGATTAAGATCACGTGCGCCCGGCCAGCCGATACGGCCCACACCAACCGCAACTTGGGATGAACTCGTCGCGTTCAGGGCTGCCGCGAAAAGGCTCGACTATCGCTCCATCGCAACTGCTGCTTTGTTGTCATGGGAGTGGCTGCAGCGGGAGCAGCACGTGTTTGGCTCCTTCGACATGTCGCACTACCGTCCTAGCGAACGGCCAAACAGCGTCAGGATCGTGCACTCAAAGAATGGAGAGGAAGCCTGGTGGCCACTGTTAGACGAAACGGGCGCCCCTCTCTTTCCTGAACTTATGGACGAGCTCGATGAGATGAAAAAGACCTCGCTCCCGGGGTTGGTATTCCGGCGTGACCATGCCCATCGTCGGTCGGTAACCCCGCTTCCATGGATTACGCCACGCAAGGACCTGCGCTATCTGCGCAGCGTGGTGAAAAAGATCATCGCAGCGGCCGACCTTCGCCAGGAACTTTCCTTTACTTCCTTCCGGCACGGAGGCTTCACCGAAGGTGCCGATAGCGATCTCACGGACGCAGAGTTGCGTGCCGCAGGCCGTCATAGATCAAGCCGCCAACTGCCAACCTACGCCAAGCGCACCGGCAAACAGTTGATCACAGCCACAAAGAAGCGTCGCGAGCAGCGCAGAAGAGCGCTCCTTGTTCGACTAAACGCCGATCACTCCTCGGAATAAAGCTGCTTTGAAGGACCACAGCATCCAACCGTGCCCTGACATGATCGCCTATTTTCCGGTCCAAGATGGCAATCGCTTCTCGCTGAACGCCTTCAATCCCTCCTTGGCGTCCTCGGTCATCGCGAGCAGCGCGATCTGGCTTTCGGTGTAGGCGATGCTCTCGTCGAAAGACATCGATGCGATGGCGCGCATGGCGTATTTGCCGCGGCGGATCGCGGTCGGCGATTTGTCGACGATGCGGCCGATCAGCCAGTCGACCTTGGCGTCGAGTTCGGCCGCAGGCACGACGTAATTGAGGAGGCCCGCGGCCTGCGCCGCCTTGACATCGAACGGCTCACCCGTGAGCGCCCATTCGTTGACAAGCCGCGGCGGCGCGATCCTTTGCAGCAGGCTCAGGACCTGCATCGGGAACACGCCGACCTTCACCTCCGGCAGGCCGAAGATGACGTGATCGGCTGCAACCGCCATGTCGGTCATGCACAATAGGCCCATGCCGCCGGCCATGCAGACGCCGCCAACCCGCGCAATCGCAGGCTTGGTGGCGTTCTGTGACAAACGTAGCAGATCCGCATAGTCGACATTTGGTTTGGAATGATCCATCGCGAAAGCCGCGCCGGAATTCTGCAGGTCGGCGCCCGCGCAGAACGCCTTGTCGCCCGCGCCCGTCAGCACAATGACGCGGACGTCCTTGTCGTCATGCGCGTCGCGATAGCCTTTGCTGATGCCGGCGATGACATCGCCGTTCAGCGCGTTGCGCTTCTCCGGCCGGTTGATGGTGATCCAGAGCGCCTGCCCGCGCTTCTCGGTAATGACGGCTGTGGTGTCGCTCATGGCACGCTCGCTTCCTTGGCCCGGTTTTGCTGTCATTTGCGGCAGCTCGGGCGCGAGGTGCAAGCGCAATCTGCGGCGAGGCGGAGCTTTAGCGCCTCGACACAAATTTAGAGGGCAATCGAAGCGACAGTGTGCTTCAGCCCGCGGCCGCCTTCCTGATCCAGACCTTGTTGTCGTGGAATGCCGCCCCGCCAATCGGCGCGATGGTGTCCGCGCCCGTCAGCATGTTGATGCCGCGGCCTCCGATATGGCCCTTGTTCGGGTGAACGGATTCGGCGATCAGAACGCCGCGCCGCACGCCCTCGAACAGCGTTGCGACCAGCGTGCTCTCACCACGGCCGTTGCCGAGCGTCACCGCATCGCCGCCCGCGATGTCGAGCGCGGCCGCATCCAGCGGATGGATCATCACGCTCGCCCTGCCCTCGCGCGCCTGCGAGGACGGCGTCTCGTTGAAAGTCGTGTTGAGGAAGCTGCGCGACGGGCTGGTGGCGAGGCGGAATGGATGGGCCTGATCCGTGTGCTCGATCACCGCCCAATGATCCGGCAGCGACGGCATCTTGTCGAAATCGCCCATCGTCTGACCGAAAGGCGGATGCGCCCAGTCGGCCCTGAAATGGAACTTTCCGTCGGCATGGGCGAAGCCGTCGAGATAATGCGAGGTGCGGAAATCGGGTTGCAGGTCGCGCCAGATATCAGCTTCGAGGCCGGCGATGTCGCCGTGATTGCTGAGCTTGAGCGTCGCGTCGATCAGTTCGCGGGGCGTCATGTCGAAACCCGGATGCTTCGCACCAAGCCGCGGCGCCAGCCCCTGCAACACCTCGTGATTGGAGCGGCATTCGCCGGGCGGGTCGATCAGCTTGGGCCCGACCGAAATGTGCTGATGGCCACCGCCGTAATAGAGATCGTCATGCTCCATGAACATGGTCGCCGGCAGCACGATGTCGGCCATCTCGGCGGTCTCGGTCATAAACTGCTCGTGCACCGCGACGAAAAGATCCTCGCGCGCAAAGCCCTGCCGTACCAGCGCCTGCTCCGGCGCCACCGTCATCGGGTTGGTGTTCTGGATCAGCATCGCCTTGACCGGGCCCCTGCCCTGCAGGGCTTCGGCATCGCCGGTGAGGATGCGGCCGATCTGCGACTGGTCGAGCGCGCGCGTGGTCTTGTCGATCGCATCGTGGCCTTCGATGATGGATTCGTTGAAATGCCAGAGCGCGTAATTGTTGAAGAAGGCGCCGCCGCCTTCATATTGCCAGGCGCCGGTCACGGCGGGAATGCACAGCGCCGCATGCATCTGCGTCGCGCCGTTGCGCGAGCGGGTGAAGCCGTAACCGAGACGCAGGAAGGTCCGCTTGGTCTCGCCGACCGCCTTGGCAAAGGCCTCGATCTCGGCCACCGGCACGCCTGAGATGGCCGAGGCCCATTCGGGTGTGCGCGTCTTCAGATGCGCCTCGAGCTCATCAGGGCAATCGGTGTATTTGTCCATGTAGGCGCGGTCGGCATAGCCGTCGCGGAACAGGACATGCATCACGCCGCAGGCAAACGCGCCGTCGGTGCCGGGTCGCAGGAGAATCTTGATGTCGGCCTGCTTCATGGTCTCGTTGTCGTAGATGTCGACCGCAGCGATTCTGGCGCCGCGCTCCTTGCGCGCGCGCGAGGCGTGCGTCATCACGTTGACCTGGGTGTTGACGGGATTTGTGCCCCAGATCACGACGAGGTCGGACAGCGCCATCTCGCGCGGGTCGACGCCGGCGATCTTGCCGGTGCCGATCGCGAACCCGATGCGCGCAACATTGGCGCAGATGGTCTGATAGAAGCGCGAATATTTTTTCACATGCGTGAGGCGATTGAGACTGTCGCGCATCACGAGGCCCATGGTGCCGGCGTAGTAATAGGGCCAGACCGATTCCGCGCCGAATTCGCGCTCGGCTTGATTGAAGCGATCGGCAATCTCATCCAGCGCCTCGTCCCAGGAGATCCGTGCGAATTGCCCAGAACCCTTCGGCCCAATGCGGCGCATCGGAAACGTCACCCGCTCGGGGTGATGGATGCGCTCGGCGTAGCGGGCGACCTTGGCGCAGACGACGCCGGCCGTATAGGTCTGCTGCTTCGAACCGCGGACCCGGCCGATGCTGCGGCCCTCGACCACCTCGACATCGAGGGCACAGGCCGAGGGACAATCATGCGGGCAGGTCGAATGGCGGATTTCGATCTTGGCGTGCTGGTTCATGTCCCAGTTCGTAACACCAAAATACCCGTCAGCCGAGGGCATTTATCCGGCAATTCCCATGCGATTTGCTCAGATCACGTGCGCTTCCGGTTCCTGCCGCGACTGCGAAGAGCGGCGCGGCCACAACGAGACGGTCGCGACATTCCCGGCACGATCGGCTTTGTGAGCCGTCGACAGTCCACATCCCCTGCCGCTACAGTGCCGGCCAACAAGAACGACATCAGGGAGGTGGGCATGAAAGCCCGAAGATTCATGCAGGCTCTGGCGGCCGGCGTGCTTGCCGCGTTCTCCGCGGCCTCCTCCTTGGCACAGGATTATCCGACCCGCTCGGTCCGCATCATCGTGCCCTTTGGCGCCGGCGGGCCTGCGGACGTCGCGGCCCGGCTGATCGGCAACGTGCTCCAGGAAAGCCTTGGCCAACCCTTCGTGATCGAGAACCGCACCGGCGCGGGCGGCGTCATCGGCACGGTCGAAGCGGCAAAGGCGGCCGCCGACGGCTACACGCTGTTGATGATGTCCAATACCCAGACCGCGAACGAATCCCTGCTGACGGCGGACAAGCGCAAATACGAGCTGATGCGCGATCTCGCGCCGATCGCGCCGGTGAACTCTTCCGATCTCGTCATCGTGGTGAATCCGCAAGTCGCAGCAAAGACGTTGCAGGAATTCATCGCGCTCGCTAGGGCGCAGCCAGGCAAACTGAACTACGCCTCCTCCGGCCAGGGCACGCCCTATCACATGGCCGGCGAGCTGTTCAAAGTCATGGCCGGCGTCGATATCGTCCATGTGCCTTATCGCAACAGTGGCGAGGCGCGCAGCGGCGTGATCGGCGGACAGGTGCAGATGATGATCGACGCCGTGCCGGCAATGGCGCCGAACATCGGTGAGAACCAGGTCCGCGCGCTCGCCACCACCGGCAAGCAGCGCTCGGCCGTGCTGCCGAACGTGCCGACCGCGATCGAGGCCGGGGTGCCTGGCTACGAGGCGACGATCTGGCTCGGCCTGATGGCGCCGGCGGGGACGCCGAAGCCTGTCATCGACAAGCTCAACGCGGCCGTCAACGCAATGGTAAAGCGGCCCGACATCATCAGGCTCTGGACAGAACAAGGTGCCGTGCCCATGTCGATGACGCCGGAACAGTTCGAAAAATTCCTGCGCGGCGACATCGAGAAATGGGCCGACGTGGTCAAGAAGTTCGACAAGTCGTGAGGCCTTAGCGCGAGAATGCCTGCCATTCAATTCCAGCTCAACGGCGCAGCGATGGCCGTGGATGTCGATCCTGATCAGATCCTGCTCGACGTGCTGCGCAGCCGGCTCGCTGTCACCGGTGCGCATTTCGGCTGCGGCGCCGGTGAGTGCGGCGCCTGTTACGTCATGATCGACGGCCGCGCCATGGCTTCATGCGACATGCCGATGTGGTCGGTCGCCGGCAAGGACGTCATCACCGTGGAGGGCCTCGGCACGGTCGAGCAACCGCACGCGCTGCAACGTGCCTTCGTCTGCGAACAGGCGATGCAATGCGGCTATTGCGTATCGGGGATTCTGATCAGCGCTGCGGCGCTGCTGAAGCGCAATCCGTCACCGACGGAGGCCGAGGTTAGAGCCGCGCTGGACTGCAATCTCTGTCGCTGCGGATCGCACAACCGCATGGTCCGCGCCGTGCTGCGGGCGGCATCGGAGATGGCGACGTCATGAATGTGTCGTCCCCTGCCCCGAAGCTGTCGGCCAGCCTCGCGGCCAATCCAAGACTATCGTCCTGGGTGCGGTTCACCGCCGACGGCCGGGTAGCGATCTCGCCCGGCAAAGTGGAAATCGGCCAGGGCATCGTGACGGCGCTGGCGCAAATTGCGGCGGACGAGCTCGATCTCGATATCATCAGGATCGAGATGATCCGCGCCTCGACGGCAATGAGCCCGAACGAAGGCGTCACCTCGGGCAGCCTGTCGATCCAGCAATCCGGCCGCGCACTGCGCCACGCCTGCGCCGAGGTGCGCCAGCGCTTCCTCACTGCTGCATCGGAGCGCTTCGGCGTCGATGCGGCGCTGCTCCGTATCGATGACGGCACGATCTCGGGACCGGGCAATGTCAGCACCAGCTATTGGGAGCTGGCTGGCGAGGTCTCGCTGGACCACGACGTCACCGCGGGCGCGACAGCGAAAAGCGCCACCGAGCGTCTCGTCGCCGGACATTCCGTGCAGCGCGTCGACATTCCCGACAAGGTGTTCGCGCGGCCGCGCTTCATCCACGACTGGGCACTGCCGGGCCTGCTGCACGGACGCGTGCTGCGGCCGGAGGTTTCAGGGGCCAGATTGACTGCGCTCAATGAGGAGGCTGCGCGCGCTGTCCCCGCTCTCGTCACGATCGTTCGCGACGGCGGCTTTGCCGGCGTGGTTGCTGACAGCGAGGCAGCGGCGGAAGCCGCTCTGAAAGCCTTACGCAAGGGCGCGACTTGGTCGGCCGGCGATGCGCTGCCCGATGAAGATGATTTGACGGGCTTCCTAAGAAGCCAGCCGGTCGAGACCACCATCATCGAGATCAGGACCGGAGCGGCGACGACCAAGCCAGCCCAAACCCTGCGCCGCCAATACACCCGCCCCTACATCGCACACGGCTCGATCGCGCCGTCCTGCGCCATGGCGCAATGGGATGGCGATCGCGTCCATGTCTGGACCCACAGCCAGGGCGTCTATCTGCTGCGCGCCGATCTCGCGATCGTGCTGAGGCTGCCGGCCGAGAACATCGTCGTCGAGCACATGGAGGGCGCCGGCTGCTACGGACACAACGCGGCCGACGACGTCGCGCTCGACGCCGTGCTGCTGGCAAAGGCTGCCGGCGGCCATCCGGTGCGGGTGCAATGGTCGCGCCATGACGAGATGTCCCATGCGCCGTTCGGTGCGGCCATGGCTATCGAGATCGAGGCCGATGTCGACGCCGAAAACGAGATCGTCGGCTGGCGTCATACCATCTGGAGCAACGGTCACGCGGCGCGGCCGGGGCGCGCGGCGCAGCCGGCGCTGCTTGCCGCGACTGAGATCGCAAACCCCTACGCGCGCATGATCTCGTCCAACCCGCCGGCCGCCAATGGCGGCGGCGCTGATCGCAACTCCGTTCCACTCTATGACCTCCCGGCCTGGACGATCACGAGCCACCGATTGCTGACGATGCCGGTACGCACCTCGGCGCTGCGGACCCTCGGCGCACAAGGCAATGTGTTCGCCATCGAATCCCTGCTCGACGAGATCGCCGCCCTGCGCGGCGAGGACCCGATCGCATTCCGTTTGCGCCATCTGCGCGACGAGCGCGCCAAGGACGTCATCCGCGCCGCTGCGCAACGCGCGGCGTGGAAACCGCAGAAGCGAACCGGCATCGGTCACGGCGTCGGCTTTGCGCGCTATAAGAACATGGGAGCCTACTGCGCCGCGATTGCCGAAATCGAAGGCACCGACGACATCCGCGTGAAGCGGCTGACGCTTGCCGTCGACGTTGGCGAAGCCATCAATCCGGACGGCGTCATCAACCAGATCGAGGGCGGCGCGATCCAGGCAACGAGCTGGGTGCTAAAGGAGCGTGTCCGCTTCGACCGGGTGCGAATCACATCGACGTCCTGGACCGACTACCCGATCCTGAGATTCAGCGAAGTGCCGGCAGTGGATGTCGAACTCCTCCAGCGGCCGGAGATCGAGCCGGTCGGCGCCGGTGAAGCCGCGCACGGCCCGGTGACGGCAGCGATCGCCAATGCGGTCTACGACTGCCTCGGCGTGCGCGTGCGCGACCTGCCAATCACGCGCGACAGGATCATTGCAGCTGCGGAGCTTGCATCGTGACGACAGTGAACATTTTGAGCGGCGGCGCAGCGCAAGGGCTGGTGCGCGGCCTCACCGAGGCCTTCAAGGCGCAGACCGGCTTCGGCATCGATGGCGAATTTGGCGCGGTCGGTATCATGGCCGACAAG
Organism: Bradyrhizobium sp. 179; assembly: GCF_023073535.1. Classification (NCBI taxonomy): domain Bacteria; kingdom Pseudomonadati; phylum Pseudomonadota; class Alphaproteobacteria; order Hyphomicrobiales; family Nitrobacteraceae; genus Bradyrhizobium; species Bradyrhizobium sp. 179. Next base: position 66,284 of record NZ_JADPJR010000110.1, on the reverse strand, counting down.
TTGCGCGCGGGAGAACCTGCGGACCTCGTGATCCTGACGCAAGCCCTTCTTGCAAAGCTCACCGGGGAAAAGCTTGTCACGGCCTCCTCGCTCGCTGATATCGGCCAAGTCGAGACTGCACTGGCGGTCCGCAACCGAGATCCCGGGGTGACGGTGAGGACCGAATCCGATCTGCGTGAGGTCTTACGCAGCGCCGATGCGATCTACGTCCCCGATACCAAGGCTTCGACGGCGGGACAGCATGTCGCCAAGGTGCTGGATCAGCTCGGCATTGCCTATGAGGTCGCGTCACGCCTCATGATCTTTGCGAACGGCGCGAGTGCGATGCGGGAGCTCGCGGCGTCCACCGCGCAAAGGCCGATCGGCTGCACGCAGGCGACCGAGATCATCGCAACCGACGGCATCGCGCTATCGGGATCGCTGCCGCCGGGCTGCGAGCTCGTGACGATGTATACGGCCGGCGCGACAGCGCGGGCCGCGTATCCAAAGGAGGCGGCCGCGCTGATCGCCCTGCTGACTAGCGAAGAGCAGAAGGAGCTGCGCCGGCGCGTGGGCTTTACCGGCTAGATGCAGATGGCCGCCTATTTGTGCAGCTGGGTAAGGCCGGTCGGTGGGCCGTCCACGGCCGTCCAGCCGCCGTCGATGAACATCGTGCTGCCGCTGACATAACTCGCGGCGTCCGAGGCGAGATAGGCCACCGCGGTGGCGACCTCGTCGGCGCTGCTCCAGCGGTTGAACACGGTGTGGCCGGCGTAGAGATTGTAGATGTCGGGCCGCTGCTTGAACGGGCCGGTCAACGCGGTCTCGGCGATGCTCGGCGCGATCGCATTGACGCGCACGCCGGCATGCCCGACCTCGGAGGCAAAGCCCTTCACCAGAAGGCCGATCGCCGCTTTGGTCGAGCCATAGACGCCCAGGCCCGGCTCGATCGTGACTGCGCGCACCGAGGAGCAGGCGATGATGCTGCCGCCCTTCTGCTCGACCATGATGCGGCCAAAGGCCTGGAAGAACCAGACCGTGCCTTTGACGTTGAGGTTCAGGACGCGATCGAGATCCTCCTCGGAATAGTCAAGGATGGTCTTGCGGATATTGAGCCCGGGCGTCGTGACGGCGATGTCGAGCCGCGGAAACTTCTGCATCACGGTTTTGGCCAGCGCCTTGACGTCCGCGGCGCTTGCGGCGTCGCAGCTAGCTGCTTCCGCCCAGCCGCCCTTGTCGCGAATGCCGGCGGCGGTCGCTTCCGCCGCATCAAACGCGCGATCGGCGCAAACGACGCGGGCACCGAGCCCGGCCAGCGCCTCGGCCGACGACTTGCCGATGCCGGATGCGGCGCCGAGAACGACTGCGGTCTTGCCGGTGAGATCGAAAAGCTTGCGATAGTCCGTCACTGATAGCTTCTCCCTGGTGCTGCTATCCCTTGTAGCCCATCAGCAGGCGAGGCAGCCACAGCGAGAACGCAGGGACGTAGGTCACGAACATCAGTGCTGCGATCAGCGCGGCATAGAACGGCAGGATGGTGCGCATCACCGCGCCGACCGAGATGCCGCCGATGGCGCAGCCCACGAACTGCGTCGTTCCGACCGGTGGCGTGTTCAGCCCCAGCGCGCAATTGATCAGCATCAGCATGCCGAACTGCACCGGATCCATGCCCGCCTTCATCGCGATCGGCAGGAAGATCGGGGTGCAGATCAGGATGGTCGCGGCCATGTCCATGAACGTGCCGAGCACGAACAGGATGACGTTGATGAGCAGGAAGATGATCCAGGGTTGGGTCGAGACCTTGCTCATCATCGCGCCGGCGAGATCGGCGACTTCATACAGCCCCATCAGGTACTGGAACATGGTGGAGACGCCGATCAGCAACAGCACCACGCCGGTCGTCTTCACAGCCTTGGCCGCGGCGCGCAGGAAGTTGCCCCAGGTCATGGTGCGGTAGATGAAGAACGTCAGCAGGATCGTGTAGGTGACCGCGACGGCTGCCGATTCAGTGGCCGTGAAGACGCCGGACAGGATGCCCGCCAGGATGATGCCGACGATCAGAAGGCCAGGCAGCGCGGCGGCGAGCGAGCGGAAGACCTCGGCCCAGCCCGGAAACTTGCCGGCCGGATAGCCGCGCTTCACCGCGACCGCGTAGGCGGCGACCAGCATGCACACCATCAGCACCAGCGCCGGCAGCAGGCCAGCGGCGATCAGCGCGCCGATCGAGACCTTGCCGCCGGCCGCCAGGGCATAGATGATCATGTTGTGGCTGGTCGGCATCAAGGCTCCGACCAGCGAGGCATGGGTGGTGACGTTGACGGCGTAGTCGGTGTCGAAACCCTCCTTCTTCATCATCGGGATCATCACCGCGCCCATCGCCGACACGTCGGCGACAGGCGAGCCGGAGACGCCGCCGAACAGCGTGCAGGCGACAACGTTGGACATGCCGAGCCCGCCGCGGATGTGCCCGACGAGGTTCTTGGCGAGCTGCACGATCTTGTCGGCGACGCCGCCATGCAGCATCAGCTCACCGCTGAAGACGAAGAACGGAATGGCGAGGAACGAGAAGATGTTCATCCCCGACATCATCTGCTGGAAGATGACGGCAACCGGCAGACCTTCGTACAAGATGGTGCAGATCGCCGAGAGGCCAATCGCGAAGGCGACGGGGACGCCGAGGATCAGGAAGCCGAAGAACGTGGCGCCGAGGATGATCAGTTCCATGAGGGGACGACCTCTTCGCCGCGCAGGAGAGCAACGATGTGCTCGATTGAAAAGGAGACGATCAGGACACCGGAGGCGATCAGCGGCACGTAACGGATCACCTCGGGCAGGCCGAGATTGGGGATCTTCACCGTTCCAACCGACGCCCCCAGGATCCAGCCGTTATAGGCCATCGCAATGCCGAACACGGCCACCAGGACGTGGATCACGAGCTCGATCTTTTCCCGGATGTAATCCGGAAGCATCACAAGCAGACTGTCCATGCCGATGTGTCCGGCATCGCGCACACCGACAGCGGCGCCGATCAAGGTGACATACAGGATCAGAACCAGCGCGAGGTTCTCCGTCCAGGTCGGGCTCGAATTGAGCACGTAACGCCCGAACACCTGGTAGAACACGATGATGACGATGCCGAGCAGGCCGGTCACGGACAGATACATGCCCGCGCGCGCGACGGGAGCATTGATCCGCGACAGTAAGCCGGTGGACGGGCGTCCGGCGACCGCCTCGTGGCTTGCGACGTGTGGATCTGTCATCCCGTCCCTCCCCCGCGAGGGTCCGGCATCGCACGCTAGGCGACTCCGGACCCGGCACCGCTGTGCTTACTTCGTGTCCTGGATGCGCTTGACAAGGCTCTGGAGCTTCTCGTCGCCGGCGAACTTCGTATACACCGGCTTCATCGCGTCGACGAATTCCGCCTTGTTGGCGATGGTCACGACCTGAACGCCGGCCGCCTCGACCGTCTTGCGGGAGGCCTGCTCGCGCTCGTCCCAGAGCTTGCGCATGACAGGCACCGATTCCTTGGCCGCCTTGCGGACCATCGCCTGATCTTCCTTGCTCAGCGTGTCCCAGACCTTCTTCGACATCACGAGAACTTCCGGCGCCAGCGAGTGCTCGGTGACGTTGTAGAACTTGGCGGCCTCGAAATGGCGCGAGGACTCGTAGGACGGCCAGTTGTTCTCGGCAGCGTCCACGAGGCCGGTCTTGAGCGCGGTATAGACCTCGCCATAGGGCATCGGCGTCGGGTTGGCCCCGAGGCTCTGGATCATGCCGACCCACAGATCGGATTGCTGGACGCGGATCTTTAGGCCCTTGAGGTCGGCGAGCGACTTGACCGGTGCCTTGACGGTGTAGATGGACCGGGCCCCGCTATCGTAATAGGCAAGTCCGACCAGTCCCGCCGGCTCCATCGCCGCCAGGATCTCATCGCCGATGGGACCGTCAAGGACGGTGCGCATGTGCTTCGTGTCGCGGAAGACGAAAGGCAGGCACAACGCGATGGTTTCCGGCACGAAATTGTTCAGCGGCGATGCGTTGATCCGCATCATGTCGAGAGCGCCGATCTTGAGCTGCTCGATGGTATCCTTCTCGGAGCCCAGGGCTCCGTTGGGAAACACCTTCACGCCGAGCTTGCCGCCGCTCGCCGCCGCGAGCTGCTTGCCCATGAACTTGACGGCCTCGACGGTCGGATAATCGACGGGGTGGATGTCGGCGGAGCGGAAATCGCGTGCGGTCGCCAGGGGCGCTGAGACCGCCAAGGCAACGGCTGTGATGATACCGGTGAGCGTCTTCATCTGGGCTTTCCTCCTGGTCGATTGAGTTGATTATGTCGTTGTCGGCCGGCTGCGGGCCGCCTTGGGTCGCTCCACTTCAGGTGTGAAGTCAAGCGCCAATGTCGTCCGTAGGGCGGGCGGCATTCTGAGTCCAAGCCAAATCCAGCATTGATCAATGCAAGACTTGCATCGATCAATTTCTGGCGCAATTCGCATTAGGGTGGGCACGGTGGGCTGGCTCGACGTCGCCGGCACGTGACTTGACGCCGCCTACCGAGCCCCCTCAACATGTTCGAAACAGCGGACCATATCGAGGAAAATGCCCATGCCGCGGAAGCTGATCGATATCTCAGTGCCGCTCCGAAACGACGTGACTGCCGATCCGCCAGGCAACCATCCGACGATCCAGTACATCGATCACCAACAGGGCCTGCCGCGCATGCTGCAGTTCTTCGACGGCCTCAAGGCGGAAGACCTTCCGGATGGCCAGGGCTGGGCCGTCGAGCAGGTCGCGCTGTCGACCCATAACGGGACGCATCTCGATGCGCCCTGGCACTTCCATCCGACCATGAACCGCGGCGAACGGTCGTGGACCATCGACGAAGTGCCGCTGGAATGGTGCTTTCAACCCGGCGTGAAGCTCGACTTGCGGCATCTGCCCGATGGCTACGTGGCGAGCGCCGGCGACGTCGAGAAGGAGCTGAAACGGATCGGACACACGCTGGCGCCGCTGGAGATCGTCGTCGTCAACACCAGCGCCGGCGCGAAATTCGGCCAAGCCGATTACGTCAATTCCGGCTGCGGCATGGGCTATGAGGCCACGATGTACCTGCTCGAACGCGGCGTCCGCCTGACCGGCACCGATGGCTGGAGCTGGGACGCGCCGTTCGTCTACACCGCGAAGAAATATGCCGAAACAAGGGATGCCGGCCTGATCTGGGAAGGCCACAAGGCAGGGCGGCACATCGGCTATTGCCATCTCGAGAAGCTGCACAACCTCGATCAATTGCCCTCGACCGGCTTCACGGTCTCATGCTTTCCGGTCAAGATCGAACGCGCCTCCGCCGGTTGGACCCGCGCGGTCGCCATCCTCGACGATCAGGTCTGAGATATCACTCGCCGGAGAGGCCGCTCTCCGCGAGTTCGCGCAGCGCATCGATATCCAGCACGACGATGGCGCCGTGCTCGAGACGAACCCAATTACGGCCGGCCCAGGCGCGCAATTGCTTGTTGATGCTCTCGCGCGTCATGCCCACCATCTCGCTGATCTCCTGCTGGGTGATCGCGAGTGTGCCGCTGCCGGAGTCGAACTTGCGCTCCTCGGTGAGACCGATCAGCGCGCTGGCAAGCCGGCCCGGCAGGTTCTGCAGGATCACCTGCTCGACCTGCTGGCTGGTCCAGCGCAGGCGGGCGCAGAGCAGCTCGATGAATTTCATCGCCAGCGCCGGCTGGCTCTTCACGAATGGCAGGAAATCCCGGCGATCGATGATGTAGAGCTCGCAATTGGTGTTCGCGGTCGCATCGGCCGACCTCGGCGCGCCGTCGAGCACCGCGATCTCGCCAAAGATCTCTCCGGGACCGATTAGATTGAGAATGGCATTCCGCCCATCCGGCGACGAAGAGGAGATCTTCACCGTTCCCGAAATCACCGCGAACAGATTGTTGCCGGGATCGCCCTTGGCGGCGATCGTCGCACCGCGCTTCACGGTTGTGTGCTTGGCATAGCGGCAGAGCTGATCGAGCGCCTCCGGCTCCAGATCTGCGAAGATCGGGTGCTTGCGCAGAACCGATAGTTTGTTGCCCGCTGACTGTCGGGGGTCGCCGGTCTTGTCCTGAGGCACGCCACGGGGCTCCTAAGACTGCGAGGCATCGAGGTTCCTGCGTAGTCAACGTTATCAGGCTTTTCAACCGGAAAGCATGGGCGCGGTTTTAGGCAAATGCCGCGAAAATGCCCCGGTTAGGCGAAAGGGCGGCAACCGAAGGATGCGTCCATGCATTTAGGTCGCTGCAGAATTGCAGGCAATGCAAGTCGCGATTGCGTTGAGGCGCTGCCGAACGGCCGAAACTGGTCGGGCGCGGGCATCGGGTCGGCCAAAGATGCTGTCACATCACCGGCTGAAGCCCGCTCCTAGCGGGCGAGCTCAGAGCTTCAGCCTGACACCGCAGATATCAGGCTCAGTCCGATCCGGCTTGACCTCGAAGCCGAGCTGGCGGCACATCTCGAGCATCACGATGTTCTCCTGGAGCACATCGCCCGATATGGTCTTGAGCCCTTCCGACTTCGCGTAGTCGATGATCAGCTGCATCAGGGCCCATCCTAATCCCCTGCCCTTGAGGTCGGACCGCAGCAGGATGGCATATTCGCCGCTTTCGTAGATCGAGTCCGAGTGGAGCCGGACGACGCCGACCATCTCACCGGTCTCCTCGGCGAATGCGATGAAGGCCATCGCACGCGCATAGTCGAGCTGGGTCAGGCGCGCGATGAACTCGTGGGTGAACTCCTTCATCGGCGCGAAGAAGCGCAGGCGGAGGTCGTGCGGCGTGACGTGACGCAGGAATTCGTGGATGGTCGGCTCGTCCTCGGGGCGCAAGGGCCGCACGAAGATACGCCAGCCGTCCTTCAGTACCAGGCGGCGCTCCCATTGCGACGGATAGGCCCGAACGGCGAAATTGGCCGGGCCGGAGCCGGCGAACTTCCGCTGCGGCGGCGCCACGGCGACGCGGGCATCGACCGCAGTGACACCGGTTTCGTCCGCGAGTAGCGGGTTGATGTCGAATTCGCGGATTTCGGGAATGTCGGCGGCCATCTGCGCCAGCTTAACCAGCACCGTGGCGACGGCATCCGGCTTAACTGCCGGTACGTCTCGGTAGGCGCGAAGCAGCCGTGACACGCGCGTGCGATCGATCAGATCGCGGGCGAGTTGCAGGTCGAGCGGCGGAAGCGCAAGCGCCTTGTCGTTGATGATCTCCACAGCCGTCCCGCCCCGGCCGAAGACGACGACGGTGCCGAAGGTGGGGTCATCGGCAAGACCGAGGATCAGCTCGCGCGCCTTCGCCTTGACCACCATCGCTTGCACGATGACGCCGCCGATGCGGGCTTCGGGACGCAGTTTTCTGGCCCGGTCAAGAATATCGGTGGCAGCCGCGCGCACCGCATCCGGCGTGGTCAGATTGAGAACGACGCCGCCGACATCCGATTTGTGGACGATGTCACGCGACATGATCTTCAGCACGACAGTCAGGCCTTGCGCGAACATGTCGCTCGCATAGGCCACCGCCTGCTCGACATTGGTCGCAGCATAGGTCGGCACCATCGCGATGTCGTAGGTTTCGAGCAGGTGCTTGATCTCGACCGGCTCGAGCCATTTGCGGCCGTCGGCGATCGCAGCAGTGACGATCCGCTTCGCGGCCAGCGCGTCCGGCACGAACGTATCAGGCATCGCCGGCGGAACCTGGCTCAGCTCCTCCACCACCTCGCGGTGCCGGACCAGATACATGAAGCCGCGCACGGCATCGTCCTCGGTCGGGTAGTTCGGAATGCCCGCGCCGGAGAGCGTCTGAATAATGTCTTGATCGGCTCCGACCCAGGCGGCAAGGACGGGCTTTGCCCATTGGCGGTGCTGCTCGCGGTATTTTCTGACGAACTCCGTCACGCTCGTGGCGATGTCGGCCGCTGAGGCGATCGCCGTCTGCACGTTGAGGACAAGCACGGCATCATTGTCGGGATCGGCGAGCAGCACCTCCAGCGCCGCCGCGTAGCGCGAGGCGTCGGCGTCGCCCACGATGTCGACGGGATTTGCACCGGACCAGGTCGGCGGCAGCACGTCATCGAGCTTCTTGCGAGCGTCCGCCGAGATCGACGCCGGGATTCCGCCAAGCTCGACCAATCGATCGATGGCAAGGACGCCGATGCCACCGCCATTGGTCAGGATAACAAGGCGCTTGCCCGTCGGCGATTCAACGCGGCCGAGCGTCTCGGCGCAATCGAACAGCTCGCGCAGATCGGAGACCCGCAGCGCGCCCGCGCGGCGGAACGCCGCGTCATAGACGGCGTCGGCGCCGGCGAGCGCGCCGGTATGCGTGGCCGCGGCCTTCGCCCCCTGCGCCATCCGGCCGGACTTCACCAGGACGACCGGTTTCACTCGCGCGGCGGCGCGCGCCGCCGACATGAACTTGCGAGCGTCCTTGATAGCTTCGATATAGAGCAGGATTGCGCGGGTCTTGTGATCCATCGCGAAATAGTCCAGCAAATCGGCAAGGTCGACATCGATCTGATCGCCGATCGAGACAATGCCGGAGAAACCGACGCCGCGCTGCGCCGCCCAATCGACCATGCCGGCCGCGATCGCGCCCGATTGCGAGATCAGCGCGAGACTTCCCGCGCCTGGCATGTGTGCTGCGAAGCTGGCATTGAGGCTCACTCCAGGCATCATGATGCCGAGACAATTTGGACCAATCAGCCGCATGCCGTATTTGCGGGCAGCAGTGATAGCAGCCTCGTGCAGGGATCCCGGTCCGTGGCCGAGCCCGGCCGAGACGATCAGCGCGCCCGCCGACCCGCGACGTCCGGCCTGGTCGATGATGCCGGGAACTTCCCGCGCCGGCGCAGTAATGATCACGAGCTCGGGGACGAAGTCCAACCTGTCCAGATTCTTCACCGCGGCTATGCCGCCGATCTCGGCGTGACGCGGATTGACCAGGCCGAATTCCCCTTTGAATTCTGCGCTGCGGATGTTCTCCAGGACGGCGCGTCCCACGGAGACCGGGCGGGGACTCGCGCCGATCAGCGCGAGGGAACGCGGCGACAGCAGATTCTTGAGGCGGTAGGTCGACATGAAAGCAAATGCGCCCGGTCGCTGGCGGTTCCGATGGTGGAAGATCGGGCCGCAAACTGTTCAGCTTAGTGCGAGATCATAACCCAGCAGGGTGGCTGGCCAATGACGGTCTTTATCACACCGCCCCTAACGTTCAGACGCGAATGATGTCGGATCGCTTTTCCTTGGCCGCCAGAGTAGTCCGGCTTTCGTCGCGACGCTTGATCCTCGTCGAGCCCGGTACCGGCAGCTTGAAGGGACGTTGACCAAAGTCAAGGACTGGCCACCATCTCGTTCCAGGGGGCTGATTGCGGCCGGACTGCCGTCCGACGCATCTGGATGTGCCAGCAGGAATGACAGACGAGACCGCGACCCAGGACCGGATCTTTGCGGCTCTCACCAATTCCGCCACGCATCCGGGCGTGAGGCGGATCGATACGCACGCAGCTTCGGTGTTTCTCGACGGCGACCGCGCGCTGAAGATCAAGCGGGCCGTGCAGTTTCCGTTCCTCGACTATTCGACTCTCGACAAGCGCAAGGCGGCCTGCGAGGAGGAGATCAGGATCAACCGGCCGCTGGCGCCGCAGATCTATCACCGCGTCGTGGCGATCACAGAGGAGCCGGATGGGTCGGTGCAGATCGGCGGCCCCGGCCGGCCGATCGAGTATGCGGTCGACATGTCGCGCTTCGACGAAAGCCAAACGCTGGATCATCTGGCCAAGGCCGGCCCGCTGGACAACGATCTAGCCTCGGCCGCCGCCGACGCGATCGTGGCTTCGCATGCGGCGGCAGGCCACTCCGACGGCAGGGCGTGGATTTCCTCCATCCCTGGTCTGATCGATGGCAACAGCAATGGCCTGGGAAAAGATAATCGTTTTGACGCCGAAGAAATCGCGCAGCTCGGCAGAGCCTCGCACGCGATGTTCCTGCGCCTCCACACCTTGCTCGAAGCGCGCAGCCACCACGGCTTCGTGCGGCGTTGCCACGGCGACCTGCATCTTGCGAACATCGTCTTGATCGGCGAACAGCCGGTCCTGTTCGACGCCATCGAGTTCGATGCGCAGATGGCAACAGTCGACGTGCTCTACGATCTCGCATTCACGCTGATGGACCTGTTGCACCATGATCAAGCACGCGCGGCCAACGTTGTCCTGAACCGATATCTCGCTGCGACGCCAGCCGACAATCTCGACGCGCTCTCCGTCCTGCCGCTGTTCATGTCGATCCGGGCGGCGATCCGCGCTCAGGTGGCGCTGGCACGGCTGAAGCTGCCGCGTTCTGATGATGCCGGCATCCTTGACGATGCACGGCGCTATTTCGGCCTCGCCCGGGCGGTGATCCACCCCCCAGCTCCGCGGCTGATTGCCGTCGGGGGACTGTCCGGCACCGGAAAGACGGTTTTGGCGCGCGCGCTCGCACCGGTCGTCGCGCCACAGCCGGGGGCGATCGTGCTGCGCAGCGACATCGTCCGCAAGCAGATGTTCGGAGTCAAGGACACGCAGCGACTGCCACCATTCGCATACACGCCAGAGGTCACGGCCCGCGTCTACGACACCTTGGCTCAGTACGCCCGGCGCGTGCTGGCGCAAGGCCATTCGGCGATCATCGACGGCGTATTCGCCGCCGAGGGCGAACGAGACGCGATCGCCGCACTGGCGCGCGAGCGCAACGTGCCGCTGAACGGTTTTTTCCTCGTCGCCGACCTCGCGACCCGGCAGGCGCGCATCGGAAGCCGCCGGGGAGATGCATCCGACGCCACGCAAGAGGTTGCCGCGCAGCAAGAGCGCTATAATATCGGTCATGTCGGTTGGGCAACCATCGATGCATCCGGTACACAGGAGCAAACGCTCCAGAGCTGCCGGGACGCAATCGCTGAGGGCAAATAAAGGCAATCTGATTGACGCGGGCAAGGATGGCGCGACCCAGCACGACCTCGACGGCCGCCCGCGCAATGCCGGCAACACGGCGCAATGCCCTGCCCGGCCGCCTCAGCTCCGGCATGGCCTGCGACACGGCGTTCCGGATCATCGCACGCCGTCACCTTGATGCCGTCCTCGCCCAGCACGACGGCACCTGCCGCGGCGATCCTGATGCCCTGCACCAGATCCGGATCGCGCTGACACATCTGCGCACCGCCATCCGCTTCTTCTCGCCGATGCTCGACGACGCGCTGCGGCCGACTGTCTGGGCCGAGCTGAAATGGCTTAACAGCCAGCTCGGCATGGTGCGGGACCTCGACGTGGCGATCGAGCGGGTCGTCGCCGAAAGTGGCGACGAGCTCGCCGTGATCGCCGAGCTCCAGCACTGGGACGAGAAGCGCGCCGAGAGCCACCGCCTGCTGGCGCGCGCGCTGCAATCCGCACGCTATCGCCGCCTGGTCGAGCAGACCTCGGCCTGGATCGAGAGCGGCCCGTGGTCGACGCGGCGCAGCAAGGAAGCCATCAGATTGCGTCGCTGCTCGCTCGCCGACCATGCGACAGCGCGATTGACCGAGTGGGAGACGACGCTGCTCAAGAAAGCGCGAAAGCTGGGCAAGCTCGACGTCGAGAAGCGGCACAAGCTGCGGCTGCTCAATAAGCGGATGACCTATTCCGTCGAATCGCTGGCGGATCTGTTCACCGACGGGGCGGCGACGAAGCAGAAGTCCATCCTCAAGCAATTGCGCAAGGCGCAAAGATCTCTCGGGCAACTGAATGATGATGCGCGAGGGCAAACGCTGGCGGCGTCGCTGAATGATTTCGGCTTCGAGGCCGGCACTCGCTTCCTCGACCGCAAACGGGAAAAGAAGCTGTTGCGAACGGCCGCGGCGGCCTACCGCAAACTGGACAGAGCCAAGCCCTTCCGCTCCTCCGACCTCGCGCCGAACGCAGAGCCTGAGAATTAGGTGTGAGGCAGTCGGGCATCTCGGTTACCCCCGAGATCAGCATCGTCGAGACCGCGAACATCATGCTGAAGCGGCATGTCAGCGGCCTTATGGTCGTCGTCGATACCGGCAAGCTGGTCGGCGTCGTCTCGGAGGGAGATTTTCATCCGTCCTAGCGAAATCAGCACCGGACGCAGGCGCGGGCGCCGCCGGACGGCCGAGCTCAGCGAGGAACGACGGCGGTGGCCTCAATTTCGACGCGCGCCGCCTTCTCGACGAGACGGACCACCTGAACCAGGGCCATCGCAGGATAGTGCGCTCCGAAGACGTCGCGGTAGGCCCTGCCCAGCTCCTTCAGATTGGCCAGGTATTCGTCCATATCGACGACATACCAGGTCAGGCGCACGAGGTGCTCGGGCCCTGCTCCGGCTTCGGCCAGGATCGCAGCGATGTTGCTCAGGGTCTGGCGCACCTGCGCGACGAAGCCGTCCGCGAGACGCTCTTCGGCATCCCAGCCGATCACCCCGCCGGTGACGACGATGCGTCCCTCGGCAGCCATGCCGTTGGCATAGCCCTTCGGCATTGGCCAGCCAGACGGCTGGAGGATCTGCGCCTTGGGGCGGATTTCCTGCTCGGCTGCTGTCGGCAGCACCGCGAACTGCGGGCCTTTTGACGTCACGGACAATTCTCTATCCTTCTCTCATTCCGCAGCGACGCCGGAGGACGTCGCTGCAGCCTGCGCCAGCTGACGCAGGGCAAAGCGCTTCAACTTGCCGGTCTCGGTTTTTGGCAGTTGCGCAACGAATTCGATCGCGCGCGGATATTTATATGGCGCGATCTCGCGTTTGACATGCTCCTGCAATTCGGTCACGAGCTGCGCGTCCGGCGCCACGCCCGGCGCGACGACGACATAGGCTTTCACGATCATGCCGCGCGCCTCGTCCGGCGCGCCGACCACACCGCATTCGGCGACCGCCGGATGCGTGAGCAGCGCCGCCTCGACATCGGTTCCTGCTATGTTGTAGCCGGCCGACACGATCATGTCGTCGGAGCGCGACTGGTACCAGAAATAGCCGTCGCTATCCATCACATAAGTATCGCCGGTGATGTTCCAGCCGTTCTGGACGTATTTCCGTTGTCGCTCATCGGCAAGATAGCGACAGCCGGTCGGGCCGCGCACGGCGAGACGACCCATCGTCCCCGGCGGCACGTCAATGCCTTCATCGTCGACGATCTTGGCCTCATAGCCTGGCACGGGCTTGCCGGTCGCGCCTGGGCGAATCTCGTCCTCGGTCGCGCTGATGAAGATGTGCAGCAATTCGGTCGAACCGATGCCGTCCATCAGTTTGATGCCGGTGGCCTTCAGCCAGGCTTCGAATGTTGGCTTGGGCAGCGTCTCGCCCGCGGAGACGCATTTGCGAAGCGAGGAGATGTCACGGCCCGCGAGCTTGCCGAGCATGGCCCGATATGCGGTCGGCGCAGTGAAGCAGACCGTGATCTTGTACTGCTCGATCGCATTCAGAATGTCGTCCGGCGTCGTCTTCTCCAGCACCACGAAGGAGGCGCCAATATGCATCGGAAACAACACGCCGCCGAAGCCGAAGGTGAAGGCGAGCGGTGCCGAGCCGACGAAGCGATCCTTCTGCTCGGCGCGCAAGATGTTGCGCGCATAGCCGTCGCAGACCGCGAGCATGTCCCGGTGGAAATGCATGGTGCCCTTGGGATCGCCTGTCGTGCCCGAGGTGAAGGCGACCAGGCAGACGTCGTCGGACGAGGTATCGACAGCCCTGAACTCGGGGCTCGCATCCGCGATCAGCGCTTCGAGCGAATCGGCCGCGCCATTGCCCCAATAGACCACGTGCTTGAGGCCGGGCGCCGCGGCCTTCGCCTTCTCCATCTCCTCGGAGAGCTTTCCGTCACACAGCGCGAGCCCGATCTCCGCCTTCTGGATCGGATATGACAACTCCTTGGCGCGCAGGAGCGGCATGGTCGCCACGACGATGCCGCCGGCCTTGATGACCGCGAGATAGGTCGCGACCATCATCGGATTGTTGGCCGAGCGCAGCAGCACGCGTCCGCCGGTCACGAGACCCAGCTTGCCGACCAGCACATTGGCGATGCGGTTCACGAGCGCTTGCAGCTCGCGATAGGTGTAGCTGACCGCAGGACTGATGACGCAAGGCGCATCGCCGTGGCCTTGCTCGACCCAGCGATCGAGGAAATAGCTGACGCAGTTCAATCGCGCGGGATAGCGCAGCTCCGGTCGCGTGAAGATGAATTCGGGCCAGAGCTCGCGCGGCGGCAGATGTTGCCGCGCGAACGTATCGACATGGGCCGTCGCAGCATTGCCGTCACACGAACCCGACACTTGAACCTTGGCAGCGTTGGCCATCGCACGCTCCTTTCAGCATGGATTGCACCCGGCAGCACGATCTGGAAAACATTTTAGGCTTAAAACAATTTGGTGCAATAGCGGGTTCTGGGATTTCCTTGCTTTTTCCTGCGGCAAATAGGGTCTGTGGCCCGTCCCGCCGCCTACTTACGGTCGGCTGCGCGCGGCCGATTTCTGCGCCGACGCCTTGGTCTTGGCCAGGAGCCGCATCAATTCCCGCACATCCTTCGGCGTCAGATCGGCGAACAGGTCGGCGATCCAGGCTTCGTGTTCCGCAGCCATCCTGCGAAACTCGGCGCGCCCGAGTTTTGTGAGGCGGATCACTTGGACGCGGCGGTCCGTCTCCGAGGTACGCCGATCGAGGTGACCGGACTCAACCAGACGCTCGACAAGGCCGGTGACGTTGCCGTTCGACACCATCATGCGCTTGGAGACGTCGGACAGCGTCATGCCGTCCGGCGCCTTGTCGAGCTGCGCCATAAGGTCAAACCGAGGCAGCGTGACGTCGAACCGCTGCCGCAACCGGCCGCGGACTTCCCCTTCGATCAGGGTCGTGCAAGTCAAGAGCCGCAGCCACAGCCGAAGCTCTTCGGCATGGTCCTCCGGCGTTTCCACGGCCTTGGTTTCGGAATCGAGCATGTTGATGCAGTCACTCACGGCCGGCATTGGCGCCGGCACAGATTCCCCAACGTTTTGAGCTTCAAATAAATCGGAGCCGGCCGCAAGTCCAAAGCTGCAACAATCGACCGCAGGTCAATTTCTTTAGGCTTCAAATAATTGGCGCGCCGCTTGCATGCGCTGCTGCCCGCAGGATGCGACGTCTTGAGCTCGGCTTGCGGCGGCGGCCATCATCGGCATAAGCTTGGATTGGAGTACGCGGCTTGCAGCGCAAGCCGATGGTCATGAAGGACAGATCATGAAGACGCAAATGACCTTGGCCGCAGCCGCCATGCTGCTCGGCACCGCGATGAGCCCTGCCCTCGCCCAGGAGAAAATCAAGCTCGGCGTGGTCGTAACCCTGTCGGGACCTGCCGCTGCGCTGGGCCAGCAAGTCCGTGACGGCTTTGCGCTCGCGATTAAGGATCTCGGCGGCAAGATGGGCAGCCGCGATGTCGAGGTGATCGTCGCAGACGACGAATTGAAGCCGGATGCGGCGGTGACCAAGGTGAAAGGCCTGCTCGAGCGCGACAAGGTCGACTTTGTGGTCGGCCCGATCTTCTCCAACATCCTCCAGGCGATCCACCGGCCCATTACAGAATCGAAAACCTTCCTGATCAGCCCCAATGCCGGTCCGTCGACGTTTGCCGGCAAGGACTGCAATCCGTTCTTCTATGTGACGTCCTATCAGAACGATCAGGTCCATGAGATCCTTGGCAAGGTCGCGCAGGATCGCGGCTATAAGCGCATGTACCTGATGGTCCCGAACTATCAGGCCGGCAAGGATTCGGTGGCGGGCTTCAAGCTCGACTACAAGGGCGAGATCGTCGAGGAATCCTACATGCCGCTGAACACGCTGGACTTCCAGCCGGAGCTTTCCAAGATTTCCTCGCACAAGCCCGATGCGCTGTTCACGTTCATGCCGGGTGGCCTCGGCGTCAACCTCGTCAAGCAGTACCGGCAGGCAGGGCTTGCCGATACCATCCCGGTGCTCTCCGCGTTTACGGTGGATGAATCGACCTTGCCGGCGCAGCAGGACGCGGCCGTCGGCATGTTCGGCGGCGCGAACTGGGCGCCCAATCTCGACAATCCGCAGAACAGGAAGTTCGTTGCCGCCTATGAGGCCGCCTACAACAGCGTGCCCGGCACCTACGCCTTCCAGGCCTATGACGCCGCCATGCTGATCAACAGCGCGATCAAGGCCGTGAAGGGCGACCTCTCCAACAAGGAGGCAGTCGCCGCCGCCTTGAAGAAAGCCGATTTTACCTCGCTCCGCGGCGCCTTCAAATTCAACACCAATGGCTATCCGATCCAGGATTTCTACCTGACCAAGGTCGCCAAGCGTCCGGACGGCAAGTTCCAGACCGAAATCGTGCAGAAGGTCTTCGAGAATTACGGCGACCGCTACGCCAAGGACTGCAAGGCGGCGAACTAAGGCATGATCCGGAAAAGTGCGCAGCGGTTTTCCGAAAAGATCATGCTCAACCATAACCTAAAACCGTATCGCGTTACGGGAGGACTGCAATGAAGAGCGAAATCACCGGCATCACTCGGGCCAATGAGGGCATCCAGGGCATTTCCTGGAACATCCTTGGCCAGACCTATGTGCCGAAGAGCTACGCCGAAAACAGCTTCTCCTGGCATGCGACACTGCCGCCGGGCACGTTCGTGCCGCCGCACATTCACCCCGATCAGGATGAGTATCTGTACATGCTGGAGGGCAAGCTCGATTTCATGCTCGGCAATTCGGAGGCGCAGGCGACCGCGGGCGACCTGATCCGCCTCGGCATGGGCGTGCCGCACGGCATCTTCAACAAGTCGGAGCAGACCGCAAAGGTGCTGTTCTGGGTGTCGCCGAGCCGCAAGCTGTTCGATCTGTTCTGGGGGCTTCACAACATGAAGGAGCAGAAGCCCGAGGACGTGGTGGCGATGGCCGCCGAGTTCAACATCCACTTCCTGCCGCCGCCGCCCGGCGGCTAGCCGGGTCTTTTAAGCGCGCACCGCCGCAAGTCCCGGCACTGCGGCGAAGCCTGCCTTGGTGGCGTAGCCACGCACGATCGCTTCGCGCTGGGAATAGCTCAGGACGTTCTCGACATTGTCGAAACCATCAGGCGCAAGCTGCTCGACGGCGTCGATGACGCCTTCGGGACCGCCGCGCCGGTTGGAGCGGACGATCTCCGCCGTCATCGGCAGACGCTTCTTCTCGTACTCGACCAGCGCCTGGCGCGGATGCTCGGCGCGCACCAGTGCATCGGCAAGGCAACGCGCATCGAGGATCGCCTGCGAGGCGCCGTTCGAGCCAACCGGATACATCGGATGCGCGGCGTCGCCGAGCAGCGTGACGCGCCCGGACGACCAATAGGGCAAGGGATCGCGGTCGCAGGTCGGATATTCGTAGAATTCGGGCGTCGCCGAGATCAGGCTCTTCACGTCGATGTAGGGGACCGAGAAGCGCGCGACATGCGGCATCAGCTCCTCGCGGCGGCCCGGCCGCGACCAGTCTTCTTTCCGCGGTGGGGGTGCATTGCCTTCGCCCACCTTGACCAGCACCGCCCAGTTGGTGAGCCGGCTCGCCGGGCTTGATCCTTCCGCTATCGGATAGATCACCACCTTGGCGTTGAGACCGCCGGCCACGATCATGGATTTGCCGGTGAGGAACAGCGGCCAGTCGCGGGCGCCGCGCCACAGCATCAGGCCGTTCCAGCACGGCGGCCCCTCATTCGGGAACAGCGTGTCGCGGACGCGCGAATGGATGCCGTCGGCACCGATCAGGATATCGCCGCGCGCGGTGTGGACATGGGCGCCGACCCGATCGAAGAAATAAGCGGTGACGCCGCCCTCGTCCTGCGTGAAAGCGCCGAGCCGGCGGCCGGTGTGAATCGCTTGCTGCCCGAGCCGCTCCTCGACGGCGCGATGAATGACGCCCTGAAGGCGGCCGCGATGGATCGAGAATTGCGGCACGTCGTGGCCGGCGTCGATGCCGCGGGCTTCGCGCCAGACCTCCTGGCCGTGGCGATTGAGATAATAGAGCTGATCGGTGCGGATCGCGACCTCGTCGAGCTTCTGCAACAGGCCGAGCCCCGCCAACTCGCGCATGGCATGCGGCAGCGTGTTGATCCCGACGCCGAGCTCGCGAATGGTGTCGGCCTGCTCGAAGATCTCACAATCCAGGCCTCGCGAGCGCAGCATCAATGCCGTGGTGAGACCACCGATACCGCCACCGACGATAATCGCCTTCATCGCCCTCACTCCACTCGAAACACAGGCAATGGGTCAAGGTCGCACGGGCGGTCACTCCGCCGCAAGCGGCTTTGTCGCCTCCGCCTTGAGCTCGGCCCGGGTCTTGGGCTTAGCCTTAATTCTCAGCTCCTCGAGGTCCTCCCGGTCGCGAACGCTGTTGCGGAAAATCTGATCTTTTCCGGGCAGATATTGCGGCGGGCAGAACACGTCGTTTGCCCCGTACCAGGCTGCCGCCTTCATGGTGAAGAACGGGTCGACAAGATGCGGACGGCCGAGCGCGACGAGATCCGCCCGGCCGGCGGCCAAAATGGTGTTGGCCTGATCCGCCGTCGTAATGTTGCCGACGCACATGGTGGCTACCCGCGCCTCGTTGCGGACCTGGTCCGAAAAGGGCGTCTGGAACATGCGCCCGTAGACCGGCTGTGCGTCGCGCACGGTCTGGCCGGTCGAGACGTCGACGAGATCGACACCAGCCTCGGCAAAGGCGCGCGCGATGGCGACGGCATCATCGCCAGTGATGCCGCCATCAGCCCAGTCGGTTGCGGAGATGCGCACCGACATCGGCTTGTGCGACGGCCATGTCGCGCGTAGCGCCTCGAAGATCTCGAGCGGGAAACGCAGACGGTTGGCGAGCGAGCCGCCATAGTCGTCCGAGCGGGTGTTCGTGAGCGGCGAGATGAAGCTCGCGAGCAGATAGCCGTGGGCACAGTGCAATTCGAGCATGTCGAAGCCGCAGCGCTCGCCGCGCTCGGCCGCCGCGACGAAAGCGTCCCTCACCGCATTCATGCCGGCACGATCGAGCTCGCGCGGCACCTGACTGTCGGGGAAATAGGGCAGCGGCGATGCCGAACAGACCTCCCAACCGCCCTGCTCCAGCGGTCGGTCCATGCCGTCCCACATCAATTTGGTCGCGCCCTTGCGGCCGGCGTGGCCCACTTGCAGGCAAATTTTCGCGGCCGAATTGCCGTGGACGAAATCCACGATGCGCCGCCACGCGGCTTCCTGCTCGTCATTCCAGAGGCCGGCGCAGCCGGGCGTAATCCGGGCATCGCGGCCCACACAGGTCATCTCGGTGAAGATCAGCCCGGCGCCGCCGATCGCACGCGAACCGTAATGCACCAGGTGGAAATCGGTCGGCACGCCTTCCTTGGCCGAATACATGCACATCGGCGATACCACGGCGCGATTGGCAACCTCCATCTCGCGCAAGCGGAAGGGTTGGAACAGCGGCACGCTCGGTTTGTCGATGTCGACATCGAAGCCGCTGCTGCGCACCTGCCTGGCGAACGTCTTTTCGACCTCGGCCACAAAATCCGGCGCGCGGAGCTTGAGGTTGTCGTAGGTGATTGCCTTCGAGCGAGTCATGACGCCGAAGGCGAATTGCACGGGATCAAAATCCCAGAAGCGGTCGACGTGCTCGAACCAAACCAGCGAGACGTCCGCGGCATGCTGCGTCTTTTCGACCTCCTCGCGGCGGCCGTTCTCATAGACCGCCAGCGCCGCCTCGATGCTGGGCGCCTTCTCCATCGCTTCGGCCAGCGCGATGGCGTCTTCCATCGCGAGCTTGGTGCCCGAGCCGATGGAGAAATGGGCGCTCGCCTTGGCGTCGCCGAGCAGGACCATGTTGTCCTTCACCCAGCGCTTGCTGCGGATCATCGGGAAGTTGCGCCACATCGAGCGGTTGGTCAGCAGCTTGTGCCCATCGAGGAACCAGCCGAAGATCTCCGCCATCCGCGCGGCGGACTGAGCCTCGTCCAGCGCCATCAGCCCGGCGCGCGCAAACGTCTGCGGATCAGTCTCAAAAATCCAGGTCGAATGCCCGGCCTCATACTGATAGGCATGGGCGATGAATGGCCCCCACTCGGTTTCCTGGAAGATAAAGGTGAAGGCATCGAGCGGCCTTGTCGAGCCCATCCAGGCGAACTTGTTGGAGCGGACGTCGACCTCGGGCTGGAAGTGATCGACGTATCTCTCACGGAAGCGGCTGTTGATGCCGTCCGCGAGCAGGATGAGATCGACATCGGCGAAACGGGTTTCGTCGTCGATATCCACTTCGAAATGCAGGGAGACGCCGAGCTCGCGTGCCCGCTCCTGAAGAATCAGCAGCAGCTTCTGCCGTGAGCAGCCGCAAAAGCCGTTGCCGCCGACCCGGTGCACCGTGCCGCGGAAATGCACGGCAATGTCGTCCCAATAGGCGAATTCCTGAGTGATGCGGCGGTAGCTCGGAAGATCGTGCTTCTCGAAATTGTCCAGCGTGGCGTCGGAGAACACGACGCCAAAGCCGAAAGTGTCATCGGCTCGATTGCGCTCATACACCGTGACTTCGGCGCCTGGGCGCTGCTTCTTGAGCAGGATCGCAGCGTAGAGACCCGCAGGTCCGCCACCGATGATCGCGATTTTCATGGGAGCCTCGCCAATTCACCTGCAAACTATTTTAAGCCTAAAATAATTTCGCGCAAGCCCCCGTTGCTGGTCTGGCCCCCGTACAGACGGTTATCCTAGTCGCCCCTGAAGACCGGCTTCACCTTGTTGGCGAAAGCCTCGAAGGCGCGCTCGAAATCGGCCGTCGTCATGCACAACGCCTGCGCGACGGCTTCCGCCTCGATCGCCTCTTCCACCGACATCGCCCATTCCATCGCCAGCATCCGCTTGGTCATGGTGTTGGCGAAGGTCGGCCCTTCCGCGACCTGCTTGGCCAGCAATTGCGCCTGGGGCAGCACCTGCTCGGGCGTAACGAGGCGGCTGAAAAAGCCCCAGCGCTCGCCCTCCTCCGCGGTCATGAACCGGCCGGTGTAGAGCAGTTCGGAGGCGCGTGACTGACCGATGATCCGCGGCAGGATCGCGCAGGCACCCATGTCGCAGCCGGCAAGGCCAACCTTATTAAACAGGAACGCGACCTTTGTGCCACTCGCCGCGAGGCGCATGTCCGACGCCATCGCGATGATCGCCCCGGCACCGGCGCAGATGCCCTCGACGGCAGCCACGATCGGCTGCGGGCAGGCGCGCATCGCCTTGATGAGGTCGCCGGTCATGCGCGTGAAGGCCGTCAGCCCCTTGGTGTCCATCTTCACGAGCGGGCCGATGATCTCGAACACGTCGCCACCAGACGAGAAATTACCGCCAGCGCCGGTGACGACGATGGCCTTGACTGCTTCGTCGAACGCGCAGGCGCGAAAGAAATCGGTCAGTTCCCGATAGCTTTCGAAGGTGAGCGGATTCTTTCGTTCGGGGCGATTGAGCGTAACCGTCGCAACACCATCGACCACCGCCAGCAGGAAATGCTGCGGCGAGTAATCTGCAAGCGGTATGGTGACGGGATTGGCTGGTCTGCTCATGCGATCTCCTTAGCTTCCTTGTTCCGCGCCTGCGCCACACACGCTAGATTTCACCCCCGGCAACCGCGATCGCCTGCCCGGTGATCGCGCCGGCGCCCTCGCCACACAGCCACAGCACGGCATCGGCCACCTCTTGAGGCGTGATCAGCCTTTCTTGCGGATTATGTTTGGCGAGCTCGGCGATCGCCTGCTCGCGGGTTCTGCCGGTCTTCGCCATGATGTTTTCGATACTGCCGGCGACCAGATCGGTGTCGGTGAAGCCGGGACACACTGCATTCACCGTCACATTACTTCCGGCCATCTCGAGAGCGAGCGAACGCACGAGACCGACCACGGCGTGCTTGGCCGCGGCGTAGGCGCTGACATAGGCATAGCCCTTGAGCCCGGCCGTGGACGCAACTGCGACAATGCGGCCATAGGGACGGTCCTTCATGCCCGGCAATACACCGCGGATGGCATGGACCACGCCCATGAAATTGACATCCATCATGCGGCTGAACAGAGCGCTGTCCGACTTCGCGAATGGCGCCGATTCAGCACTGCCTGCGTTGGCAATCAGGATGTCGATCGGCTTGCGCGTACTCGCCTCAAGGATGGCCGTCTTCAATGAGGCTTCATCAGAGACGTCGGCAACAGCCGCGAAATGCGCGGCGCCTGCGTTGACGGCCTCTGCAAGAGTCGCGGCATTCCGACCGAGCACGGTCACAGTCGCGCCGGCACTGACGAGCGAGGCCGCGATGGCACGGCCGATGCCGCGACCGCCGCCGGTCACCAGCGCGTGCGGCGAATGCGGCAATCCGGACATGCGCTGGCTCCCTGAGATGCTGATCGTTCCCTGGATATATTTTAACCTTCAAATTTTTGCAACGACGACTGACGATCGGGAACGGCCGCACGGCGATCGGCCCGAAAATTGCTTTAAGTATAAAATTATCCCTTCCCATCGCCCGCGAGCCTGTTAGCATCATAGAGCCAAGCAAAAGGATGTCGCGTGTCGCGGCCAGTGCCAATGATAACAAAGGACGGACGCTTCGCCTACGAAGCCGCGGGCGATCCGGTCGCGACACCTTTGATTTTCCTGCATGGCATTGGCGGCGCGGCGAGAGCCTGGCGGCACCAGCTCGCCACATTCGGCAACCGCTTCCACGCGATCGCATGGGACATGCCGGGCTATGGCGGATCGGCGCCGCTCGCCAGCGTCAGCATCGCTGCCCTGGCGGATGCACTCAAGAGATTCATCGAGCAGCTCGGCGCAAGCAGGCCCATTCTGGTCGGCCATTCGATCGGCGGCATGATCGTCCAGAAGTGGCTGGTGCAGTCGCCGAAACTGGCGCGCGCGGTCGTCCTGGCGCAGACCAGCCCGGCCTTCGGCAAGGCTGAGGGCGATTGGCAGAGATCCTTCATCGCAGCGCGGCTCGGGCCGCTCGATCGTGGGGAGACCATGATGTCGCTGGCGCCTTCGTTGGTGAAGGAGCTGGTCGGCGACGATCCCGATCCAAAGGGAATGGAGCTCGCCCGCGAATGCATGGCAAACGTGCCTGAAGCCAGTTATCGCGCCATGATGCTGGCTCTCATCGGTTTCGATCAGCGCAGCACGCTCAGGGATATTTCAGTCCCAACGCTGCTGCTCTCCGGCTCAAAGGACAACAACGCGCCGGCGCCGATGATGGCGAAGATGGCGACCTTTATTCCTGGAGCTGAATATGTCGAGCTCGCTGGCGTGGGCCATCTCGCCAATCTCGAACGCCCCGATATCTTCAACGAAGCGCTCGGCCGATTCCTGAACTCTCTCGCGACCAAAGCCTAAGGTGATTGCGCCATGACCATGCAAGTCGGCAAGAATATCGGCGCAAGCGACAAGGCCGTGCTCGATGCTCCGATCTTCGATCCTGTCGCATACCGCCTCAGTGACGAGCAGGCCGGCATCATCGCGCGCGCCCGCGAGATCGGCCAGAGCGTGTTCGCCGGCCGCGCTGCGACCTACGATCGCGAGGCGACCTTCCCGACCGAGAATTATCGCGATCTGCATCGCATTGGCCTGCTCGGTATTGCCATCCCCAAGAAGCACGGCGGCCTCGGCGCGAACTACCAGACTTATGCCTTGGCGGCGGCCGAGATCGGCCGGTACTGCGGCGCGACCGCGCTGACCTGGAACATGCATGTGTGCTCGACGCTGTGGTCGGGCCCGCTGGCCGACGATCTCGACATGGACGCGGACACCCGCGCCGCGCACGAGCGGCGGTGCGCGGTCCATTACAAGCGCATCGTCGAGGACGGCGCGATCTACTCGCAGCCGTTCTCGGAAGGTGGTGCGGCGGCGGCGGGCGGTGTCGCTTTCGGCACGGAAGCAAGGCCGGTCGAGGGCGGCTGGATCGTCAACGGCAAGAAGATCTTTGCATCGCTCTCCGGTTATGCCGATTATTACGGCGTGCTCTGCACCGAGATCGAGGAAGGCGGGAAGGCATCGCGCCGCAATACGCTTTATCTGGCTATTCCTGCCAAATCGGAAGGCGTCTCGGTCGTTGGTGACTGGGATCCGCTTGGCATGCGTGGCACCGTCTCGCGGACGCTTCTGTTCACGGACGTGTTCGTGCCGGAGGATTCTGCGCTGATGCCGCGCGGCGTCTATTTTCAGGCCGCAATGCGCTGGCCGCACATGTTCCTGACGCTGTCGCCGACCTACATGGGCCTGGCGCAAGCCGCTTATGATTTCACCGTACGTTATCTACGCGGCGCGGTGCCGGGCATGCCGCCGGTCAAACGCCGGATGTACCCGACCAAGCAGATCGCGGTCGCTCAGATGCAGATCAAGCTAGAGCAGATCAAGGCAATCTGGTTCCAGGCCGTGACCGAAGCCCGCGCCAATCCAAGCAAGGAACAGGTGCTGCGCGCCTACGCCGCACAATATTCGGTGATGGAGGGCGCTAATGAGCTCGCCGCGCTCGCAATCCGCACCTGCGGCGGTCAGGCCATGCTGCGGTCGCTGCCGCTGGAGCGGATCTACCGCGACAGCCGCTGCGGTTCGCTGATGCTGCCCTGGACCGCCGAGCTCTGCCTCGACCGGATCGGACGCGAGGCGCTGTACGAGGCCGGCGAGACGGACGACTGACGGTGGACCTCTGTAGCCTGATCGACCGCAACGCGGCGTTCGCGCCAGACAAGACGGCCATTGCCTTCGAACGGGAACGGCTGAGCTATGCCGCATTCGCCGCGCGCATCGAACGGACCGCAACTGCTTTGAAGCGGGAACTCGGCGTCGGCCGCGGGGACCGCGTCGCGATCCTGAGCCTGAACCGGCCTGACTACCTGGTTCTGCTCTACGCTTGTGCGCGGCTCGGGGCGATGCTGGTGCCGCTGAACTGGCGGCTGGCGGTCGCTGAGCAGCTGTTCATTCTGAGCGATGCCGGCGCCAAAGTCCTGGTGCTCGAGCAGGCATTTGAGGGAGTGCTTGGCGAACTTGGGCGGACTGCGCCAGGGACATCGGTCGTCGGCCTCGACTTCACGCCGCCTCGCGGCACGACATTCGAAGATCTGCTGGCTCGCAGCCCGGGCAGCGGCCGCAATCCGCACACCGATCTCTCCTGCCCGCTCCTCATCGTCTACACCTCAGGAACGACCGGACGCCCGAAGGGTGCGGTGCTGCGACAAGAGGCGCTGTTCTGGAACGGGGTCATGAGCCAGCACATGCACAACATGACGTCGGACGACCACGTGCTGACCGTGCTGCCGTTCTTCCACGTCGGCGGCCTCAATATCCAGACAACGCCGGCGCTGCAGTTGGGCGCAACCGTCACGATCCACGCCCGCTTCACGCCGGATACAGCGCTCGCAGCGATCGAACGCGAGCGGCCGACGCTGACCGTGATGGTGCCGGCGATCATCCAGGCCGTGAGCGAGCATCCCGCCTGGGCGACGGCCGATCTTTCGTCGCTCAAGGCCGTCGCCACGGGCTCGACGATCGTGCCGCCGCACTTGATCGACCGTTTCGTCGCGCGGGGCGTTCCCGTGCTTCAGGTCTACGGCTCGACGGAAACCTGCCCCATCGCCATCTACACCCGCCTCGGCGGTGACCTCTCGAGGGTGGGATCGACCGGACTGGCCGGCCTGTGCTGCGAGGCAAAGGTGGTCGATCAGGCCGGAGCCGAGGTGCCGGCCGGCACACCGGGCGAAATCGCGGTGCGCGGCGCCAACGTGTTCTTCGAATATTGGGGCAATGCGGACGCCACACGTGATGCGCTGCACGACGGCTGGTATCGCACCGGAGATATTGGCCTGTGCGATGCGGACGGCTATTTCTGGGTGCGCGACCGCAAGAAGAACCTGATCATTTCCGGCGGCGAGAATGTCTATCCAGCTGAGGTCGAGCGCGTCCTGCTCGAACATCCCGATGTCAGCGAATGCGCCGTGATCGGCCGGCCGGACCCGCGCTGGGACGAAGTCCCCATCGCTTATGTCATCCGGCGATCCGGCTCGCATCTCGAAGCGGATGAGCTCAGAGCGTACATCCAGGCACAGCTCGCGCGATTCAAAGTTCCACGCGATATCGTCTTCGTCACCGACCTGCCGCGCACTGCGCTCGGCAAGGTGCAGCATTTCTTGCTGAAGCAGCTCGATTCGCAATCGTGCGCGCAAGGAGAAAGATCTTGAAGATTGCGGTTCTGGGTGGGGGAAACGGCTCGTTCGCAGCCGCGGGCGATTTTGCGCTGGCGGGGCACGACGTCCGGCTCTGGCGCCGCGATGCCGATCAGGTCGCAGCGCATCGCGCCGCCGGCTCGCGCATTCTGGTCAAGGATCATAACGGCCGCCACGACGTGGAGCTCGCGCTGGTCACAGCCGACATCGCCGAAGCCGTCAACGGCGTCGAGCTGATCCTCTGCCCCGCGCCCGCCTTCGCGCAGCCGGATATTGCCCGTCAGCTCGCCCCGCATCTGCAGGACCGCCAGGTTATTTTTCTGCCGCCGGCGACATTCGGCTCGATGATATTCGCCCAAGCCGCCCGAGATGCCGGTAACCATGCCGAGGTGACCTTTGCCGAGACCGGGACGTTGCCCTGGCTGACCCGCAAGCATGGACCATTCGAGGTCGCGATCACGATCCGAGCCAAGCGACTGCCCGTCGGCGTGTTCCCGCTCGATCAGGCCGCACATGCGCTCGAAGTCATTGGACGCGCTTTCCCCGGCGTGATCGAACCGTGCGGAGATGCGCTGTCCGGCGCGCTGATGAATGCAGGGCCTATCATCCATCCACCGTTGATCGTGATGAACGCCGGCCCCATCGAACATTTCGAGCGCTGGGACATTCACAAGGAAGGCACCCAAGCCGCGATCCGCCGGGTCACCGACGCGCTCGACGCGGAACGCATCGCGGTGCGCGAGGCGCTCGGTTACGGCGCGCCGCATTTCCCGCTGGCTCATCACTATGCGATGGAAGGCGACATTTGGATGTATGGCCGCGGCTCGCACGACCGGCTGACCGATTCCGGCGACTGGCGCGAACGGATCGTGCTGACCGAGCACCGCTACATGCGAGAGGATCTGCGGCTCGGGCTGTCGTTGCTGGTCTCCGTCGCCGCCTTGGCTAGCGTGGCCACACCGCTGGCCAAAGCGTTCCTCGCGATCGGCGGTGCGATCTGCGGCGAGGATTTTGCGCGAGAGGGCCGAACGCTCGAGACGCTGAGGCTCGGCAATCTCAACAAGGCTGAATTGCAGACGCTGCTTCGCAATGGATTCTGATCGATGACCAATCGCGTCAATATCGCCTGTCTCGGGGCTGGCCGCATGGGACGCGGCATCGCCGTCGCGTTCGCCTATGCGGGGCACAGGGTCACGATGATCGACATCAAGGCGCGCTCCGCGGACGATTTCGCCAAGCTGGAGGCGGACGCGCTCGGCGAAATCAGGAAGACCTTTGCCAGCCTGTGGAAGCTGGGGCTACTGAGGGAGATGGACGTCGATCCACTGATCGCGCGGGTCTCGGTGGTGGCGGCCGGCGACAGCGGCGCAACGCTGTCCGAGGCCGGTATGGTCTTCGAGGGCGTCCCTGAGGTCGTTGAGCTCAAGCGGGAGGTACTGGCGGCCGCCTCGAGGCAAGTCGGCCCGGACACGATCATTGCATCGACGACGTCGACGATCCTCGTCGACGATCTGTCCGGCGCGATCGTGAACCCTCGGCGCTTCCTCAACGTGCATTGGCTCAACCCGGCCTATCTGATCCCGCTGGTCGAAGTTTCGCCTGGCAAGGCCACCGACCCCGCCATCATCGACGAGGTCAAGGCGCAGCTCGAAAGCATCGGCAAGGTACCCGTGGTCTGTGCGGCGACGCCGGGCTTCATCGTCCCGCGCATCCAGGCGCTGGCGATGAACGAGGCCGCTCGGATGGTTGAGGAGGGTGTCGCCAGCGCGGAAGAAATTGACAAGGCGATCCGCTACGGCTTCGGCTTCCGTTACGCCGTGCTCGGCCTGCTCGAATTCATCGACTGGGGTGGCGGCGACATCCTGTACTACGCGAGCCGCTATCTCGAAGGTGCACTGGGAAGCGATCGCTATCGGGCGCCAGAGGTGATTTCGCGCAACATGAGCGAGGGCCGGATCGGCCTGCGGACGGGCGCGGGCTTCCTCGACTACTCCGGCCTCGATGTCGATGTCTATCGTGTCGAGCGACTCAGGGCCATGGTCGACCTGCTCCGCCACTTTGGCCTTGCGCGACCGCCCGTGCTCGATCGCGGCTAGCCGAAGACGTCCTGGAGCACACCTTCGCGGACGACGGCAACACCGTCGAGCTCGATCGTCGTTCCCATCATTGGCAGGTCGAAATGACCCGCCGTGTAGCGGCCCGCGAATTCATTCGCACCAGTCGAGAACAGGAAATTGCCCGACACAGCGCGAAGCTCGGTACCGTTGGTATCGCGCTGGTCGTACATCGAGAGCGCCTCGTACCGCGCGCCGGGGTTCATGCCAAAACCGACATGCGAGACCGCATAGGCTTCGCGATCACCCCAGGCGGCGAGATAGCTGCGCATCATCGCGGCATCCGTACCTTCGCCTTCCAGCTCGACGACGTAATCGTCCTTCAGCGTCATCTTCACCGGTGACGTCAGATAACGTTTGAAGGTCAGGTTGATGTCGCCGGGCGCCATCACCAGCGTGCCGTTGATGGTCCCACTCTTGGGGAAGCTGACGACGATGCCACCCGGCCAATGCGCGAGTGTGCCGGGTTTGTCGGTCCAGCCCCACACGCCGACCGTGGAGGCTCCGACCATGTCGACGTCAAGCGCCGTTCCGGCCTTTGAAGTGACCCGCATCCGCTTCGTTCCGCGCAGCATCTTCGCCGCGGCACGAACGCGCTTCTCGAGCGCGGGATCCGGCACCATCCGTTCCAGCGCCTCGGGATGCTCGTTCGAAATCACCAGAATGCGCGCGCCAGCCTTGAGAATTTCGGGTGTCTCCACCGCGTGCATCAGGCCCTCGATGGTGCAATCCACCACAAAGCCGGCCTGCTGAAGCGCGCTGATCACCGGCCCCAGCTGCTGGATCGCCTCGCTCGCCCCGGTCGAGCGAACCGGAACGACATGACGGTTACGCGGTGTCGGCATTACCACGTGAAACGGCCGTGCTCCCATCCGCAGCAGCGCGAGCTCCGCCAGATGCACGTTCAACGCGCGCGACTGGGTTTCCGAAAGGATCGCCGCGGTATCGCCCGCCCTGACGGCGCATCGGTCAAAGATTTCGCAAAATGCGTCGATCCATTTTGCCTCGATGCGATCAGCCAGCATGGTCCACTCCCGGTCGTCAAGATTCTCTATTTGTCTGTTACGCTTCGGGGAAGCCCCGGAGCAGATACGATCGCACGGCGCCCAGCAGACCGTTCAGGATCAAACCCAGCAGCGAGATCGTGATCAACGGAACGAACATGTCCACAGCCTGGAAAGTTCGAGCCGCCGTCACGAGCGCATGGCCTAGTCCATCCGTTGACGTGATCATCTCGGCCAGAAACACCACGATGCAGGAAATGACAAGGCCGATCCGGCAGCCGGTCAGGATCGAAGGCATCGCCGCCGGCAGCACGACCTTGAAGAGGATTTCATAGCGCGGCGTTCCTGCCGCCATTGCCGACCAGATCAGCTTCTGCTCCACGGTCGACGCGCCGTAATAGGTCGAGAGCAGAATGGGAAAGAGTGCGTCCGCGGCCACCAATGTGATCTTGGATCCGTGGCCGAAGCCGAGCAGCAACAGCAATGCCGGATAGAGAGCGACCTTGGGCAACGGCGCCAATACGCGCACGATTGGTCGAACCACGGCATTGATCGCGGGATTGGCGGCGGCGGCGATGCCAATACTGATACCCAGCACGACGGCAATCGCGAACGCCGCAAACAGCCGGATCAGGGTCGCCGCGATCTCCTGCTGAAACGTCCACGTTACGAGTTGCTGGAGCAGCCGACTGAAGACATGTCCCGGCGGCGGCAGCAGAGCCACAGGCGCAAGGCCCGTTGACACGAGGCCTTGCCACACTGCGATCACCAGTACGATCGGCGCGAGCCCGAGAGCGAGATTTGGGGAGAGAAGGCGCGACATCACGAGAAGCTCAGCGGCAGGTCGAATTGAGGCTCGGACCAGCGGACAAGGCGGGCACGAACCCTTTCGAATATCGCGTCGAGGCAGATTCCCATTGCCCCCACGATGATGATCATCGCAAAGACGGTGTCGTACTGGCCCATGTCTAGCGCATTAAACAGGATGTTCCCGGCGCCGGACTGACGGGCGATCATCTCGCTGGTGATCATCGTGATCAGCGCCAGCACCAATCCCGTGCGGCAGCCGGTCAGAATTTCCGGCAGGGCCGCGGGCAACACGATGCGCACCAGGCGCTGCGCCGGAGAAAGCCCCATCGCGGCGCCCGACCACAGCATCTTTTCCTCAACCGCTTTGGCGCCCTCAAAACTGTGATAGATCACGGGCAGGCTGACGCCAAGGAAGATCACCAATGTCTTCGTAATGTCGCCAACGCCGAGCCACAGCATGATGATCGGCATCAAGGCCGCCTTCGGCACCGGGTAGATCACCATCAGGAGCGGATTGAAGAAGGCCGCGACCGCAGCGCTACGTCCCATTAACAGCCCAAGTGGAATCGAAACAAGCACGGCCACGCCAAACCCGATTGCCATGCGGCGGAGCGAGGCCAGGATATTGACCAGCGCTTCCTTGTCGCCAAGGATGTCCGGAATCGCGCGAATTGCTTCGATCGCCGTGGGAAAGCTGTCATTCTTCAGCGCGAGTGACGCGACCTGCCACACCGCCAGCAGTCCGATGCAGGCGAGCACCGGGGCAGCGCGTTTGACTATGCCGGCCGACGACATCATGCGAGCGGGCCGGCTTCGTCGCTCTCATCGAACATGCGCTCGATGTCGACGACGTACTTCTGGTACCGCGGGTCAAGCAACAGCTCGCTGCGGCGGCGCGGCCGCGGCAGATCGATGTCGATGACCTGCCGGATGCGGCCTGGCGATTTCGACATCATCACGACCTTGTCGGAAAGGAAGACGGCCTCGTCGACTGAATGGGTGACGAATAGTACCGTCTTGCGATCACGCTCCCAGATGTTCAAGAGATCGTTCTGCAAGCGCGTCCGGGTATACGCGTCGAGCGCGCCGAATGGTTCGTCCATCAACAGGACTTCGGGATGGTAGGCGAGCGTTCGCGCCAGCGCGACGCGCTGCTTCATTCCGCCCGACAGCTCCTTGGGGTAAAAGTTCTCGTAGCCCTTGAGGCCGACCATCTCGATCAAGGTCCGGCTCTGCGCTTCGGCGTCGGTGGTGCGCACGCCTTGCTGGCGGGGGCCGTACATCACATTGCCGAGCACGGTCTTCCAGGGAAACAGCGCGAATTCCTGGAACACCGGTCCGCGATCCGGACCCGGCCCCGTGATCGCGTTTCCCTTCATCTTCGCCGCGCCGCTGGTCGGACTGACGAAGCCTCCGACTATGTAGAGCAGGGTCGACTTGCCACAACCGGATGGGCCGAGGATGGAAACAAAAGCGCGTTCCTCGATCGTCAGCGAGATGTCCGACAACGCCACATGATCTCTGCGCGCCGAGGTCTGAAAGACCTGCGACACGTGGTCGATCTCGATGATCGCAGGAGCCGGCTCTTGTCGCGTCACCGGTTTCACCCATTCGCTTGATCTTGAAGGCACTACCTTCATCGCGTCTTTCGCCTCGCTCGCGCGCGAATATCGCGCGACACGCCCCGCTGAATGTCCTCCATCAGCGGCAAGACCTTAGCAAGAAACTTGCCAGAC
The DNA here is from genome assembly GCF_023073535.1 of Bradyrhizobium sp. 179. Taxonomy (NCBI): domain Bacteria; kingdom Pseudomonadati; phylum Pseudomonadota; class Alphaproteobacteria; order Hyphomicrobiales; family Nitrobacteraceae; genus Bradyrhizobium; species Bradyrhizobium sp. 179. Next base: position 34,431 of record NZ_JADPJR010000110.1, on the reverse strand, counting down.
TGACGGTCGTGTTCGCACGGGTGCAGTTCGTCAGTCGAACCAAGGCCATTCCGCCGGGCCCTCGTGCGTAACGGCTCCCCCCGGCGCCTGCCCGACAAGTCGCGCATACTTTGCGAGCGCGCCGGCGCGATGGCGCGGTGACCGCGGCTTCCAATGGCACCGACGTGCCGCAAGTTCCTGCTCATCGACCAGCAAATCCATCCGTCGGTTTGTGGCATCAATCCGGATCCTGTCGCCGTCACGCACAAGCGCCAGGGGACCGCCGACAAAGGCTTCGGGAGACACGTAGCCGATACACATGCCGCGGGTCGCGCCAGAAAACCGTCCGTCGGTGATCAGGGCCACCTTCTCGCCCATGCCCTGCCCGTAGATCAGCGCGGTGACGCCGAGCATCTCGCGCATGCCGGGGCCGCCGACCGGCCCTTCATTGCGGATCACCAGCACATCGCCTGCCTTATAGCTGCGGTCGCGAACCGCCGCGACGCAAGCCTCCTCGTCTTCAAAAACGCGTGCGACGCCCTCGAAGAACTGGCTCTTCAATCCCGCAACCTTGATCACCGCGCCGTCGGGGCAAAGATTGCCCTTCAGCACCGCCACGCCGCCATCGGGCATGATCGGCGCGCGGGCCGCGTAAACGACCTCACCATCGGGCGCATTAGCCGCACGATAGTCTTCGGCAAGCGTGCGGCCTGTGATGGTGATGCAGCTGCCATCGATATGCCCGCTCTGGATCAGTTCGCGGACCACCACGGCGGCGCCGCCGATGTCGTAGACGTCCTTCGCCGTATATTTGCCTCCGGGTCGCAGATTCCCGATCAGTGGTGTCCTGGCAAAGACCTCGCCGACGTCATCGATCGTGAACGCGATGCCCGCCTCGTTCGCGATCGCCGGAAGATGCAGAGCGGCATTCGTCGAACCGCCCGTCGCTGCGACGATCGCCGCACCATTCTCGAGGGACTTCCGCGTCACGATGTCGCGCGGCAGCGGACCGCCGCGCTCCAGCATCTCCATGATCAGGCGCCCGGCCCGGCGCGAGATCTGCGCTCGCTCAGCGTAGACACCGGGGATCATCGAGACGTTGGGGATGGTGAGGCCCAGCGCCTCCGACACCATACCCATGGTATTCGCAGTGAACTGGCCGGCGCACGCACCGATGGTCGGCAGGCAGGCGCGCTCGATCCGCTCGAGCGTGGCGCCGTCGATCTCGCCGGTCATAAAGCTGCCGACGGCTTCATAGGAGTCGAGCACCGTCAGGGTCCGCCCGTCCACGCGGCCCGGCAGCGAGCTGCCGCCGTAGATGAAAATGGACGGCACGTTGCAGCGAACCATGCCCATCATCACGCCGGGAAGCGTCTTATCGCATCCGCCGTAGCCGATCAGGGCGTCGTAAGCCAGACCATGGACGACCGCTTCGATCGAGTCGGCGATCAGCTCGCGCGAAAATAGGGAGAACTTCATCCCCTCATGATTCATGCTGATGCCGTCGGAAACCGACACGGTGGAGAATTCCCGCGGTGTGCCACCGGCCTCCTCGATTCCGGTCTTGGCCGCGGCGACCTGAAAGTCATGGGTCATATTGCAGGGCGTCTGCTCGCCCTTCATGCTGACGACGCCGACCATCGGCTTGGCGATCGCGGCGTCGTCGAGACCCATTGCGCGCATGAATGCACGGTGCGGGGCTCGGTCGAGACCGTCTGTGGTGACCCGTGATCGCAGCTTCTTCATACGTGCATCTTCTTCATGCTGCGTTCCGGATGATCCGGGACGCCACGATCCCTAGCCTGGATAATTCGCCTGCTCGCTTATTGCAGCGGAGCGACGATCGTCGGATGCTTGAACTGTGCGACATCCAGCTTCGGCAGCATTCCAGTCTCTGCATAGATATCCAGCATCTTCTGGATCGCGGGGAAATTCGGTGCCGCACCCGGATCGCGACCGAAATCGTTGTCCTTGAGCAGGTAAGTCTCAAGCACCGGAATAGGCGCCTTCAGAACTTCATTGACGACCTTGAGGGTCTCTTCGCGGTTTGCCAACGCTTTCTTCATGCCCGACGTGATGTCGCGGACATAGGTCTTGACCAGTTCGGGGTTCTTATCGACGAAATCGGCGCGGCAGGCTTCCAGGATATGCACGATGTTTGGCATGGCCTGCGACAACGAGAACAATTTCCTTGTGCCGCCCTTCGCCTCCGCGCGCGCGGCAAAAGGCTGGTTCATGTTGACTGCATCGACACGACCCTGCCGGAGCGCGTCTTCAGAGACGGCAAAGCCAACCTCGACCAGCTTGATGTCCTTGGCAGGATCGACACCATTCTGCTTCAGAAGCAGATTGAATGGCCCCTGCGTGCCGCCGCCGATCACAGAAATTCCGACGGTCTTGCCCTTGAGATCGGCAATCGTCTTGATCGGCGAGTCATCCATGACAGCCCAATAGACCGAAAAGCCGCCGGGCTTCTCGAAGACGTGCTGGGCCACGATGTAGGCTTTGAGGTTGCCTCCGACCACGCCATTGGAGAGCGAGAGTGGCGCCTGCGTCGCGCAATCCAGCGCCCCGGCTGCGAGTGCCTGCGTCATCGGAGCGGTGCCCTGAAATTGAGTCCATTCGATGTTGTAGGTCTTGCCGATGTTGGGAAACTCGGCCGGGCGCCGCATCATCCAATACTTGGATTCTTCGGCAGGGATGGTCCAGCCGACGCGGATGGTCTGCTGCGCCTGCGACGCGCCTGAGTCCGCGATCAGGGCCGCAACCGCGCTCATTGCCAGGATCCACCTCGAAACGGTTCGCATCATCCCACTCCGCTGCTCCGGCGCCGACGGGCGCCACCGAACCCCGACCTGTCCAAATGTTTCATGGTTCAAACAATCAGGCAAGCCATGCATGCCTACCGGTGTCACCGAACGATACGCCATGTAAGGTAAGGCGGCGGTCGCACGGCGTTGCGCTGCGGCAGAGGAGGCAACCTATGGCTGATGCGAGCAGAACAAACCCGCAAGATGTCGAGAGGCTCGGTTATATCGGCCTTGGGCTCATGGGGGCACCCATGACCAGGCGCCTGCTCAAGGCTGGCCATCAGGTCACCATCTGGAACCGTTCGCAGCACAAAACGACTCCGCTGGTCGAGGCCGGCGCAGTTCGCACAGCCACGCCCCGCGACGTGATGGCGAAATCGGACATCGTTTTCATGTGCGTGACAGACGCCGCCGCCGTCCAAGAGGTGATCTTCGGGCGCGAAGGTCTTTCATCGGCTCCCGGCGCCGGCAAGCTCGTGGTCGACTTCTCGTCCATCCATCCTGACGCCGCACGCGATCTTGCAGCGCGTCTGAAAGACGCGAACGGTACCGGTTGGATCGATGCGCCTGTGTCCGGGGGTACGAAGGGCGCCGAGGAAGGCACCCTTGCGATCATGGCTGGCGGAGAAGCGGGCGACATCGAGAGGGCGCGACCCTATGTGCTCGCCATGGCGCGCAGGTTCACCCACATGGGCCCGATCGGCGCCGGCCAGACCACGAAGCTGTGCAATCAGGTGATCGTCGGATGCGCGATGGCCGTCCTCGCGGAGGCAACGCGCCTTGCCGTGAACGCCGGAATTGACGCCAACCGATTGCCCGAAGCGCTCGCCGGCGGCTTTGCGGATTCCATCCCACTCCAGCTCTTCGTGCCGCGAATGGTTCAGGGCATTCACACCCCACCGCTCGGTCACATCGCAACGATGCTCAAGGACCTCGATACGGTCGCGGATGTCGCAGAGGCGACGTCGACGCCGGTGCCGATGGCCTCGCTTGCAGGGCAACTTTTCAGGTTGGCGAAGGCGGCGCGCGGCGCGCAAGCGGATGCGCTTGAGATCTACAAGCTTTCAGGGCAGAGCCTTGCATCGTTGAACGCGACCTAAGTACGCTACGGCGCTTTCTTGCGCTCATCGTCGGACCGGAACCGACCAAATGTCCCACGCGCGAAGAGCAGCGGCTCTTTCGCGTTGTAAGTATAGGCCTCGACCGCGCCGAGAAAGATCACATGGTCGCCGCCATAGTAACGATTCACCGAGCGGCATTGAAAATTGGCGACGCTCTCAGCGAGCACGGGCGCATTGCCGAGGCCCGGCGACCAAACCACGCCAGTGAACTTGTCGTCCGACGACTTGGCAAATTTGTTCGCGAGCGTCTGTTGCGAAGCGCCAAGCACGTTGACCGTAAAATGACTGGCGTTTTGGAATACGGTCAGACTCGAGGAATAAACGACAAGGCTCCACAGAACCAGCGGCGGATTCAGCGAGACCGAGGCGAACGAATTGCAGGTCAGGCCATAGGGCTTCCCATCAGCGGCCGCGGCCGTGATGATCGTCACACCCGTCGCGTAGGTGCCGAGCGCGTTGCGAAAATCGCGGGGGTCGATTGGCGAGTTGTCGCTCGCGAATTCGTTGGCTGGATCGGAAGCGGCCGGCTTCTTCGGCAGATCATTCATCGGCCGGCCTCACAGCGTGAGATTCTCGGACGGCAGGCCCAGCGCCACGCGTCCGTAATTGGTCCCGGCCGCGTCGAAGTTGAACGCGAGATGCGAGTTGATCGCGTGCGCATCGCGGAACTGCCGCTGCAGCACGCCCGTCGTGAACAGGCCGCGCGCTCCGCTCGCGGCAAACAGCATGGAGACCGCCTCGGTGCACAGATTCACCGAAAAGGCTCCATCGCGCCGATATCTGGTCTTGGTCGCCATATCAGGAATACGACCGCACCGAGCGTCCTCCATCGCATTAAGGCAGGCCGAGCGCATGATCAGGCGTCCAGCGTCGATCTTGGCCGAGACCTCAGCGATCTTGATTTGCGTGCTTTGAAAGTCGCTCAGCTTGGCGCGGTTGTAAGTCGAAATGCGATGACGCGCGACCTCGGCGTAATCGTCGAGGCAGGCCTGCGCGTTTCCAAGCGCAACACCGGATAGGACGTAAGGAAAAAGCGAGAAGACAGGGAGCGCATACAGCGGATTCGGATTGACCTTGCTGCCCGGCGTTGGGCCTCCGGCGAGTTCGCCGACGGCGACCGTCATATGGTCAGCAACGAAGGCGTCCTTGACCTCCACGTCGCATGATCCCGTCCCGCGTAATCCCGCGACATTCCAGGTATCGAGGACTTTGTAGTCGCCTTTGGGCAGCAAGAAGATTCGATACGCGATGCCGTCGGCCTCGTCATCGGAGTAAACGACGCTTGCAAGCATATTCCATTCGCAGGAGGCAACGCCGGAGGAGAACGGCCAGCTACCATGCAGCCGATATCCACCCGCGACCCTGGTGGCGCGGCCGGCCGGAAAAATGAAGGAGGACGCAATCAACACGTCCGGATCGCGGTCCCAGACCAGATCCTGAGCCTTCTGCTCGAACATGCCGAGCATCCAATGATGACTCGCCAGGTTGGCGAGGTTCCAAGCCACGGAGGCATCCGCCGATCCGAGCAGTTCGGCGCAGTCGACCAGGGCGACGTAATCAAGCTCGGCGCCGCCAATCCGCCTCGGCTGCAGCATCCGGAACAGACCGGCATCGTGGAGATCCCTTTCAGTCTCCGGCGGAAGATGCCGCAGCTCCTCCGTCCGCGCCGCCCGTTCTCGCAACCGAGGTAGGAGCGCCCGAGCCTCCGCGATCATTGCCGCATAGGCGCGCTCACCGGCTTCCAGCCCGGCGGGCTCGCTCATGCTCGGCTCTCGACCAAGCGCCATGCCGTATCCCTCACTTTCACATATTTATGCGGCGGGCCCTTCACCAAATCAAGTCAAGGGAGGGCTAGCAGGTGCGGTCGCGGGGCACCTCGGCCGGACAATGAAGCAGGATCGCTTGCGCGAGCATTGCAAGGCGGTGATCTGCGGGCATCGCCATACTTGCCCCGCGGCGATCAACTGCCTAGCTCAAACCGGTCGAAGGCTTGACTGATCCAAAGGCGCCCTTTTCGGCGAACTCCGCGATGCGACGTTCGTCGTAGCCGAGCGTATCGTGCAAGACTTGTCTCGTATGCTCGCCCAGCAGCGGAGCAGCCACGGGATCAATGGCCGCAGTCAGGCTCATCGTGATCGGCGGCTCGATGTTGGGGACCCATTCTGCTGTACGATGCGGAATCCGGCTCAAGCGGTGGCGCTCGCGCGCCTCCGGCGCATTGAACCCCTCCTCAACCGTTCGAAGATAGCCGACCGGGATATTTGCCAGCTTCATCTTTGCCATCCAGTTCTCGAGGGTATCGCTTGCAAAGACCCCCGCAATAGCTGCCCGCAGGAGCTCCTTGTTCTCGGAGCGGGCCTTCCGCGTTGCAAATCGCGGATCGGTGATCAGATCGGGCCGGTTGAGCACCTCGACCACGAGCCGGCGATAGAGCCGGTCGTTGGCACAAGCCATGTAGAGCGGCCCATCGGAGGCCTCGTAGACGCCGACGGTGGGAGAGCCGCTCGGCGAATTGCCAAACCGGCCAGGATTCTCGCCGTTGATCAGATAGGCCATGCCGTAGAAACCCGTCATCCCCATCGCGACATCGAACAGCGCCACCTCGACATGCTGCCCGCGGCCGAGCCGGTCCCGCGCCAGTAATGCCAGCAGGATTGCGTTGCAGGCAGACATTCCCGTTGCCATATCCACGATCGGCGGGCCGGTACGAACCGCCGGGCCGTCGGCAAACCCGTTGAGCGACATGAAGCCGCTCTCCGCCTGCGTGATGGGATCGAAGCCCGGGCGCGAAGCGAACGGTCCGGTGCGTCCGTAGGCGGAGATCGAGCAATAGACCAGCCGCGGATTGAGCGAAGCGACAGCTTCGTAATCGAGGCCGAACCTCTTCATGACCCCGCTGGAAAAATTCTCGACGACGACGTCCGCTTTGCGGATCAGGTCGAGCGCGATTTCGCGGGCCTCTGGCACGGCAAGATCGAGCACGATGCCACGCTTGTTGCGGTTCAGGCTAAGATAGGCGGCACTCTCTCCGCCGATTTCGGCGTGTTCGTAGGCACGTGTGTCGTCGCCGCCGTCGGGATTCTCGATCTTGATGACTTGCGCGCCGAAATCAGCAAGCGTCTGTGTGCAGGCCGGGCCGGCAACGACACGCGTAAAATCGACAATCAGCAGACCATTGAGCGCAGTTGGCCCTTCCGTCGTCCGCGACGAACGTTCCGGCAATTGAGGCTTGGTAGGCATTGATGGCGCTCCTTTACATCGGCTTATGGCCGCCGAATTTCCTGCAAGACCGAACTTAAAGCCCGACGCCACCGACTTCGCAAGTGTTTCACCCGGCTCGCCTGAAACGCAAAAGGGCCCGGCAGCCATCCGGCTGCCGGACCTCTTGACACTCTGCGCATTTGGGCTGCGCCACATCTCGCCAGCGAGGTTGGTAGTCGCGTTCCGCATCACGGGAAGCTCAGCGCCACCACTTTCGCCAGCAAAGCGTATGAGACCAGCCCCAGCGCACCTCGGGCTGATAGAGGCCGACAGCCCGTCTGGATGAAGTATTGGCGGACACGGGATCGTCCATCGTATCCCAAACGACGCTGTCCCAGCCGATACGGCGCCCCCTTGCCTCGATGGCTCCCATCAACCTGATTTGGAGCCCGCGCCTCAATGCCGCCGCAAGACCCCGAACGTTGAGAAATCGCCGCAATGTCGCACGTGTGTGGACGATACAACATCGGCAAAAGGCGACTGCGGCATCGCCAGATAGACCAGGCACCAGGTTCCAAGTCGAACCGGGGGATCGCCGCGGCGTCGAAAAACGTCTGCTGATGCAGATCGGCGAAGCTGCCGGCAACGTCATCATCAGACGCTTCGGCCACACAAATTCTGTACATGGCATACCCATCGGTGAGAAGTGACCTTGATCCGTCGTGCGGCGATGTCGCCGCAGTGGAAGCCTCACTTGCTCAGCACGTCCTTGACGCCGACCCAGATGGCCCCCATCAGACCGGTGGCGATCACCGTGATTACGACCTTGAATGCATAGCTCTGCGCCTGCTCCACGCTCTTCCGCCATCGCCGCAGATGCTGGAAGTCCGCCCTGAGCTCTTTCCGATCGTCATCCTCAATTCCAAAAGAGGCCAGCACCGACGCCATTGCTTTCAATACGATCGCATCGATGCTCTCCTGCCGCAGTCTGTGTTGCGCGGCCAGCGTCTCGGCAACGATGGCCTTGATTTCGTCGTCCGGCATCTTCACCGCCTGATGATCCTTGCAACGTTCTCGAAGCCGCGCTTGGCGAAGTAGAATGTGGCGACGAGATTGGCTGTGACAGCCGCAAATCCTGCGAGAGCGTCCGTAGAGTCAAGACCAAGCACTTTTACCCAACGTTCAAACGAACTTGCGGGTCTGGCAAAAGTTAGCCGATCAGGAGAATCGGCCATGACACCCAAGGCGACGTCCGAAGAGAGATCGCGAAACCTGCCGGCAGCCAAGCCGCGCAGCGACAACAAGCCGCGGAGCGCTGATAGGCTGCGCATCGACAAGGCGCGAGAGACGCAACAAGTGATCATTGAAGACGCCAGCCAGACCGAGGACAGGGACCCCAACCTCGTGCGCGGCGATGGCGGCACCATCGACCTTCCCACTAAACCCGGCGATTTGTCGAAGGACGATTAGGCGGAACCTACCTGACGCGAGGCGCGTTTACTCTCGTTGGAAGGAACGTTCGTCGATGAGTCACACTGTCCTGGTTGTTGACGACGACCCCGCCGTCCTCGAGGTGATCGTCGGCATGCTGGAAGATCTCGGCTGCCAGGTGGTCAGCGCCCAAAACGGTCGGGATGCGCTCGATCAGATCAAGGAGAACCAGGACATCTCCGTCCTGATCACGGACATCAATATGCCGGGCATGGATGGTCATGAACTGGCCGAGCTGGCCAAGCGAATCCGCCCCGAGTTGAAGATGCTTCAACTATCCGGTCGCGAACCCCGGCGCGGCGGCCTGCCGATGATCAGGAAACCGTTCTCGTTCGAGGAACTCGCTGACGTCATCCAGCGAACCACCGGCATTTGCTGACGTCACGCCCAAAAGAAAGGCCCGCAGCGGAATGCTCCGTGCGGGCTGAACCAAACTCTTTGGACGATGCCATTCTGCCAGTGTTTTGCCCGACGTGTCAAACACCGTCGCACGCAAGAGGAAGCCCTTCCTCCCAGCTAGATATGTGGTGGGCAAGGGGCTTGCTTCAAGTCCCTGCTCCTGCCGTAGAACCCGTGGCCCGGCCAACACATCGAGGGGTCACTACATGCCTGTATTGCTTCCGACGTCCCGTTCGCGCCACGAGGCTCGTCGCGCCGGCGCGGGCAGCGCAGCGACGACCGATCATGCCGTGGTGATCGCCGGCTGTGGCCCGACCGGCCTGATGCTGGCTGCGGAGCTCGCTCTCGCCAATGTCGACGTCGCAGTGGTCGAGCGGCGTGCGAACCAGGAGCTGGCCGAGACGCGCGCCGGCGGATTGCACGCCCGCACCATCGAGATCCTCGATCAGCGCGGCGTCGCCGACCGCTTTCTGCGCGAGGGCCAGATCACCCAGCTCGCCGGCTTCGCCTGGACGCGGCTCGACATCAGCGACCTCCCGACCCGGCACGCTTACGGCCTCGAGCTGCGGCAGAGCCACATCGAACGCATCCTGGCCGGCTGGGTCGAAGAGCTCGCAGTGCCGGTCTATCGCCACGCCGAGGTGACGGGATTTGCGCAGGATGAGACCGGCATCGACGTCGCACTGTCGGGCGGAAAGAAGCTGCGCGCAAATTATCTCGTCGGCTGCGATGGCGGCCGCAGCATCGTGCGCAAGACTGCAGGCATCGACTTCGCCGGCTTCGATCCGACGCTCAGCAATCTCATGGCCGAGGTCGAAATGCGCGAAGCGCCAGCCCTTGGCCTGCGTCACGACGCGCTCGGCTTTCACGGCCTCAGCGAGACCGAGAGCGGCCGCGTGCTGGTCGTCGTGACGGAAGCAACGCTCGAGCGCACCGGCGAGCCCACCTTGCGCGACCTCAGCAAGGCCCTCGTCGCGGTCTACGGCACCGATTTCGGCCTCCACAGCCCCGCCTGGATCTCCCGTTTCACCGATGCGGCACGGCAGGCGGTATCCTACCGCAGCGGACGCGTGCTGCTCGCCGGCGATGCCGCGCATATCCATCACTCCGTCGGCGGGCAAGGCCTCAACCTAGGTGTGCAGGACGCCGTCAATCTCGGCTGGAAGCTGGCGCAGGTGGTCAGGGGCATCTCGCCGGACAGGCTGCTCGAAACCTACCATTCCGAACGTCACCCCGTTGCCGCGCGCGTCTTGCGCAACACCATGGCGCAGATCGCGCTGCTCCGCCGCGGCGATGATGGCCTCAAGGCCGCGCGCGACGTCGTCTCCGAGGTGCTCGCCATGGACCAGCCGCGCCAGCGCGTTGGCGCAATGATGAGCGGGCTCGACATCCGCTACGATCTCGGCGATGGCCACGCGCTGCTCGGACACCGCATGCCGGATCTCGATGTGTCGGTCGAAGGCCAGAAGCTCAAACTGTTCACGCTGCTGCACAGCGCGAGCGGCGTGCTGCTCAATTTTGGCAAGCCCGACGGCATCGACGTTACGGCCTGGGCGGATCGCGTCAGTTACATTGTCGCCGATTACGATGGCCCATGGGAGCTTCCGGCTATCGGATGGGTCGCCCCGCCGAGCGCAGTGCTGGTGCGACCCGACGGCCATGTGGCCTGGGTGGGAGACGAGAGTCAACGCGGACTGGCGGATGCGCTGACAACCTGGTTCGGACCGGCTGCTGCGTAGCGCACGAACGTCACAGCCGCGACACCCCGCGGGCTGATCCGAACTCTTTCGATGATGCTATTCTGCCAGTGTTTACCAGTCCAGAACTCGATCTCGCGCCCGACGAAAGCGGACAATCTCACGGTGATTGTGCCAATCTTCCCATCCGACTGGAAGGGAAGATTGTCGACCCACAGGGTGAAGGGCTAGTAGCGAACGGCCGAACGATCGGCTGGACATGTCCAGCCAGAGACTAGAAGGCCGCGCGACTTTGCTAGCCGACACCACGCGGCAGCATTCCGGCTTGCGGCGATCAACGCGCCCATGACTGCGGTGGTTATGCGCGGCGACGGGCAGTCGCTCGTTCTTTCCCAGCACGGAGACGATCAGGTGACCTCGATGCCGCGTCGCTACCACCTTACTCCCCGGCCAACTCGTGGTAGCGTGCGCCCACCGGCCCGAGCCGCCATCGAATGACCGCGATAAGCTCTTTGCCGCAGCGAATTTGCCAGAGACTGTTGCGGATCGTCACCCGGCTATGTTGCCAAATCCGGATGTCGCGAGCGCAGGATCTTGGCAACGGCGAACATGTCGGGCGTTGCCGGACTGTCCAAAAAGACCAAAGCGAGAAGCGAATTACTCATCGACCAACCCCGCAGAAAATTTAGGACGAGATTCGCTCCTTCCCCAAAGGTTGAAACTTAAGTCTAGAACAAACAACAATGTCCACAGACCTTCCTTGGCGCGTGTCGCTGAGCAAGAAGATCGGTGCCAATTAATTCGAGCATGAGCGAAGGTGGTTGAGCTAAGTCGCGCCCCTCTTCCACCCCTAAGCTCCTCACTCCCGCACCCGACCGATCGCCTCCGGCAGTGACGCCAGCAGCAACACGACGCAGACGCACAGCAGCACGATGTCCTTGAACAGAAACTCGCCGGTGAGATTCCAGGCCATCGGATCGGTCGAGAGGCTCCATGTCACCACGCCGGGCGTGGTGAAGAAGAACGAGAAGGTGACGGCGAAGGTGACGACGCCCATGAAGGCGCCGAGCGCCGACATCAGCGGATTGAATGCGCCGGCGATCAGCAGCGCGCCGATCGCGAATTCGGTGACACCCAGCACGTAGGCTTCGCCGCGCAGGCCAAACAGCGAAAGCCAGGAGATGAACGGGCTGTTGCTGATGAACTGCGCGATGCCTTGCGCCGATTGCGGCGTGAATTTCTGCATGCCGAACGAGACGAAGATGATCACCATGACCCAGCGCAGGATCGCGAGAAGGCGATAGGATCCGTTGCCGGCTTCGGCGACGTTGAATTCTGCTTTCATTGGACGTGGTCTTCCCCTGGCTGCTCGGGCGCTTGTTGCGGGCTGCCGGTGATACGCAGGCAGCGGCCGATCCGTTACGCCGTCCCGGTCACGACCGGTTCACGAGCTCGTGGGCGCCGGGTCGGCCGAGGCCGGCTCTGTTCAAAATTGAACACAGCGTCGCTGCACTCAGTTGAGTAAGTGGCTCAACTTGCTCTCGAAAATAGTTGTTCGCTACATATCAAAAGATACTGACTCTGCGTAGCCGCAGGCGTACGGTTCATACATCACCGCAAGGCCCGTGGCATGAGATCGGTGATGAGAACGCCGGATTGCGCTCCCGTCCTATCTCGAACAAGGGAGATGCGCCATGCAGACGCGTCGTCGCTTCAAGCAGACTAAGACACTCACCGAACGGCTCGCAGACGATGCCGCACGCCTGCGCGAGGAAGCGCGCACGCTGACCCCGGGGCGCCGTCGCGAGATGCTGCTGCGCCGGGCGCGGCAGGACGAGACCGCCATGCAGATCGATGCCTGGCTGCATTCGCCCGGCCTGAGGGCGCCCACATGACAAATCAATATCGCGCCTATCTGGTCGGCGAGAACGGCGTGTTCCGCTCCGCCGAGGCGTTCGAGGCGGCCTCCGACGCCTCCGCCCTCACCTTCGCGCGGCAGTTCACGCGCCACGGCAAGGTCGAGGTCTGGCAGCTCGGCCGCAAGATCGCCGTGCTGGAGCCCGAGCAATCGCCGGCGCACCAGCTCACGCGTCAATGATCGCGCCCGCGCGGCCGCGACGCGGAGAGGATGGCGTCGCGTGCCATGTCGCCCAGCGATTTGGCCGCTTCCGCCTGAACGGCGCGCGGACTGGACAGTTCCAGCCCCTCCTCGTCGAGCGCGGTGCCGTTCTCGTCGCGCAGGTCGAAATAATATCGGGGCATTTCGGCATCCTTTGCCCTAATAGGCGCGAAGCCGGCAAAGGTTTCTATGCGGGGCGAAAAAGTTGCCTTGGCATCAGATTGTTCCGGTCGCGAGGCCCGTTACCCTCCGACGTCCGCACGCTCTTCCGTCAGCTTACGCGCGATATAGACGTCCACTGTCTCCGCGAACGAGCGCTGCACCACGATCGCGGCCCCGTTGTGGTCGCGTGCGTCGCGCTGGAGCTCGCACAGGCCGCGTCCGCGCGCGCCGGCCGGCGTGATGGCCAGATACTGATCGATCGCATTTTCGGCCAGTGGGATCGCCTGGGGATCTCCCCTCCAATCAAGAGACGCAGGAAGCTCGGCCAAACCGGGCATGGGACGCGCCTCATCCGCGGGAGGATTTCGGCCTCGGCGTCCTGATGGGCTGGGTGTGGGTGCCGACCCGCCCGGTCCGGGCCTTTGCTGTGGTCTGGGAAGAGCAAAGCCCCGCGATCCATGGTGTGCGCCCAAAGCCTGAGAAGGTTTCAGCGCCTCACCTATCCATAGTAGTGCTTCCTTTCATCAACCTAAGCGGTGATCCCGAGCAAGAGTACTTCGTGGACGGCGTGACCGAGAGTTTGACTACGGACTTGTCGCGCATCTGTGGCGCGTTCGTGATTGCGCGCAACACGGCGTTCACGTTCAAAGGCAAAGCCGTGGAGGTAAGGAAGCTAGGACGCGTGCTGAACGTCCGTTATGTGCTTGAAGGGTCGGTGCAGCGAAGTGGCAATCGCCTCCGCGTGAACGTGCAGTTGGTTGATGCCGAAACAGGCAACCACCTCTGGGCCGAACGCTTTGACAAGCCTATTGCCGACCTCTTTGACATGCAGGATGAAATCGTATCGAGGCTCGCCAACGCGCTCGATGCCGAACTTGTTGCCGCCGAGGCCCGCCGAGCGGAGTGTTCACCGCGTCCAGACGCGATGGACTTGGTGTTCCAAGGCAGCAGCTGGTTCAACAAGGGGCAGACTCCCGATTGCCTGACACGAGCGCGCAGCTTTTTCGAGAAGGCCCTTGTGCTCGATCCCGAAAATATAGAGGCCGTGGTCGGCTTGGCACGGGTCGATACCTCACTAGGGGCTTCCTTTATGACCGATGACTATTCAGCGCGGCTTGCTGCGGCGGAGACAACCATAAAGAGGGTACTATCCCTCGCACCAAACCACGCTTTGGCTCACGTGACTTTGGGCTTCGCGCAAATATTTACGAAACGCGCAGCCCAAGGTATAGCGGAATGCCAGCAGGCTTTGGCGCTGGATCGCAATTTAGCCCGCGCTCATGCTCTCATTGGCTTTGCCAAGTTCTTCCTTGGTCGAGGCGCAGAAACCGAAACTCACATCAACGAGGCATTCCGCCTTTCTCCTCGCGACACCCATGCCGCTCGTTGGATGGGGTATGTCGGCCTTGCCAAGGCGCAGCTCGGTGCCGATGACGAGGCGGTCATCTGGATGCGTCGGGGCCTCGACGCAAACCGAAACCACTCGTTTGCGCATTTCCCTCTCGGAGCAGTGCTTGCGTGGGTTGGCGAACTAGACCAGGCGCGCGCCACGGTACAAGCGGGACTTGCGCTTGATCCAAGCTTCACCATCTGTCGCTTTCGCGCTCACGTACCGAGCGATGATCCGATTTTTCTTGCTGTCCACGAACGCCTCATGAGGGAATGCGGCTGGCCGGGGGTGCCGGAAGGGTAGCGTTCGTCATGTCAGACCAATGGAGTCATCTTCGTTGGCTCACATGCGGGCGTTGCGGCCAAATTCGTCATTGGTCCGTTCGCATCCCGCAAGCCGAGGCCAGGGCGTGGAAGCAGAGAGGCAGCTGAGGGCCACTTCCGGACCTAACCTGCGCGTTCGATCGGTCGAGGTCTGTTGTGAGCTATTCGCTCACTTTGACGGGGGCGGCCCCCTTCCACTAAACAAATCCAAAAATGTGCTTAGTATTCCTTCAGCTCTAGGCAACGAGCAACTTACGACATGCCTTGAAGGCTCATTTTTTCGACGACCGCCCAACCTCGCTCGGAGCAGCATCAAAAGAAACACCTTTCATGACCCAAACCAGGCGGCATTTCCTTACAGAGCGATCACGTTCAAGCATCAGCTCGAACCGAGAACGTGCGAGACTCGCGTCCCGAGTTCGATAGCGGCGCCCTCGTCAGACAGGTTTACGACGCGGCACCTGGTGCTCGAGCCATCCCCAAACATGATCGCGGGCTCATCGACTTCCTCGCGGACGCCCTTCCTTCGTTCTTCAACCAACGGACCATCCTTCAGCAGTCATCCCGCGATGGAGCGGGAATTGTGAACGGCAGATAGAAGAACCGACCGCCGTAATGGCGCGCCTCTCCAGGTCGGATCTGCTTGCGAGAGGCGAATGGCCCGGACGTTGGGACTGCTGTTGAAGAAGTAGTCCCCGAGCGATCTTGGAGCGCAGTGCGGCTGACCTACAGCCCAAAGCCTCGGCCAATCTCCCGCGCAAGCTTGAGCGCGGCGTCGGTATTGTTGCCATAGCAGAACGCTCGATCAAGCTGCGAAAAGATGCCCATTCCAAATAGCGCGATGGCAATGCCCCTAAACATGGTTGTGGACCGGTTGAACGATGCAGCGAAAGTTCAAAACGGCCCCAGCCGCAGGTTGGGAGAAACAGCCGGGGCCGACATTCCCATTCCGTGTGCCGTAATCAGCGGTAATCGGCACGCTCCCAGCAAGCCACAAGAAAGCTAACGAACTCTTTCTCGCGCCGCCATACGGGCGCGCCCCACGCCGTTGAGGTTGGATCAATGGGAAGAGCAGCGTGGGCACTCCCCTTTGCTGCTTTGCTGAGCTGCCGTGCGATTTCTT
Source organism: Bradyrhizobium sp. 179 (assembly GCF_023073535.1). NCBI lineage: Bacteria > Pseudomonadati > Pseudomonadota > Alphaproteobacteria > Hyphomicrobiales > Nitrobacteraceae > Bradyrhizobium > Bradyrhizobium sp. 179. The sequence goes on along the minus strand of NZ_JADPJR010000110.1, from coordinate 18,616 downwards.
GCCTGAAGTCTTGCGTTTTCCGCTGCCATCGCTCCTAACGATCTTCTTGGCGCGCTCGAAGGCGTGGCCGTCCGCTGCATCGTCACGTACGCGGACCGTGACTAGCGGACATCTCGGGCCTCCTCTCCGCGTTTGTGGCGCGAATAAGCTGGGAGGGGGAGGCCCGGAGTGCCTAGGAGCCCGGGCCTCATAACCTCAGCAGCCTGACAACAGGTTGATCGGCTACACGTTCAGTCTGTCCGAGATGGCAGGCTCTCACCTTGATGCTGCGCAAAGCCCCTCGGGCCAGCCTTGGCCCCTTGGGGTTGGAGGGAAAGTGCGGGGCCAAGGCGGTCCGACGGCTGGCGCGTGAGGAGCGCCATGCAATTGGAGGCTAGTCCCAGTCGGCGATATCGCTGTGTTCACTTGTGACCGGGAAGAACTATTTGTAATGTTCCTGCATCTCGAGGCCGCAGATGAAAGACATGCAGGCCCAGTCCGAAAAGCTTCGCCGAGACGCCGCTGAGTGTGCCCCTATTCGCGACTTGGCGACTGATCCCAAGAAGCGCGAGCTATTTGCTAGATTAGCCGAACACCTTGAGGTGCTCGCATCGGCAGTGGAGCAAGCTATTGCCGACAGCGGTGGTACCGACGTCTCGCCTATGCCGCCCAAGCCGTGAAGCGGCCCTTACAGCCTTGGAACAGGGCGGCCGGGCGGGATGATGGGGGCCGCTTGTAGGAGGTCCTTGACGCGTTCATCCGTCGCCAAGCGGTTCTCATTCTAATCCAATTTAAATCAAGCCCAACATTTAATTTATTAAATGGCTTATTATATTAATATTTGATTGAGCCACATTTGGCTCCAGGCCGCTGATCCCGCGTGGGGACATTGGTTTTTTCGCTGAGCTATCTATCTGCTCGAGCATGCTTAGGACATACGAACTGCGCCTGGCGACCGCCAAGTCCCCTCAAAGGGCCTGACTGGATCCACGAAGTAAAGCACGACGGTTACCGAATGCTGGTCATCGTGACAACGAGCGCGTGCGCCTGCTCTCTCGCAATGGCATCGACTGGACCAAGCGGTATCCCTGGATCGCTCGGAAGCATATTTTGAAGCGTTGAAAACGCGTGAGTTGGGAATCAACAACTCGCTGGTGGCCCTTCTGCGAAATTGAGCATCGGCGGACGAAAGTCCGGTCATTACATTAGAGCGGGCCTGATTTGCTCAACCTGAGTTCTTCGCAGTTTGACACACACCGGACCTCCGTCATGGCATCAGACGCTGGATTCTGCCGGACTCGCGTAGTCGATGGACATATCTTGCGCGGAGTACAATTGCAGCTACAGAGCAAAAAAGTTATCAAATTAAGGTCGCGGAGGTGGCGGTACTAGTAGACGCAAGGACTTAGAATCGCCCGGCGCCAATGAAATCGCTGTTGTTCCGATCTAACGCGGGCAGGCAATCTGCGTGAAGCGGATGGGAAACACGGCCGACGCCGCGATCGGGATCGATCGCGTTCATTCCGGGCGGTAGGACCACGCCGCACGTGATCGGCAGCCAGAATTCAGGACCGCTCCGTCGGTAGTCGAGCTTAGCTCGGCTGGCCACGCTGCTCGATCTGTGGCAAGCTCGTCTTTATCCAACGAGCTCAACAGGTATCTCGCCACCCGACATCGGGTGCCGTAGAGGCCAGCAGTTGAACCCAGTCTTTCGGTTCGGCGCGCATGGACAGCGACTTCCAGGTGTTATGGGAGGACGACGACCGCATCTTTTGCCGGGCATCGCGCCAGGGCTCCGATGGTCGCCGCAAAACTGTCCTGGCCGTGCTTCCCGCCGAGCACGCCCCATCAACGAGCCGGGATCGCTTGGCTCACGAATATGCACTAAAGGACGAACTCGACAGCGCGTGGGCCTTGCGGCCGCTCGAACTTGTCAGTGAGGGCGGCCGCCCCGTGCTGCTGCTCGAGGATCCCGGCGGCGAGCCACTGGAGCGCCAGCTCCAAGCGCCCATGCAAGTGGGAACATTCTTGCATCTCGCCGTCCACATCACGGCGGCTCTTGGCAAGGTCCATCAGCGTAGGCTCGTGCACAAAGACATCAAGCCGCACAACATCATCGTGAATCGCGCGACCGGCAAAGTCAGACTCACGGGTTTCGGCATTGCCTCGCGACTCCCGCGAGAGCGCCAATCACCCGAACCGCCTGAAACCATCGCCGGCACCCTCGCCTATATGGCACCCGAGCAGACCGGACGAATGAACCGCTCGATCGACGCGCGCACTGATCTATACGCGCTGGGCGTCACCTTCTATCAGATGCTCGCCGGCGCGCCCCCGTTTACCGCAGCCGATCCGATGGAATGGGTGCACTGCCATATCGCCAGGAGGCCTGTGCCGCCCGCCGAGCGTCGGAAGCAAGTGCCCAATTTCCTTTCGACCATCATCATGAAGCTGCTCGCCAAGACCGCCGAGGAGCGCTATCAGACCGCGGCCGGTCTGGAGAGCGATCTCCGGCGCTGCCTCGCCGCCTGGGAGGCTCGGCAGGGAATCGAGGACTTTCCCCTGGGCGAGCGCGACATCCCCGACCGGCTGCTCATCCCAGAGACGCTCTATGGGCGCGCGCGAGACATCGAAGTCTTGCTCGCGGCCTTCGACCGCATCGTCCAGAGCGGCACGCCTGAGCTGGTGTTGGTCTCGGGATACTCCGGCATCGGCAAGTCAGCTGTCGTCAACGAGCTGCACAAGGTGCTGGTGCCCTCGCGCGGCCTGTTCGCCGACGGTAAATTCGACCAATACAAGCGCGACATTCCCTATGCCACACTGGCGCAGGCGTTCCGCAGCCTGCTCCGGGGCCTTCTGGCGAAGAGCGAGATCGAGCTGGCGCCCTGGCGCGATGCCCTGCATAAGGCGTTAGGCCCGAACGGCGGGCTATTGGTGGACCTCGTCCCCGAGCTGAGGCTCATCATCGGCGAGCCGCCGCGGGTACCCGACCTGGCTCTGCAGGATGCGCAAAGGCGCTTCCACCAAGTGGTGCGGCAGTTCATCGGCGTGTTCGCGCGACCGGAGCATCCGCTGGCGCTATTCCTCGACGACCTGCAATGGCTCGACTCAGCGACGCTGGACCTGCTCGAGGATCTGCTGACTCAGGCGGATGTGAGCCATCTGCTGATGATCGGCGCTTACCGCGATAACGAGGTCGACGCCGCGCATCCTCTGCGGCGCAAGATCGCCGCCATCAAGAACCGCAGCGGCATCGTTGAGGAGATCGCGCTGCCGCCGCTTGCCACCGAGCATGTCGGGCAGCTGATCGCCGACTCGTTGCGTTGCGAGCCGAGTTATGCCGCGTCCCTGGTGCAGTTAGTGCAGGAGAAAGCGGGCGGCAATCCGTTCTTCGCCATCCAGTTTCTCTACGAGCTCGTCGAGGAGCGTTTGCTTGCGTTCGATCATACGTCGTCGTGCTGGACGTGGGATCTCGATCTCATTCGCGCCAAGGGCTATACCGACAATGTGGTGGACCTCATGGTCGGCAAACTCGCGCGCCTTCCGGCCAACACGCAGGCAGCGTTGCAGCAGCTCGCCTGTCTCGGTAACACCGCCACGATCACGCTGTTGGCCCTTGTTCTGGGACGATCGGCGGCTGAAGTCGACGCAGCGCTGTGGGAAGCCGCGCACGAGGAGCTGGTCGAGCGACGGCAAGGCTACTACAGATTCACCCACGACCGCGTGCAGGAAGCCGCCTATTCAAGCAAACCGGAAGCCGAGCGTGCGGAAGCCCATCTGGCCATCGGCCGGCTGCTCGCGGCGAATACTCCCACAGAGCAGCACGGGGACGTGATCTTCGACATTGTCAATCAGCTCAACCGCGGCGTTGCGTTGATCACCTCGCGAGACGAACAAGCAAAGCTGACCGAGCTCAACCTGCTCGCAGCCAAGCGCGCCAAAGCGTCTACCGCCTATGACTCGGCACTGACTTACATCAAAGCCGGCGCGGCCCTGTTGCCGGAGGATTGCTGGGAGAGCAGGCATGAACTTGCCTTCTCGCTGGAGATCAACCGGGCAGAATGCGAGTTTCTGACCGGTGCGCTGGCGGAAGCGGAGCGACGCCTCATGGCTCTCTCAGCCCGTGCGGCCGGCCCGGTCGAGTTAGCCACGGTCTCATGCCTGCGCATCGACCTGTACACGAGGCTCGATCGAAGTAGCGATGCAATTGCTGTTGCTCTCGATTACCTCCGCCACCTGACCATCGACTGGCCACCCCATCCCACGGAGGAGGAGGCGCGAGGTGAATACGACCGCGTCCGGTCCCAACTTGGCGGGCGCCGTATCGAAGCTCTGATCGATCTGCCTTTAATGAGTGATCCGGTGTCTCTCGCGACTCTGGGCGTGCTGGCCAGGCTGCTGCCGCCTGCACTATTCACGGATTTGAACCTCTTTTCCTTGACCGTTTGTCGAGCGGTTAATCTCAGCCTTGAGCAAGGAAACTGCGATGCCTCGTGCGTTGCCTATATGAGGCTTGGGATGATTGCCGGCCCTCGCTTCGGCGACTACGAGGCGGGATTTCGATTTGGTCTGCTTGGATATGAATTGGTCGAACGGCGCGGATTGACGCGATTTCATGCGCAGACCTACATGCTCTTCGGAGCGCACCTCGCGCCATGGACGCGACATGTCCGAAATGCTCGTGATTCGCTGCTTCGGGCTTTCGACGTCGCAAACCAAACCGGCGACCTCACGTTCGCCGCGTACGCCCGCGTCAATCTGAATTCGAATCTGCTCGCGGCTGGTGACCCGCTCGCCGAGGTGCAACGCGAAGTCGAGAGTGGCCTCGCGTTTGCGAAAACGGCACAGTTCGGGCTGGTCGTTGACGTTGTTGTCAGCCAACTGCAGCTCATCCGGACCCTGCGGGGGCTGACGTCGAAATTCGGCTCCTTCGACGATGAGCAGTTTGACGAGCTTCAGACGGAGCGCCGGTTCGCCGAGAATGCCAACCTCATGCGAGCGGACTGCTGGTATTGGATCCGAAAGCAGCAGGCGCGCTTACTTGCAGGCGACTACGCGGCCGCCATTGAGGCGTCACAAAGGGCGCAGCGGCTGCTGTGGACGTCTATATCGCAGCTCGAAACTGCCGAATACGAATTCTATGGTGCATTGTCTCTCGCGATGGCCTGCGCCTCCGCCGCGCCTGCCCAGCACCGGGAGTACCTCGCGGCACTGGCGGCACACCGGCGACAGATCCAAATCTGGGCAAAGCATTGTCCGGAGAATTTCGAGAATCGCGCTGCGCTTGTCGAGGCGGAGGTCGCCCGCTTGGAGGGGCGAGAGCTCGATGCCGAGCGCCTCTATGAACACGCTATCCGCTCGGCCCGCGCCAATGGCTTTGTTCAAAACGACGCGCTTGCCAACGAACTCGCCGCACGCTTCTACGCGGCGCGCGGGTTTGAGAGAATCGCTCGTGCGTACTTGGCCGACGCGCGGCGTGCTTATTTGCGGTGGGGGGCTGATGGCAAGGTGCGGCAACTCGACCGCGTCTATGCCCACCTGGCAGAGGAAACAGCGGCGCCCGCCCCGACGAGCACGATCGGGACCCCCGTGGAGCAGCTCGACCTCGCCACCGTCATCAAGTTGTCGCAAGCGGTCTCGGGCGCAATCGTCCGGGAGAAGCTGCTCATCACCGTCATGCGCACCGCTATCGAGCACGCGGGCGCCGAGCGCGGCCTGTTGGTTCTGTCGCACGGGGCCGAGTTGCGAATTGCCGCCGAAGCGACCACCGACGGTGACACGGTCGTCGTGCAGCTGCGCGACGAGCCCGTGACTGCAGCGCTCCTGCCGGAGGCGATCCTCCACTACATCTTGCGTACGCGGGAAAGCATCATTCTCGACGATGCCGCAGCCCAGAAACCGTTTTCAGCGGATCCCTACATCATTCAGCGCCAAGCGCGCTCTGTTCTCGGCCTGCCTGTGATCGCTCATGCCAATTTCATCGGCGTGCTGTACCTCGAAAACAATCTGGCTGCGCATGTCTTCGCGCCAGGTCGGATCGCGATGCTAAAGCTGCTCGCCTCGCAGGCGGCAATCGCGCTGGAGAATGCTCACTTGTACCAGGATCTGGCAGAACGCGAGGCTAGGATTCGGCGCCTGGTCGAGGCCAACATTATCGGGATTATCATCTGGGAGCTTGGAGGTCGGATTCTGGAGGCGAATGATGCGTTTCTCCGCATCGTAGGATACGATCGCGAGGATCTCATTTCGGGCCTACGCTGGACTGACCTTACACCGCCGGAGTGGCTCGACCGCCACATGCGATTGTGGATCCCGGAGCTAAAGATGATGGGGAGCGTGCAGCCGTTCGAGAAGGAATATTTCCGCAAGGACGGCAGCCGCGTGCCCGTGTTGATCGGCATGGCTGCATTCGACGAGCGACGAGATTACGGCGTGTCTTTTGTCGTCGACCTGACGGAGCGCAAGCGGTCGGAAGAGGCACTGCGGCAGAGCGAGGAGCGCTTTCGTACCCTTGTACAATTCTCCTTCGACGTGTACTGGGAATCCGATGCGCAGCATCGCTTCACCCGCCAGGAGTTCGGCGAACGTCTTGCCGACGCGCCGGCGCCTGGCTCTGAAATTGGGAAGACGTGGTGGGAAGTGCCCTATTTGGAGCCTGACGCGGAGGCCTGGCGCAAGCACCGGGAGACGCTCGATGCCCACCTGCCGTTCCGTGATTTCGAGCTCGCGCGGCCTACGCCTGACGGCGGCAAACGCTACGTGTCCATCTCGGGACTGCCGGTCCTCGACAATGCAGGGCGCTTCATCGGTTACCGCGGCGTCGGACGGGACACCACCGAGCGCAAACGGGCCGAAGAGACCTTGCGGGAGGTGCAAAGGGAATTGGCGCATGCGAACCGCCTCGCCACCATGGGTGAGCTCACGGCCTCGATCGCCCATGAAGTAAGCCAGCCGATCGCTGGCGCATCGATGAATGCCGATGCCGCCCTGCATTTCTTGGACAGAAACCCGCCGGCTGTCGGGAGAGCCAGGGACATGCTCGGTTATGTTGTGAACGATACTGATCGAGCCCGCGACATCATCGGGCGGATACGTGATCTCATCAAAAAAGCACCGCCGCTGAAGGATCGCCTGGATATCAACGAGGCCATCCGAGACGTGATCGATCTCGCCCGCAGCGAAGCAGTGAAGAACGACGTCGCGATGCAGACGGAACTCGGAGACGGTTTGCCACTCGTCGAAGGTGATCGCGTCCAATTGCAGCAAGTGATCCTGAACCTGATGGTCAATGCCATCCAAGCCATGGGCACGGTCGCGAGGGGATCGCGAAGCGTGCTCATTACGACCGCTCGGGCCGAATCTGACGGCATTATTGTCGCGGTGAAGGATTCGGGACCAGGATTGGCCCCGGACGCTCTCAAGCACATCTTCGACCCCTTCTACACGACGAAGCCTGGCGGTCTGGGGATGGGACTGTCGATCTGCCGCTCGATCATCGAAGCGCATGCTGGGCGCCTGTGGGTGACGTCCAATGCGCCCCATGGCGCGACTTTCCACTTCACGGTGCCAGCCCACCCGGGCAGCACGTCGTGACGATCCCGCATGGGTTGCTTTTCAGACCCCGCTCCGGCGTTCACGCCAGTTCCGAAGTGTCAATCTGGTGTGGGCCCTGGCCCGGACAGGGGCGAATTTAAGATTTGGCGGCTATGCCGGGCTCTCGAAGGACGAAAGCCCATGGCCAAGCACCGCATTCAGAGCATCGAGTTCAAGCGTCAGCCGCCATGTTGCAACGACTGACAGCGATCACGACCAGCCTCCCGAGGGCCGCCACAGTTGGCGGTCTCGTTCATGTCCGGCTGAGATGTCGCCTATTGGCCATCGGCGAAGTGGCGAAACCTCTCATTGAGGTCCGCTTAGTGGGCCGGAGCGGACTCGGTGTGCTCAGACAGAGTTCTTCGGATTGTGACCCATTTGTATGGACCGGCTGCGTTTCGCGATAGAGATCGTGCGTGGTTTGGAAAGTCGCTGATATGTATCCGGCCTGTTTGATCGGCTCGCGGGCCGTGGCCTTGATGGGAATACGCACGCATCGTTGGTCTTATTAGCGGACGGGATGGCAAGCAACCATTTGGGTCACCAGACTCTGGATGCGTTCATCGATCCGTTCCATGCATTTTCTCTGTCGCGAACTCGGCGTAGGATTCAGATTGCGATCACTTGTAATGGGGTGTGTCGAAGGTCTTCTCGTTGCGCAAGATGCTCCATGCTATCCGCGCCAGCTTGTTGGCCAGGGCCGTTGCCAGTTTGTTGCGGTGCAGCCGTGGAGCTGCGTTCTGCAGCCATGCTCCGAAGCTGAATCGATTCCAACTGTGTGAGGTCCTGAGATAGGCGATATCTCGTCCGTCGGTTCTCCAAGATCGCCACAAGCGAGTTCCGCAGAGCCGTCGCCCCAGTCCTGACTGCGATGCCTTGCTCGATCAGAAAGGCACGGATCTGATTGATGGTCGCCGTTCGCCGCGAGACCAGGCGGGAGCGAATCCTGCAGAGCCTGGAGTTCGAGCTGGTCCTGTGTCTTCTCTCGGACGACGCGCAGGTGCGGCCGCAGGGCGGCCTCTGCAATAGCTTCGGCGTCGTTGTAGTCATTGTTCTGTCCGTTCACGAACGGCTTCACATAGATCGCAGGGATGATCCTTGGCTGATGGCCAAATTGGCGCAGAGCACGGCTGACGAAGTGCGCGCTGAGACAAGCCTCCATGCCGACGATGCTGGGAGGCAGTCGTTTAAAGACCTCAAGGAGTGCCAGTCTCTTGATCTTGCGACGGAAAGCGATCTTGCCGTCAGCGCCGACACCGACGACATGGAAGACTTCCTTGCCGACGTCGATGCCGATCGAGGCCAAAGGTGTGATGGTCATGGGCTGCTTCTCCGGATCCTGCAGGGTAATCTTTGCAGACTATCCCCGCGGGGGCAGGGTACGACGAGCGGCAGAGTGGCCAAAATTGGCGTGCTTTGGCATGCGGGAAGTGCCGAGGAAGAGAAAGTCTACTGGATATCGTGACCAAGGCATTTAATGATCTTGGTTACCTCGAAGCGAAGAACGTGGTGTTCTTGCATCGCTTTCCCGCCGAACAGCTGGAGCGGTTTCGCACCCTTGCCAGAGAGCTGGTCGAAAGCAAGTCGGATGTAATCATCGCTATAACGCCACCCAGAGCCGCTGTGCTCAAGGAGACCACGACACCATCCCCATCGTCTTCACTGTGGTGCCAGACCCGGTCGGCGCTGGCCTTGTTGCTAGTCTGGCGCACCCCGGCGGAAATCTGACTGGGTTATCTGTTATGGCAACCGATCTTTCCGGGAAACGTCTCAGCCTCTTGAAGGAAGCTGTCCCAAGTCTGAGCCGCGTGGCGCTTCTCACAAATCGGTCGCTAGACCCCAACACCTCAAAACGCTACGTCTCAGCACACTCGAAAGCCGCTGAGGCCATGGGCCTTGTCCTGCATCCGATCGAAGTGGCAACCCCGGAGGCAATTGACGAGGCATTTTCAGCGGCTGCTGCCGACGGATGCGATGGCGCGATCGTGGCCGGGTCGATGCTCGCGAACGAGGGACCCCGGGTTGGAGCATCAGCGCTGGCGCACCGAATGCCGGCAGTATCGATATGGGCTGAAAAGGTGCGTTTTGGATTGCTGATGTCATATGGGCAGGATGTATCCGAAACTCTCGTCAAAACGGCTGGCTACGCCCATAAAATCTTGAAGGGCGCAAAGCCGGCTGATCTTCCCGTCGAACAGCCGACGCGCCTGAAGCTGGCAGTAAACCTCAAGGTCGCGAATGCACTCGGCCTGACCATACCTCCGACGCTGCTTGCCAGCGCCGACGAGGTGATCGAATAGGGGGCTCACCTTCACATGAGTCCGGAGTTGGCCCATACCGACGAATACCAGCTTCCGTCCACATGTCAGCTGTGGAGGGTAGACCGGAAGTGACCGGCAGAGGGCAAGACCGACGCGATTGACCCGAAGCTGCCCTTGGCTCCTTATTACGAGTCGCGCAAGGTAAGCGCGAGGTGGGGCCAAAGCGATTACTAGCGGCTTTGTTTCGAAGTGCCGGTCTGGCTGCCCGAACCACTCGTCTGCTCACTCCCCGGTTGGCCCGGCGGATGCGCGGAGGTACCCGGCTTGTCTTGGTCGGCCACGTATCCGGACGCGCCTGAATTGCGTGTCTTCGCCCCTTTATCTGCGTCGCGCTGCATCTGCTCGTTGGGCTCGCTCGTCTTGACCCCTTTGTCTACATCAGTGTGCATCTCGTCTTTGGTTTGCTCACTAGGCGCGGCCTTTTGCTGTTGCGCGGTTGCTTGGAAGGCAATTGCGCTTCCGGCAACTACAATCATCGCGAGAGTTACGGTTCGCATGCTTCTTCTCCAGTGCGGTGGCCCATTCGGCTAAACGCGCCACCTTTCCCGACGTTCGTGGTCCCGATTGCTATTTTCAAAAGGGCTGGCGGATCAGACGGGGGATTGGCTCAGGACATGCCATGACCTACCCATTAGACGCCAGCTTTTGGCCCATCGCACCTTTGACGCGGTGTAGCTAGAAGTCCGTTCACAGGGACAGGCCGGGAGTTCGCGTCCGAGGGCCGGATCGTGCGTCGACCGCAAACTGCCCAGCTCACCAGCTAATTATATCGCCAACGAAACCTGAAGGCCCCATGATGAGCGGGCCCTCGACGGATGGACGAAGGCTTTTACGGTCCCATCCTCGCCGAAGCGGGATGTCCGGGCACCTGGAAGCGCTTGCCTGTGTCCGTGATGTTACTGCCAACGACCTTCAGAATCGAGAAGTCCTGCGTCAGATAGTTGCCGATGAGAAGGTACTTGCCGTCGGGCGTGAAGATTGCAGCCTCGGGCAAGCCGCCGACCTCGATGTCTGCGGTCTTGCTCACTTTCTTGCCGTCGATCTTGAGAACCGAGATGCTACCGTTCTTTTCGTAGAAGTATGCGTTCTTCATGTTGGAACCGCGCAGAATGACCGCAACCGCGACGTCGCCCTTGGGGCTGATTGCAAGCCCCTCGGGGCCGTCGCCCACCACCACGCGATCGATGATGCGTGGCGGATTGGCCTCCAAATCGATGACGCTCGTGGTATCCACACTTCCATCGGAAGCACCTGCGTTGCCGTTATCCGAGGTCAGGGCGATTTTCCCGCCGGGTGCGGCCGCGACATTGTAGGGCCACTGCCCGGCCGGCAGGTCGATCTTGTTGTACGTCACCTTATCGCCCGCGATGTCCAGCATGGAGACTTTGTGAGCAGGGAAGCGGGCGACCAGGGCTCGCTTGCCATCAGGGGTGAACGTCACGTGCGACGGACTGTCCGGCATCGCAACGGTGTCCGTGATCTTCACGTCAGTGCCGTTCACGGAGAGGACGCTGATCGAATTGTCTCCGCGATTGGCGACCAGTGCCATCTTGCCATCTGGACTGAAGCTGAGCCCGGAAGGTTGTTTCCCGCCAGTGAGCGTTGCAGCCAGCTTGGGCGGATTGGCCTGCAGGTCGACGACGTAAATCTTGTTGTCCAGCACCTGTTTCAGCGCGTCGCCGTCCTTAATCACGTCGACCGAGTCGGCGACCAGCGCCACCGTTCCGCTGGGATCGATCGCAACGTTCACGGGCGGTCCGACCACTGAGTTCTTCAGCGGCAGGGCACCGATGATCTTGGGGGTTTCAGGAGAGGCGAGATCAACGATGAGAACCTGATCCTTGCCGGGTGCAGACAGAACGGGCTTGCCGCTTTCGTCCCACAGAAGCTTCTCGTCGAGACCGACGATCATAAGGGGATTCGCGTGCCCAGTGCCAAAGCTCGTACTGACCAGCATGACCGCGGCAAAATAAAGTGCTATGGCACGGTTACGCCACATCTTAGCATCCTCCCGAAAATTACGCCCGGCCTCTGAAGGGCTGGTCATGGCAGCTTACGCTGTGACGCATTCGTACGCTAGTGGTGCCTCGTCTGCTCGTGGCCGATCCCGTTGAAAAAGGCGGCGGTTGCGATCTCAGAAGTAGCAGTGATTCAGTCTGTCGAGTTGGCAGGACCGATGATCACAATCGGCATCAGCAAGTCGAACAGGTTGCGGGCGGCGTGACCCTTTTGCTCATTCTTGAAGGTTTGCGGCAAAGAACTTGGCTGCTTCGGCCTTCGCTTCCTGATCGGCTTTGGCGTCGTATCTGAGCGGCAAATTGAACTTCTTGCCGAGTTCGGTTGCTTCGGGGTTCGTGAACGCGTGCACAGCGCCGGGATACTCAATGAGCCGATAATCGGCTTTCGCAGCGTCGAAATCCTTCTTGAGTGCATCGTACTGCTCGCGCTTCACGAACGGGTCGTCTGCGCCGTTCAGAATGAGGATTTTAGCTTTGACCGTTCCTGGCGCCGGTGCAGGAGTGTTGAGACCCAGTGATGCGTGAAAGCCCGCAACCGCCGCGAGATCAGCGCCGGCGCGTCCCATGTTCAGCACCACCGCGCCGCCGAAGCAATAACCAACGGCGCCGATCCGCCGGGGATTGACCGAGGCTTGCTTGACGAGTTGCTCCCGCGCGGCGTCGAAGCGCGCCTCCATCGCCTTCGGGTCCTTCATCACCGCCCCCGAGAGTGCGCCGGCGTCCTTCGGGTTCTCGGCGGTCTTGCCGTCGCCGTACATATCCGCAATGAAGGCTGTGTAGCCCTGCTCGGCGAACTTCCGCGCCTCGTTATGGATATGCTTAGTGATGCCCCACCATTCGTGCACCATGACGATGCCGGGCCGCTTTGCCCGGGTCGCGTCGTCGTAGACAACGAAGCCCTTCATCGTGGTCTCGCCGTCCGTGTAGGTGACCGGCTCTTCCCTGATCGCTGCGTGTGCGCTCGCGACCATTGCGAGGGCGCAAAGTGCTCCCACTATGTTCGTTCGCATGCCAACCTCCCGCGGATTTAGCATAACATTGGCATACCAGCGACTCCTGCGCTAGGCTTTGAAAGTGGCCGGTGCACTCGCTGGCTGCGCGTAAACTTTCAGTGTCCGGGCGTCCAGCTTGAAACGGAGCTTGCCGACATTTCGGTTGGTAGCTGTTGTGTGAGCGCTGATACTGATGGCGCTTGGGTCAATCGCCTCGCTTTCGCCTCCCAGGATAACTTTCGGTTTGGCGCGGACATCTTCAGCGCCCGTCGGGAGGTCTCAAAGGGGCCAGAAGTGGTCATTCGGGCGATAGCATCTCAGATTTTTAAGGCGGAATCGGCGAGCCCGGAACTTATTCAGGTGACGGCTGCGAATAGGCGCATGGGCTCGGCGAGACCCTTAAGCTCGGCCGGTCCCTGATCGACGAACTTGAGGCCTGCACCTGCCACGAGGTCTTTTACCGTGCTCGAGGCCAGAACTTCGTTCGCTTTCGCATGCTGAGCTACCCGTGCTGCGATGTGCACAGCAATGCCGCCCACATCGTCGCCCATCATTTCAACCTCACCGGTATGGACGCCGGTTCGCACTTCGAGATCGAGCGGCCGCACCGCGCTGACAATCCGCTGGGCGCAGCGGACAGCGCGCGCTGGGCCGTCGAACAGCGCCAGAAATCCGTCGCCTGTACTTTTAACTTCGCGTCCGCGATGCCGCTCCAGTTCCGAACGCACCGCCGCATGATGCGCTTCCAGAGTTGAACGCCACTGCCGGTCGCCCACCAACCAGGCTTTCCTTGTCGAATTGACGATATCGGTGAACAGCACAGTCGAGAGGACGCGATCAACGTCGACGGCAGTAGCGGAAACACCCATGAATTGTCTGATCTCCTCGACAAGCCGGTCCTGATCTCCAGACCATGCGAGGTGATCGTTACCCGGTAGTTCGATGTAGCGCGCCTGAGGAATTCTCTCTCCAAGCTCGCGGCCGGCGAGTGCGCGAATGCGTACGTCGTCGCGCCGGTGCATGACAAGCGTAGGAACACGGATCGACGGCAGGATGGCCCTTACGTCGATCTCGCGGTTCATACGCATCAGGTTGATCACATCAGACGGGCTGGCCGCCGAGCGCTCGAACTTGGCGAAGCGCTCCATGGCCCCGGGAATTGCGGCTGCCGACGGGGAAAAACTTGGCAGACTTTTGCCGGTACCCCAGTTGGACCGGATATCGCGCTCCAATCCCGCAAAATCGTCAAACGGAACGGAGGCGCCAACCGTGCGCGCATACGTGCCGAACAGGATGAGACCTGCGACCCGTTCAGGGTAGGTCGCCGCGAACAGGATCGACATCGGCCCGCCCTCCGAGACACCGAACAAGTAGGCCCTCTTAGAACCCGCGGCGTCGAGCACGGCGCGGATATCGTCGATCCTTTCATCGAGATGCGGAACACCGACGCCACGATCACTGAGACCCGTGCCGCGTTTGTCGAATCGGATCAGTCGGGAGAACGAGCCGAGCTCGTTAAGGAAGCGCGCGGCGTTGGGATTCTCCCACGACAGCTCCAGATGCGATACAAAGCCCGGCGTCATGAGCAAATCCGGACCGTCCTGTCCGGATATTTGGTACGCGACGAAGATCTCGCCGCTGGTCACATAGCGCGTCTCGACAACCATGGCTTCCCGCCAGTCTGGATGACTGGGTAGCCTACGGCTAACGGCCACGCAGTGCAATTGATCGGGATAAGCTCGTGAGCAGTGCGCCGATGGCCTCAGGCGGCCGATGTTCGCTGAGGGTATGCGGCGGACCTCAGCTGGAGCCTTGCCGAGGTCGGCTGCAGGTCAATCTCTACCGAAACGCCATGTCCGCCTTAGGTCCGAGCCTATGCGGTCGGGACTTCTCAAAAGGGCCATGTGTGGACGGCTCCCGGTTGGCAAGGACCGGAGGCATCAACCGCACCGTATGCCCCAACGCCTGCAGTTCGTGGAACCAATAGTGGGGATGACGCGCAAGCCTCGATCCCCACCAGGCACGGCGGCAACCTCTCAAAAAACGACAGCATGAAACGGCGCTTGAGTTGGCGCCGGATCACCACCTGGCCGGCTGCATCGACGCCATGCACTTGAAAAGACTGACTTCGAGATATCCAGACCGATCGTCGAAATTGACTGCATAGGCTGCTCCTCCAAATCGTGGGAGCCTCAAAGGCGCCCAATCCTTGGCACTCTCGTGCCCGTGGAGGAGCCGTCCACATGGGGTAATCGCGGGAGCGAGTCGCCCCTGAATGAGCGGCTGTTCCCCGATAGGATGGAGATACGGGCTCACGACTGGAGCCGGGCCCAAGCATCGAATGGAGAACAGCCATGGAAGAATATATTGGTCTCGACGTGTCGATGAAAGAGACGGCGGTCGCGATCCGCCGAGCAGGTGAGCGGATCTGGCGCGGCAAGTGCGCATCTGATCCCAGCAGGCGCCTGGTCGAAGCCCATGTCATGGCGGCCGAGCGCCTTCATGCCGATGATACGACCGTGCCAGTGCTGGCCAAGGGCAAGACCGATACGGCCGATGCTGGATCTACGTCCGGGACGACCGGCCGTTTAGCGGTGCGGGTCCGCCGGCGGCGATGTTCTACTACTTGCGTGATCGCAAGGGCGAGCATCCCCAGGCGCATCTGGCCCGATATGCCGGCATCCTGCAGGCCGACGCGTATGACGGGTACAACCAGCTCAACCTGGCGGGACGCCACCCTGGACCGATCCGGGAAGCGGCGTGTTGGGTCCATGCGCGGCGCCCATTCTTCGCCATGGCCCATATCGAAGAGAATGCGCGCCGCAAGGCCAGCGGCAAGAAGGAGATCCCGCTCTCGCCCATCGCGGTCGAGGTCGTGCGGCGGATCGATGCGCTGTTCGACATCGAGCGCTCCATCAATGGCAGGAGCCCCGAAGAGCGTCTGGAGATGCGACGGACGCTGAGCCGGCCTCTGGTGGAGGACCTGCAGGTCTATATGCGGCAGCAGCTCGCCAAACTGTCCCGTGGGCACGACCGGCCAAGGCGTTCAACTACATCCTGAAGCGCTGGGCGAGCTTCATGCTGTTCCTGGAGGACGGCCGCGTCTGTCTCTCGAACAATGCCGCCGAGCGAGGATTAAGAGGTATAGCTCTCGGACGAAAATCCTGGTTGTTCTGCGGCTCCGATCGCGGCGGACGGCGCGCAGCTTCCATGTATAGCTTGATCGTCACGGCCAAAATGAATCGCGTCGATCCGCAGGCCTGGCTCACGGATATCCTTGCCCGCATCGCCGCCCACCCAGCTCATCGGCTGGACGAGCTTCTGCCCTGGAATTGGACGCCAGGACCAACGATCGCTGCGCAAGCCGCGTGATCAGCGAGCTGGTGACGCTGCTGTGCGACCACTAACCCGCCTGTGGCCCACGCCGGATGCTTACTCTCAATTCGACTGGAGTTGATCTTAGCCAGTCGGACCTTATCCGGAATTTCATCCTGATGCGGCTGCCCGAAAAGCAGCGGACCGCCCTACATGAGAGCTATTGGAGCAAGATCGAGGCTTTGTTCCGGGGCTCGGAGTGGACGTTCGACGCATTTGCCCGCGATTACGTTGCTTTGATGAGCAAAGCGACAAAGCAGGAGAAATCGAGCGAGCTTTACTACGCGTTTCGTAACTTCTTTCCTGACTTGAAGCAGCGCCTAGCCGAGCAGCAGAGCTTCGAAAAGGTTCCTATGAGCGACGAGGCAAGGTCGATATTTGAGGTGCTGCGAGCGAAACTCCTAGAAATCGACACGGTGAACTCGCAGAGCGGAAGTCTATCAGCTATCACGCACCCAACTTTTTTCCTTGAGGTCCTCCCGCGCCGTTATCGAATAAGCCTCCTGCTCGCGCTCGACTTCGACGAATTGGACGGTCCCCTGAACATTGCGCAGGATGCAACCCAATGGAAATTCCTAGTCAATGCCACCCATGAAGGCGGTGTTCTTCTCAATTTTGGCAGCACCGCGGACATCGAGAACGCCATTCCTTTAATAAGACAGGCTCACGCTGCTTCGGAAGATTAACCGGAGGACGCCTCGAATGAACGAGTGTCGATAGTATGTGTGGTTTTCGTGCCGCGATGGGTCTCATAGGTGACGGATTTGCACCCAACAACATGTCGGTGTTGGCCTATACCAACGGAACTCCGCGATTGTCAGCTGTCGACCGGTACGAGGTTGAGGCCGAAGCGGGGCAGCACGCTTCCAGAGGAGCGCAATGTCGCCAAGCCAGCGGCCTCGCGATCAATGCGGCCGATCTTGGAAGATGATGTTAACCGCGCTTCGCACCACCATCATGATCTTTTGACGTCGTATTCGGTTCGAGGCCGAGGTTAAGCAAAAATCGCTGAGCCTTTTGGTACTCTTCCTCGCAATCTTCGGACCACGGCGATTGGTTTCTGATCATGCTTTTGAAAGTGGTCAGCGTCTCAATCACCTGTCTCACTTGATCACGCATAATGCCTCCTTGGCTCATCAGATGACTGGATATTCCTTGCGCGCCACCGGCTTGCTCGGATCACCACGAAAGACGGCGACAGCCCCCGAAGCCGGGGCCGTGTCTTCCCTCTTGTCACATTTCGTGATCGAACCTATTTACTAGTTAATTCAATTTAATTGGCGGCAGGTTAATGTGACCTGAAGTTTTGGGAGATTGCAATCTCCGAACGGGACGACAACGATCGCCGCGAATTCCTGAAGACCTGCGGCAAGTTCGCCGCCGTCACGCCTCCGGCCATTACGCTGCTGCTGTCACGTCTCTCACGTCGGATGCCGGACCGGCCGGCCCTCACGGCAACAATGGCAAAGGCAACGGCGGGGTGACGGCAGCCCTAACGACAAACCTGATAAGGATCGCTGACAGCGTGAGGCCCCAGCTGGCGCTCTCCTGCGTGGGACACCCGCTATTTAAAATTAGACCGCCGTCGCGACGACGGCGACGATGACAATACACTCGAAGCGGCCTTCGCGACGTCATGATCGTCCAGGCGCAGTTCGATCAACGGACAGTCATGCGACGGCCCATCGGGGCATATATTCACATTTGTTGCGGTTGCATTTTTAGTGCGAAAGGGCTGCGGCCCTACTGAAACTTCGCAAGGTAGCCTGACTTGATGACCACTCGCCTGGGCACACCCTGCTCCGATATTGCGGCGGCGGCGGTGGAGGCACCTTCTCAGCGAGCTGCACGAACTCGTCAGCGGTCAATGTTGCGGGCCGTGGTGGTGCTGATGGGCGCGGCTTCGGTGGCGCAATGTCGGGCCGATACGGCGATGCCGTGCGCGCGGCCAATGGTTCGTCGATCACCCAACAACGCTCGCTTTGAAGCCAATCCGGTCCTAGAGGCGAGCGGCGCCGGTGTCCGGTTTACCGCCGATAGCCGACATCAACATAGGATCAGCATGGTTCAGCTAAGGGCCGATTCTGTTGAAACAGGCCGGCAGTATTTACTTGTAATAGCTCCGTCGCGGCTTGGCCGAACTGCTCAACCGCCTCTATGCGAGCCTCGGCCTGGGCATCGGGATCAGCTTGGCCATCTTTCGAAGGTTTTGGGCGGTGGCTGCGAGGATGAACTCGTCACGCGCGCCGTTTGGACCTCGTAAACGCAACAGTCGAGCTTGAGAATGCGCTTGAGGTGCGCGAACAACATCTCAATGTTCTTGCGGAGCCGGCGCGAG
>NZ_JADPJR010000027.1:0-86177 GCF_023073535.1 Bradyrhizobium sp. 179 | reverse complement strand
GTCACCGCCACCACCGCCCGCGCCGCCCCAGATCCCAGCCCCTGTCGGAAATTCAAGGTTGATGGCAAAGCGACAATAGAGCGCGATGCCGCCGTGGTTTCCGTTTCCTCCGTTGATCCCGATACCGCTACCGAGACCGCCCGCACCACCATCGCCACCGGCGCCCGCAATGCGGCCATTGACGATCAAGTTCACGGTGACACCGGCCGGCCACGTACCGACATTAAACGCCGGGATGTCGATGCTTGTGGAGCTGATGATGACCCCTGAATTGATGATGCAATTCACGACGTCGCCCGGAAGCGCCACGGGATAGATCGAATCGTGAGATGATCGGAGGTTTATGTTCGCATTGTTGGCGTCGAAGATGACATAGCGCGTGCCTGTATCCGTCGCCGGCGCCGTCCAAAGCATCTCCTCGGCTTCGATCGAGAATTTGTCCGGACCCGGATTCAATCGCGTGATCTGGATCGGAATGTTTGACTGCGCGCCCGTCGCATCCTGCACACACTGCGCCTCCACGCGGTAACCGATCCCGAGAGAAGCATCTGTTTCGGCATCGCGCTGCAACTGAAACTGCACTTGACGCGGTGGATCGCGATATCGCCCTAACTGAACGGCACCCAAACGATCTGCGATCGACCTGCCTGCTTCCGGAATCCACCTTGACGTGATGGTCTTGATCGCGGGAGTACCGTAGTCCTCCTCCGCCTCATCGTCGATTGACAAGGACGTCGACCGGTAGTTGTCCAGGTTGGACAGCGGCTTTGTAGGATCCTTCTGCCCGAAATAGACCTGAACGCGCGAAATCCGTTTATCTGGCTGATCCTTGAGCTGAAGTGTACCCTTCAGCGTGTTACTGGGAGTGAATGTCTGCGCATCAGTCGTGATCGCGCGAAGCACTTGAAGCTTGATCTTCTCCGCCTCATCGTCCCACCAAACCGCAAGCGCAGCCTGCTCGATCAGTTCGGACGCAAGCGTAGCAACAGACGTCGGCTCGCAGATCACGGCTGTGTAGACGTTTCCAAGAAACGTCGTCGTCTCGGCCTGCCATTGCGCCAGATCGACATAGGATGCTGGCACGTCGGCATAACCGGTCAGAAGGTCGTAGAGAATGTTCGCGGCATCCATTCCTGAATAGCGGAGAACGCCCTGACACCGATCCTGCGCCTTGTGGGTGGTGGCAGTTGTGCCGAGCTGGCCGCGCGTCAAGGTCAGAGCATCGCCAGTTCGCGTGAAGGCAACAACCTCGTTTCCGCCGATGCAGATGTACCCTGCCGTAGGATACTCAGCGTCACCGATCCCTGTCGGGAGCATTGAGGCCGAAGTCGCCGCCGCTGTGATATCCGCTCCCAAGAACCCGTTAGTCAGATGCGGCGCTTGCGCCCTATCGCCATCAGCGAGCTTCAACACATCCTTGGCAATGATGGTGAACTTTCCGTCCGGCGTCGGACCGCTAAAACTCTCGATGACAAAGGTATGCGTCTCCATGTCGGCCAGATCCTGACCGACGATCCCTCTGATCCATCGCAGCGCGCGCCCACGCAAGAACGGCTGCCTCGCTCGAAACTTCCCCCAATAGCTGCCCTGTTGCCACGGATCATAGTCGCGATCGGCGAGATATTTGTCGTACCCCTCGCCCGTGTCGGAATGCGGATGGTCTTTGAAGGTGACAGTTAGCGTCGCACGCTGGCCGAGATTGACACCTAAAGAGACTACTGCCGGTGTGAAGTCGACGCTGGCGATCGACGGAATGCAGTCGATATCGCGCGGCAAATAATCCGTTGGCTTGGCGAAGCGAAGCGTGACCGTATCGTCGTTGTAGTTGTCCCTATCTTGGCACGTCTTTACCGAGTTGAAACACTTGATATCGCCGGTTGCGGGGATAGACGCCGTGCATGGCGCTACACCGTAGGTGTTGGCGCAGAACGAAATATCGATCTCGATGTAAGTCAGAACTTCAGGCATCACGCTACGCCGCGCACCTTGAGGTCAAACGCCAGTTTGTTGCTTGGGGCCTGCGGCGTCGGCATCGGGTCTTCCATCAAATATGCGAAGCCGACTTCGAGAGGATAAGTCTCAGGACGCCAAGCGAAAAAGAATGGCGTCGTCTTCGCTGCATCCAAGAATTCGTCCATGAACTCGCGATACCAGGCCGGCGAGATCAGAGAGAGCGGGATGGTGCTCTCTCGCCACGAGCCAAGCACAAGACGCCCGAGAAAGTTTCCCGTTTCGCTCATCCCGTTGACGATTTCATTCTTGCGGCCGTGCGGCATTGGCGTGTGGCCGACGTAGATCTTTCGCTCCAGCGTCAGCAGAGCGCCGACATAGACCACGGCCGCGCGCGCCTCTTCCACCCCTGATTGCATCCGCAACCTGATCTGCGAAAGAGACTGCGACGTGAAGCGAAATAGAACAGGACCGTCATCGGTAAGCTGGTGCTCTTCGACGATCTCAGTCCACACGCCGCCGATAAAGCCTTCGACTGAAACCGGGATTTCCGCCGATGCAAAATTGTGCCGAGCCACCGCGATGTAGTCGATCTCATCAACGTAATTCGTTGTGATGGTCAGGTATTGCTTGGTAGTATCGGCTGCCCGCCATTCGAGATGAGTAGCCGGATTAGCGAGGTTCGAAGCCGGATAATTGGCTTCGGCCGTATCCGCGATGATCGTTGTCGACGTCACCAAATTGTGCCACCCGATCACCGGATGATCGAGCGTGACCGGAAACTCGTCGTCCGGCTGAGTGAGGACGAAGGCACCAGAGGTTATGAGCGGCATCAGGCCGGCACCACGTTGAGGCGATAGCCGTCCGAGAACATGCCGTTGAGCCCTTCGATGAGATCGCGCAGTGCATCGCGCGTCGTGACGATCGGAACTGACATGTTGACGATGTTCTGTCCGCCGCCCTTGTCGCGCTGGCTTTGTCCGCCGCCGCGGTTCGGCGTGATGTCGATCTGCTCGCCCGGCTCGACCATGGCCTGAAACAGCCGGCTATCGCCGCCGCCCACGCCTCCAGGAACGGTCATTGAGAGGCCATCCTTAAAGCCGGTCGGAACTGACTGGCTCTTGATTTGAGCCACCAGCGTAGCGCCCTTGGCGAGCACAGCCGCCATTGCGGCGATGTTGGCTGGGAACGGCAGTTCCAATGCCTTTGCGGCACCAGTGAACATCGAGATCGTCGCTTGAATAGCACCGAAGACTTGCGCGGCTTTAGCCATGCCTGCGTTCTCCTTGCCGAAGGCCGCAGAGATGGTTGCGAAGCTTCCGGCCATCGAGGCGCCGGCAACGTTCCACGCAGTGCCAGCGTTTTCCGCCGTCTTCTGCATTGCCTGGTCGTAAGTTTCGGCGCTGATCTTTCCAGCGTCGAAAAGAGCCTGGATCTTCTGCAACTCAAGCTGATAGGTCTGCGACGCCGTCAGGTTTGACTGCGTCATCTGAAGACCGGCCAACGTCAAGGCGTAGTCCGAAGTCTTCTGCTTCAATAGATCGAGTTGAACCTGCTGTGCCGCCGTGATCGCCGTGTTGTTCGCGCGAGCAATCGACTCTGCTTGCAATTGCAGCTTCATCGCCTCCATCACACCAGGAAGCATTCCATAGGTCGCAATTTCGGCCTTCATTCCCTCTAGCGATTTGCTTTGCGAGGCAATGAACTGATCGACGGCGTTCTTGCCGCCCATCGCCGAGAAATTGAAGTCCTTCTGAGCCTTCGACGCCTCCTCGGTGGAGGCCGCTGCGCCGTCCGCCCCTGTCTGCGCGCCCCTCCACAGTTTCTCGATGATGCCGAAGGTAGTGCGGGCTGTCTCCTCGACGCCGGCCACGCCTCCCTTCACCTTTTCGAAGGCCGAGGTGAATTCACCCTTCAGCACCAGCGAGATCGCGCCAGATACGGTGGAGATGTACTCGGCGAGCGATTTGAACACAGCGCCGACGATCACACCGCTGGTGACAAGCGCCTTCATCGCGGTTGAGACCGCGGTGAGCGCGGTTTCCAGGAACCCGGAATTCTTCGCGGATTCGACCATCGCGTTCGTGATGGCGACCATCGACGGCAGAACCTGCGCCATCGACTGCGTAACCAAGCCGGTCCAGATACCCTTCAGCCGGGTCAGGTTGTCGTTGAATTCCTCCGCTGCCTTGCCAGTCTTCGCATCGATGATCAGGCCGAACTTTTCCGCCTCGTCCTTCATCTCTTTGAGGCCGTCGCGGCCATCATTGAGCATCGGGATCAGGTCGGCGCCGGTCTTGCCGAACAACGCCATCGAGACGGCCGTCTTACCGGCGCCGTCCTTCAGGCCAGAGAACCTGTCGGCGACTTCGCCCAGAACCTCATCGGACGACTTCAGCTTGCCGTTTGAATCCGTGACGGAGATCCCGAGCGCGCGAAAGGCGTTGGCCGCGTCGCCGGTCGGCTTAGCGGCCGCCTCGGTCATGTTCTTGGAGAGCTTGCCGACGGACTTGCTCAGAGCTTCGAAAGAGACGTCCGAGAGGTCCGCCGCATAGGCAAGCGCCGAAAGCTGCTCGATCGGCACGCCGAGCTTTGCCGACGTCTTCGACAGCTTGTCGGCATCGTCAATGGTGTGCTGGAGTGCGAGGCCGATCGCCACGCCGGCCGCAACGACGGCGGCTGCTGCCGCCGCCATGCCGGTCGCCACCGCCGAGCCGAACGCGGCCAAGCCGGACTGCGAATCCTTTAGGCCCTTGTCGAGAGCGGCGGTATCCGCTCCCAACACGACCCGGAGTGCACCGATGATAGCGCCGCCAGCCATTATTGGCCCTCAGTTCGGCTTGCCTTTGACCTCGCCGCCGAGCAGCAAGGTCCATTGTTTGGCGATCGCCAGCATTTGGTCGGGTGATTGCGGCTTGCGCTCCCGCGCGAGCAGCGTTCGCAACTTGGGGAACTTCTTGAACCGCGGGAGGGCCGCGGTGTGCCAAGCCAGCCACGCCAGATCGTTGTGCTCGCGCGTGAACTGCGCTTGCTTGCCGGCGAAAATCAGGGAGACCTGCCGCGGCGTCTTCGACCAGAAGGCGTCCGGATCAAGCCCGCACGCCACCCAATCAGTCAGGAGGGCCGGCCAGTCCCAGCCCGGCGCGGCCCCTGCTGAGGGCCCGGCTTGGAATCCTTCTTCGCCTCCGGGAAGGCGACACTGATCGCCTCGGTGACCTTCGTCATGACCTTCAGCATGCCGCCGGCGGCCGGGATCAGCTCCCCCGCCTCCTTGAGCGTCAATTCCGGATGCCGCTCCTGGAGGCCGCTGTAGAGCAACTGGCGCACCATCGACACGGAGATCCGTGACGGGCTGGACATCTCGGCCGCGATGGCCGTGAAATTCTTGCCCAGCGCCGCCTCCATCGAGCACAGCGCGTCAATGGAATACTGAAGCGTATAGGTGCGATCGTCGGCGACGATCTCGACCTCGCCCTTATGCGGGTTCGCCATGGGTTACGCCTGCACCAGCGTGGGCTTGCCGGAGACCTTGAACGTCACCGAGGCGCTCATCTTGTCGTCGATCGGCGCGTCCGGCTCGAAGGCCGTCAGGATGCCAGCGAACGAGAAATAGGAGCCGTCCGGGAAGACGACTTGGCGATTCTTGCTGGCGGACGAGCCGTCGAGGTCGAGCTCGGCCGTGAGCGCGAGCGCCGCGGAGCCGCCCGGCACGAAGTTCAGTTCAAGCGAGACCTCGCCGCCGTCCTTCAGACCGGCGATGAACTCACGCCAGGCGCCAGGGCTTTCCTCGTGCGTGGCGTCAACCGTGTCGCGCGCCATGGCCGGTGGCGTGATGGCCGTCACCTCGGCGAGCGTCGAGAACACCTCCGGGGAGGCGCCGTTGCCGGACTTGAAAAGCGTGCCGTAGCCGATGCGCGCCTGCGTGGTCATCGCGATATCTCCATGTCAGATTTGTTCGGAACCCGCGATACGCCCCGGCGGGAATGGGGAACTCTGTTACTTGCCGGCCGCGATCTTGGCGGCGATGCGTGCGGCCTTTTTGGCGAGGCGGATCCGCGCCTTCTCAATCTCGTGTTCGAGCGATGTCTTGATGCCGTTCAGCACCTTCATCACGTTGCCGTCGAAGGCCGGCCGCAGATGCGGATGGGCGGCCTGGTGCGCGTTGCCGAATTCGGTCTGCACCGACTTCGCCGCCGGGCCCGGCCCGATGTAGACCTCGACGTCGCTCTCTTTGCGGTTCAGGCCCTTCTGGCGTCGAGAAAGCTTCTGCGTGACCGTGTAGGACGCCTTCAGCCCGCCAGAGAGGCGCGGCGCGAGCCGCTCGCCGTCATCCTTGATCGGCTGGCCCTGCTCTGTCAGGACGCGCTTTAGGACGTTGCGCGCGGTCGCCTTGGGGAGTTCCTTGAGCGCCTCGTCCAGCTCGGCCAGGCCTTCTATCTTGAACGTTTGCCGCGCCATCGCTTGCCGCCTACCTGAAAGGATGCGTTTCGAACGATGAAATCGGCGGCGATTTCCGGATTGACGCGCAAAAGACCGAGGTCATGGAAGAACCGGAGGGCCCCGACATATGCCTTCCACCAGAAGGGCAACTTGACCGACACGGTCACCGTCAGCATCGACTTCACCGGACCCGCCATCACAATTCCTCGTAGTGGATGAAGAAGTCGCGCATCACGGCGTACATCTGAACGATGTCGTCGTACATTTCCCGCTCGACGGCTTGGAATACGCCCTGGACGCGGACAATGTTCGATCCTGTGCCCATCTCGCCGGAATACCCGTCGATCCGGTTTTTGACCGCGTTCGCCAGCGTGGCTGCGCCGTCGACGGTCGGCGCCCATGCCGCGATCTGGACGCGCGGCCGGACGTATCCGGATGCGCCCTGCATGTGATAGTCGCCCTCGCCCGAAATGCGCGTGTAGACGACGCTCGCGAGCTTCGTCCCTTGCGGCAGCACCACCGGGTAGACCCGAGCGACCACCAGAGCGACGATCGCGGAATCGCCCAGCAGAAACTCACGCAGCGCCGGACGAATGTCCTTCATCAGGCCGACACGCCCGAATAGCCGAACAACAGCTTCAGGTTCGTGGTAGACTTGGCGATTGCGATGATGTCGTAATACTCACCGGTTCCGACGTCCGCGAGCGGGCAGATGCCGCCGGCGGTGCCACTCAGGTAGTACGTGGTGCCAGCGGTGAGCACGGCGTTCACGGTGAGTTCGCCACCCTTCTGCACCTTGATCGGCTGACCAGCAGAAGCGCCGTTCAGAGCAATGCCCTTGGCGTCGCGCGCCAGCGCCGTCGCGGAGTCGGCATCAGCAAGCGCCCAGGTGCCATCGGCCGCTTTGTAGACGGCTTGACCGGCGGTGATGGTCGCACCGGAAATGCCGTCTTCGGTGATGGCGCCGGCACCAGGCAGCACGCTCGAAGCGGTGATGGAAAGATCGGCCATAGCAGTTCCTTTCGGTGTGGATTTACGTAGTTACGTCTGCGCGCCGCTGGGTGATGATCCTGATGCCCCGCCGGCGGTCGATTTCCAGGGTGCCCAGCACGTCATGAATGGATCGCGTGGGGATGACATAGTTGGTGTCGGCCGCCTGTTCGGCAGTCAGAGCCGGATGGATGACCCGATCAAGCGGCGAAAGGTCGGCCACGTCAGACGAATAACGAACCCGAAACTCGATACGCTCATAGGCCACCTTCTCAGGTGACCGGAAATTCTCGTCGTCGCCCTTGAGCGGCCACATCGAGGCCGGCCGCCGCACCGAAACATTGGCCCACGTCTCAATGGCCTCACCAGAAGCCGACTGCGTGACGGTGCGCCGCTGAATTGTCACGCGGCGATCAAGAGAGCCGGCGCGGATCATCAGGCGTTCCGCCGATGGTTGCAGAGCAGGCTGTCAAAGGCAGTCCAGTCGCTGTCCTTGGCGTTCTCGCGGTTGGCATAGCCACCGGCGATGTAGAGCAGCATGGCCCGCTTCACGTCGTCCGGAACGGTGGTATATCCGACGACTGCTACGACCGTGATCCGGGATCCGGTCTGCGTGACCGGCCACACCTGGCCGTATTTCAGCGCGATTGAGACCTCAAGACCATCGTTGCGCAGTTCGTACACCGAGGTCGCGAGCGTCTGCGTCACGCCGTCGGTGTCGACATACGTGATCGACGTAACCGACTGAACCGGCGCCTCGGCAAACTTGGCGAAATCGCTGAAGCAGTCGCATTTCACCGAAATGGTCTGCGTAGCGAAGCGGGTCCCGCAATATTTCTCGGTGAACGCCCTCGCGCCGGCGATCATCAGCGTGATGAGCGTATCGTCATCCGTGAAATCGATCTCGGCCTGTGCCTTCACCTCGGTGGCAGAGACCGGCTCCGATGAAGCCGCGGCCGTGATCGTTGCCGGATACCACATCAGCGCCGGTGCTTCTGCTTGCGGTGGACGAAAGTCGAGCGCGTCTCAACAGCCGGAGCAGCGACCGCGCGTTCGATCTGCTGTTCTGAAATCGGCACGGCGAAGCCCGCCGCAATGAGGCGCATGGCCTCATCCTGCGGGAACTCGCGCCTATCGCCGGGCTCCAGAAAGTATGCCGGCCCCGAAAGGCCGACGGTCATCTCGACAATCACGCGGTCGCCTTCAGCACCAGGAAGTTGATCACCAGCACGTTGTTGCCGGCGACGGACGCGTCCAGGTTCGTCAAGCGCAGCTTGAATGACCCGGCTGCGACCGCCGACACAGCAACGTCGAAGGTGCCGGCCGACGTGTGGGTCTTGATGCACGCCACGACAACGTCGGTTGCGGCGACCTGGCTGTTCGTCACGGTGAACTCAGCCTCGGCACCGGCGGCCACCGTCTGGCTGACCGTGGTGATGACGCCGGTCATGGCGTTGCAAGTCACGCCGGTGGTGATGCTGGTCAACTGCGTGACCGCCGTCTGGCCTTCGAAAGTGATCTTGCCGCCAGAAGCGACCACCAGCTCGTCGCCGCCATTCCTGCGGTAGACCTTGGTTTGATAGGTTGCGTCGGCCATTGGCGCGCGCTCCTGAAATTCGGGGGAGATGGGGAGGCGGGGCCCGAAAGCCCCGCCTTGATGGATTACGCCTGGATCAGGTGTTTGACCGCCGCCGCGTCTCCGAGCTCACCGTCGAAGCGGATGAGGCCAGCGATGCCGAGATCGGGCCAGAAGCGCTCACGCATGACGCCGATAACCGGAGAGCCGACCTTGCGCACGAAATACTTGCTCAGGTCGCCGAACAGCATGGTCTTGTTGCCGGTGGCGAGCGAGGCCATCGCCTGATTGATGTGATAGCGGCGGCCGTTCAGGGTGCCGGGGACACCCTTCTGCACGTCGCCCATCTGCCAGATGTACTGCCCCTGACCGTCCTTCAGCTTCCGGATAGCTTTCAGGGTGCTATCGTTCAGCATGTAGGCGGCCTTCGGGCTGGAGCGATAGGCCGGATCGACCGAGTGTTCGAGATCGATGATCTCGTCGAAGGTGATTGCCGCGACGGCAGCGGCGGTGACACCGAGGGTCGAGGCAGTCACGATGCCGTTCGGCGCCGAGGAACCTGTGCCGGTGGTCAACTGCGAGTTGGCGATTCGGCCGAGGCGCTCGCCGAGCAGCGAACCGAGCAGGGCTTCCATGTTGAAGATGGAATCCATGTCCAGTTCCCAGCTCCAGCGAACGAAACGGGTATCGAAGGCGTAGGCGTCCAGCGACTTCTGGCCGAACGTCACGTCCTTGCTGCCGTCGTCGACAAGCGCGGTGTTCTCGGTGTGCGCCACGGCGGTCACGGTGGTGTCGTCGACCGTCGGCAGCTTGATCGGGTTACCGCTGGAGGTGACCATTTCGGTGGTCACGCCGGGATCGTACATCGGTCCCCAGGCGAGCATCGAGCGGATGATCTCGTTTGCCAGCTCGGTCGGAACGGTGTAACCGCCCGCCGTGGTGGTGCCGACGCTCTGGGCACGCTGTTCGAACTTCGTCACACCCTGACGCAGAACGGCGCGCTCTTCCGGCTCCAGTTCACTCGGATCGACGCCCGAAACGATCTTGGCGAACACCTTGCGGTATTCGATCTTGGTGCCATCGTCCTCGCCGCGGGCCTCGCCGTCCGGATTGGTCGGACGCTGGCGCGCGCGAAGCTCGTCGGCGCGCTGCTCCAGCGAAGTGACCTTCTCCTCGCGCACGATCTGCGCTTCGAGGCGGTCATACTCCGCCATCGCGGCGTCGTGCTGGGTCTCCAGCTCCTTCGCGCGGGCTTCGTCGGCCTTGTCGATCTGATCGAGACGCTCGCGGGCCTCGGCGACGATCTTCGCCTGCTTCTCCCGCAGTTCCTTGATGGTCATGTAGTACTCTCCAAAAAAATGGCGCGGCGCGCCGTTTCATTGGGCTTCGGCGGGATGCCTAGGCTTTACTCCGCGACCGAAGGTCGAGGGTGGTTTTCATGCGAAGGCGATGCGCCGCCGCGTTGAAATTCTTGCGCTTCTGCTCCTTGCGCGCATCGTCCAGCGACCGCAGCGCAATGGTGGTGTCGTCATAGGCCGGAAACGCGACGGCGCTGACTTCGAACAGTTCGACCTTGTGAATGGTGCGCGCCGGCACCTTGCCGGACTCGTCCCACTCGTCATGCGTCACGCGAAAGCCGAACGACATGCCGGAAATGTCCCCGCGCTCCAGTTGAACGGCGAGATCGCGGCCGTCCGTCGTATCCGGAAGGTCAATCTCGACGGCGAGGCCCTTCTCGTCTTCCTTGAGGCGCAGCGTCCCCGCCGAAGAGCGGCCAATAACACGGCCGCTGTCGTGGTCGATCAGCGCGCGGATGTCCGACTTCTTCAACGTCTCGGCAAAGGCGCCCGGCGCGATCGTTTCCGTGAAGAAATCGCCGATGTCCGTGCGATTATTGAAGAGCGCGGCATAGCCCTTCGCGACCTTGCCGCCGGCATCACTCGCGCGGACTTCAGGCGGGCTCGTCGTCGCCCGTCGTTCCAGGCTCATTGTCATCTCCGTTGTCGCCCGACTTGTCGGCCGGCGCGGTCGTCACAGGCACCGTTCCGAGAGGCACGGTTGCACCCTGCATGTACGCAACGTCGCCGCCCTTGACCGGCGGCCGGTTGTCGAGCGCGCGCGCCTCGTCTGGCGTATAGAGCGCGGTCTGAACACCGCGGGCGAGCGCATCGATGCGGCTCTTGAAATCTCCGCGCATCAGCGCATCCAAATTGTGCTCTGCATATCGGCCGCCCGACTTCTGGCCGAAGACCTTGAGGTTGATTTCGTCTTCGAAAGCGCTCGCCCATTGGGCGATCAGGTGCTTGACGAGATGAAGATCCTGCTGCTCGGTATTCGAAAACGTGCCGTGCGTCAGGTCCTGCAAGAAGACCGGCGGCAAACTGTAAACGCGCGCGATCTCGACGACCTGAAACTGGCGCGCCTCGGTCATCTGTCCTTTGGCCGGATCGAAGCCGACGGGCTTCAACTCATACCCGGCCGGGATCGGAAACACCGGCTCGCTGTTCGATTTCGCGGCGTCGATCGCGCGCTTGATGTCGCCCTGAGCCCGTTTGACCGCCTCCACGCCTGCCGGCATTGGCCCGACTAGCGCTAGGGGCGGAACGCCGCCGCCGGCGAAGAACCCGCTGGCGTAATCGTTCATCGCCAGCGCCAACTGGATGGCCTTCGACGCCAGCATGATGGGGCCATAGACCCCTAGCTGGTTGCGCCGAAGCATGAACGGAAGGTCGATGACGTCCGCAGCAGGGTACGTCTTCCCCCCGAATTTGTAGACCTTTTTGCCGTCGACCCTCTGGACCGTCGTAAATCCTGGGTCCATCGGCCAAATTCCGACCACGTTTCCGCCGACACGCTCGATCCAGGAGAGGCCTCGCCCCCCGGTGAACACCTGCTGCCAGAAATATTTGCGCCAGCCGAAGCTGGTCCACTCCGGATTGGGCGACTCGTTCAGCAGCCGCTGAATTCCGCCCTTGATGCGCTCTGCGCCGGCTTCCTTCGAACGATAGGCGTGCAGAGGCAGGTTCGCGAGGCTCGCCGAGACGAAAGAAACCGCCGCGGCGACGGCCGGCACCTGCAATGCGCTGTCGATCGTAACCGCCGGCAGATTGCCGGACTGCACGCCGAAGTAGGACAGAAAATTCTCAGCACTCACCGGAACGCGCGGATCCTCCGGCGAAGCGCGCTTTTCAGACCGGCGGATCTCGAAATTGAAAAGCTTCACGAGCCCACCAGACTATAGTTCGGATCGTCCCATGGCGACGTCGGATTGAAAAACCCTCCGTCATAGGACAGTGCGGCACCGACGGCCATTGCCAAGGCGATGGCGCAGTCGATCTTTTGCGTCGATCGCTCTTTCGTGAGCCAGTAATTCCCCCAGCGGTCGTTGTCGGTAACAGCCGACATCATCGCCGAGATCAGCACCGGGTTACTCTTGATCCGGATGCGCCTTTCGAGCAGCAATTCCTCAAGCTGGCGGATGCTCATTGGCATCCACAAGC
This sequence comes from Bradyrhizobium sp. 179, assembly GCF_023073535.1. NCBI lineage: Bacteria > Pseudomonadati > Pseudomonadota > Alphaproteobacteria > Hyphomicrobiales > Nitrobacteraceae > Bradyrhizobium > Bradyrhizobium sp. 179. The sequence goes on along the minus strand of NZ_JADPJR010000027.1, from coordinate 73,721 downwards.
CCTCAGCATCGCGGCCTGCGAACTTCGCCGCCTCCTTCATCGCATCGTTTGGCTGGCCCTTCTTCGTCCCGCCTTGCGGATGCTCGACGAATTCGACACTCAGGCCGAGATTGTCGCATTCCGGCTCCAAACCGCGCTTGAACGCATATCGGTCATACGCCACGCACTTGACACTGAACTCGTGAGCGGCTTCGGCGAGGGCTTGAGCGACGTGGAGGTAACTGATGCTTGCGCCCTTCGGCGCGTTCAGGTGCCCGTCGCGCACCCATATGTCGTATGGCGCTTTGTCGCGATCCTGCCGCGCCTTCAGCGTGTCGCCCGGAGTCCAAGCCTCGATCCATGCGTCGAACGTTGGCTTGCCGAGGTGCTCCCCCTCAGTGACCACTCCCGTTTTCACGCAATAGCCGAGCGCCGTAATGTCCTTGTTCTGCGAGAGGTCACACCCGACCCACACATCACCTCCGTGGTGCGAGCTGACATCGAAGTGAGCCAGGCACGGCTCAAGCGTCGCGCGCGTCATCCACGCAGTTTCGGCTTCGGTCCAAACACAGAAGTGAAGCCGGAGAATGTTGTTCAGCTTAGCAGGGATATCCTTACCCTGCTTCACGACCCCAGCGAGATATTCCTCGGTGATCGTGACGTTCAGCAGCGGGTTCGCTTTTGGCCAGCACGAAGGATCCTCCAGAGGATCATCGCCAGGATCAAGCGCACACACATAGCTAAAAGTGGTGTCGTCAATGATCTCGCCCAAGTAGAACGGATCATCGTCTTTCGCCTCGCGATTGCCGGCCGCGACGCGGATTGCGTGTTCGTGCTCGGTGTAGCAGACCGAGTTGCGGTCGCTACCGCTATTCGTGATCATCACCAGCATCGGCTGCCGGCGAAACTTGAAGCCGCGCTCCAAGATTTCGAGCACGCCGCCGTCGGGATGCTCATGGAGCTCGTCGACCAAGGCGAAGTGCGGACGCGGACCGGATCCCGTCTTCTTCGTCTCTCGCGACACCGGCCTGAAGAACGAATTCGTCTTCAGGTAGGCGATGTTGTGTTCCTTACCTTCGCCGCCACTGAACTTCAGGCGCTGCTCTAGCGCCGGCGACTTTTTCACCATTTTCACCGCGTCGGCGAAGAGAATGCTGGCCTGTTCCTTCGTCGCACCCGCGGAGTAGACCTGTGCGCCAGCCTCACCATCCGCCGTCAGGCCGTAGAGCCCGATGCCGCCGGCGAGAGGCGACTTGCCGTTGCCCTTGCCCTGCTCGATGTAGGCACGGCGGTAACGCCTAGTGCCGTCCGGCTTCTTCCAACCGAATAGCGAACCGATGATGAAATCCTGCGGCGGCGCCGACTTGAATGGCTGATTATCGAACTGGCCTTCGCTGAGTTTGAGCCGCTCCTCGAAGAACCGCAGCGCCTTGGCTGCCGCTTCCTTGTCGTAGACCAGATCCTTCCGCTTCAAATCGTCCAAGTGCCGTCGGCAAGCGTTGCGCACATGCGGCCCTGCTACAATCTTCCCAGCAACCACCGCCTTTGCGTATGCAGTGGCGCGGTCGACGGGCTTAGTCGTCGAAGAACTCGTCCTTGTCTTTTTTGCTTTCATCCAGCACGCGATTCCGCTCGTCGGTGAGGCCGAGCTCGCTCATCAGCGCGCGCAACTGGCCAACCTTCGCCGCCGGAAAGCTGACGGGAGCAAACCGGAATTCCTGCCACAGTTCACAGAACAGGATCGCCGCCGGCTCGCGTGACCCATCCAACCACCCAGCCGGTTCGATGTATTTTTTCCAAGCATCGAGCGCATGGCTCTTGAGATGCTTTGGCCGCTTCAACACTCCGAACGACGCCCCAGATTGCTCCACCGCCTGCTTCGCCTGGTCGGCGTCGCCGTGACGGGTGTTGCGGTGCGTTCCATCTACGATTCGGAGGTGAGCCGGCTTTGGCTTGGCTCCCCTGGAAGCCATATTGACCACCTCAGGACGTTAATCTGGCTTTCTGCGAATTTTTGGGCGCCACCGGTCCGGAAAGCGAAAGGCGAGAGGGATTCGACCCACCCCCACCCATCACCAAAAGAAATTTTCTTTCGCGATTTTTTTAAATTTCGAGAGGCCATCCATCAGGCCCAACGATTTGCCTTGCTTGCCCACCACGCTCAATGCGCTGCTCATCTATGTCGTGGCATGGCTTACAAGAGGAGGCTAGGTTGTTCGGATCAAAGAACAACTCTGGATTTCCACGATGCGCCACCTTGTGGTGCGCAACCGTAGCCTGAACCACCTTGCCTCTGTCCATACACCGCTTGCACAGTGGCTCCAGCCTAAGCTGGGATGTCCTTAGCGCCTGCCAGCGGGCAGTGCTATACAGCTTGCGCCATGGCTGGGTAGTCCTGCGCCTAGCGTCATGCTCTCGATTGCGCTGCCTTAGATCGAGAGGCTTAGGCATCAGTTCCGATCACATGACCTACTCCGGACGCAAAGCAATCACGCGCCATAAGGCGCGACGACCGGTTATTTACCGGCGCGCTGCTGTTCCACTTACCGCCCGAAGGCGCGGCCTCTAACCGGGTATCCAGCATGCGACTTCTGTCTCTTTATGCCGCTAGGTGATTTGCATATCTGCCACAATGGCGTTTTTGATTATCCACACACATCCCACAGGCTATGTTTGTGCATGCTTCTTCTCACGGATGAGACCTGCGACTCCAGTTTGACCAGCATTCCACGCGATCAGCGCGGCGCGCTCTAGCGCGGCATCCTCGGCTTCGCGAATGTGCATAGCGATGACAACAAGAAATTCTTCGCATGCCGTTTTGGCGCGCTCTTCAGGGCTCATCAGACCTTCTCCAGTTGCGCCCCGTTGAATACGGCCTTCGTCTTGCGCCCGAACAGGTTGACCAGTGCCGTGATCGCTCCCTTGGGATCGAGCGAATATACCTCCGCCGCAAACCCGCTGAAAGGCCCTTCGGCCACACGGACAGGCTCGCCCTTGGCGAAATTGTGAACGCCGGTGATCGCCCGCTGGGCCCGTTCCATCTCAATCGCTTCGCGGTGGCGAATGGCCGCAACAGCGCCCTCCTGGATGGCGCAGGGAATGCCCTCGAAGCGAAGATAGTCCCGCACGCCTACGACCCTCTTGGGGATGCTGAAGTCAGAAACGCCCTCGATCAGCTTGGCGAAGATGTAGCCCGGAAACAGCGGACGCTCGACCTCGACCTTGCGGCCGCGCCGGACCATGCGCTTCAGCACCTTCGGCGCGTAGGCGTCAATTCCGCGCTCGCGTAACCCTTCCGCCGCACGCCCTTCCCGATTGGGCTCGGCGAGGATGATAAACCAATTCGGACGCTCATCGATCACTGACCCGACCTCCCCGAAAAGACCACGAAGCCGACTGGTTGCCGTTCCTCGCAGACCATCAACCGATTGCCGTGCTGATCGTAAAGCCCGGAGAATCTCGGCGCGGCCGGCTCCGCTTCAAGGACCGTGCAGGACGGCACATGAGTTCGCATGTCGTCGTCCCAATTCATGGCTGGACGATATACTTTCACGCCTCACCCCCACCTTCCACATGAGCAGCGCCAATGCCGTCCTGCGAGGCCTGCACCACAAGCTTCCAAATCCGGTCCCGCTCCACGGGACTGATGCCCGACAGCGCCTCCGTGACGTCGCCCCGTGTCACCTGGACCCGAGAGCCGATCTCGATGCGCCTGCGCACCGGCCTATGCTCGATCACGTTCATGCATCAGCCCCGCTGCAAAATGCCGCCAACGATGTAGCCGGCGGCGCAGAAAGCTACGATGGCGATAGCCCACGGCCATGTCGCATCGGCCCATTCCCGGACTACCTCCATCGCCGCCAAGCCTTCCCCGTATGCCCCGTTCACGCTGCGTCCTCCGATCTCGGTGGCAGCTTCTCGCAGGTGACGTCGTCGTAACCAGGCGGCACCCTGCTGTCGAAGTACCAGCCGCGCCGTCCGGTCCGATGACCATCCGCGTCCTGATGGTCGGTGACAGGACTTCCGCGGCCGCCACGGTATTCCCGCTGCCAACACGCCCACTCCGGCGTCCCTTCGTCGACCCAGACCTTGCTGGAGACCACCTGCAACTGCGGCGCCGCGGCGCGCCCGTGCGCCTCCCTGACTGCGCTGTCGCAGTAGACCAGCGAGGCCATGTCCGCCTTGCGCTTCAGGATCGGTGTAACCGCCGCCTGGATGGTGCCAAGCGCGATCCCGTCGAGCAGCCATGTCGCGATCTGGCGCATGTCCGGCGGCTTCCGGTTCAGACTGGAGCAGAGGGCCGTGAACGACGCCACGAGCACCGCTTCGTTCTTCAAACCAATCTCATCAAGCACGCGCGGCGGCTCTGCTCTGCTCTGCTCTGACTCTGTTTCTGCTCTGCTCTGCTCTGGGGCCGTTTCATGGAACGTGTTTGAAACGTTTCGCGCAACGGTTCCTGAAACGTTTCTTTTCCTCTCCCTGTGCCGTTTCACCCTTTCCGTTGAGCTATCTGAGATGAACTGCCGATCGTCCCAATTGTGCGGCCTGAATACCCCGTCGCAATTGTCTATCAACTTTGCCGCCACGAGCTTGGTGATCCACTCTGCGACCTTGGCCGGCTTCATGCGCAGCCGGACGGCGATGTCAGCCGTCGGCGGCAGCGTGCCACCGTTGGCGGAGGCCACGCACATCAGCGTCCACCAGGCGCGGTGCATCGCATCCGAAAGTTTCAAAAGCTTCGGATGATCAATGCTGTCGTCGTATGCGCGCCACCAGTGCGTCATGCTTCCCGCCCCGCCAAGAATTTGCCGCGCAAGATGAGCCTCTTGGCGGTCGTCACGCTCACCTGAAACAGGCCCGCGACGGCCTTCCTGGCCTCTGCGTTGGTCAGGTTCATGCTCACGCCAAGCGCGATGCGCGCCATGTCGTCGCGCTTCTGCTTCGGGATGTGCCCCGACCTGTTCTCAGTTTGTTTCACTTGAAACGCCTATTCCGAAATATGCGCCGCAGCCTCGCCGGCGATGCCTGACCAGCCGGCCATGTCGATGTAATTGTCCATACGGATCGGACCGGTCTCTGACCGCGCTAGCTTCAGCAGCACCATGAACTTCGCCACGTCCTCCGCCGTCAAAGCACTCGGCGGCGCGTTGCGCGTGGCGTGCAGGTGCGCATTCCAGTAGATCGCGATGCGCGTGAGCCCCGACACGACGTCGCCATAGGCGGCCTTCCTATCGCCTCCGACGAGGATCCCCGCGGCCGTGATGATGTCGCTCGCCGTCATCGCATCGTCTCCCGCAGGTGCAACAACCGGTTCGCGACCTGCCACTCGTGCAGACCGAGCCGCTTTGCGACGTCGTAAGTGTCGAGCCCCTGCTTCCACAAAGCCAAGATCAGGCCGTCGTCGACCAAGGTCATCTCTTGGGCGTGCTGCCGCTGCTCTTTCATGCTGCCTCCGCTTCTGCCGAGGCGCTGCGCCAGCGGTGCACCTTCTGCCACCGCACAATGTAGGCTTTGTGGGTAGCGAACGCGCTGCGTCCCATCAAAAGCGCCTCGCAGATCTCGCTGGCGGTCTTCCCGGCAACGAGAGCCTCATAGACAGCGCGCCGGCGCGTCCCTTCGCGCGGAATCATCCATCCGCGTTCGTCGCGCTGGTTTTGCAATTGGCCTAGCTTCCTCCCGCGATCGCTCACGCCGCCCTCCCGTGGAAGACGCCGCTGGCGTAAATCGGGTACTGATGCTTATGCTTGCCCGGATCCGACAGGCACGGCCGCACGCGACCGGTGCGCGCAATCACGCCGTCCTTGATGGCGCGCATCCACACCGCGCCCCAGGCGTTCGGATGCGACGGCTTCACTTTGCAGAAGCGGAGGACGTCGTCGACATGCACCTCGGCCTGCCGGCGCGCCACGTGGCAGATTGCGGCATAGGCGACCTCGCCGAAGTCGCTGACGAGCGCCTCCGCGAATTCGGCCTCTATCATGCCGATGTCGCGCGCCTGCATGGCCTGGCGCGCCGCGTAGTCCTCGAATGAGAGTTGCTGTGCCATCAGCCCTCCACCGGCAGCGCCGCGGTGTTCCGAACCGCCTCCGCCAGCATGTCGCGGCGCTCGCGCACCGTCATGTCAGGCAGGAAGCCGAGCTGATTGCGATATGATGGGCTGGTCTTGCTTGTGCCCGCATTCACCTTCGGCGCTTTGAACTCGCCCGCTGGCCGCATCGCTAGGGATCCGCTGGCGAACGTCCCGCCCTTGGTGCGTGCTAGTACGGTGATCGACTTCGGCGCAGGTTTCGGCCGCTGCCTGTCTGCAAGCCGGCGAACTTCAATCCGCCGTGCCATAAGGCTCACGTGGTTGCTCTTTTTGTCCGGCAGATTGAGACGGTGGGCCTTGCCGAGTACGGCATTCCGCGTCGTGCCCAGCTCTTCCGCGATCAGGCGCGCCGACATCGCGTCATCGTCCCAAAGCATACGCAGCCGCGCTACGGCGTCTTCAGTCCAAAAGCTAACCGGTGTCATTGCTGCAACCCTGCTTCGATGAGTGCGCGCAGCTCAGCGACCTCGGCCGCGAATGCTGGGTCGGACGCCATCTTCGCTTCAACCTGACGGATGCCGTGCAGTACGGTCGTGTGATCGCGTCCGCCAAACCGCCGCCCTATTTCAGGAAGCGACTTGTTCGAGAGCACCTTGGCTAGAAAGAAACCTTTCTGCCTTGGGCGAACGATGTTCTGCGTTCGCCGGTGAGACAGCAGTTCCGCCAAGGTGATGCCGTAATACTTAACGAGCACACGCTGGATCATCTCAATCCGAGCGAACCTTGGTTTAGGCAGCGAATGCGTCGGTTGCTGGCTCCTGACGATCAGGTCAAAAAACCACATGCAGTGGCACCAAGGCTGGGCGAACGTCTCCTTCTTCGCCTCAATCCAGATCCTGATTGCAGGATCGATCGGGTCGGCAGGTGGAACGACAATGAGCGTCGCGGTATTAGGTTTCGGCGGTCGCTGCCCGAAGAAGTTCTGCCGCCGCATCTTGCGCTCAGCAATGCGTTGCTGAGGCGTCATCCGCATGTACGGATCGTCGTGCACAAGCGCGGTGATGGACTCCATGGCCCTGCCCTTTCTCTGTCGAAATATTCCCGCCTCGCTCGCGCGAGTTGATGCGCAGGATCAGCCCTGCGGCGGGTCGGCTTCGTGAATGTGCGTGCTAGCGAGGTGCGTCATCGCTATCGGCCCCCGGTGCGAGCCACGGGGCGATGCGGTAAGCGAGCGTTTCGGCCGTCCGAAGTAGCGCCCACCCGATCCAGGTTCGGGCGCGAAAGGCCCAAGGTAGTTTCGGCCCGGGCAACGGCGGCGGAAATACGTTTGTCGGCATTCAGCGCCCCCTTGATGCGGCGACGCGCGCCAACATCAACGTCCCCAGACGTTTCGAGTTTCAGGATCTCTTGTGCGTCCTCAGCCTGCCGGCGCCGAACCGCGGCGAGCGTCATGACCTTGGTCATCCAGCGCCACCAGAGCGGTTGCGCGTCGCCCATGATGGCGATGAGGAAATCAATGCCTTCCTCTGACCGTAGCAGCGCCTGCAATTCCTCGACCGTGTAGTCACGAGAACCGGCGAGTCGATGCTTCGCAACGCGCTCAGTCATTTCGAATTCGCGCGGAAGCAAATCGATCAGAAAACCCCATGTTTTACGGGGTTCTTTGATTTTAAGCACCGCGCTGATCACAGCGTTGACGTTCGATCCGATACCCAAAACGGAGAAATCGATACCCGTTTCGGCACCCCTCAAATTTGCGGTATTCGGCGATATCGCTGATGCTGTTCGCATGAGTTACGCCCTCGCAGAAATGGATGTGGATTTGGCAGCGATCCAACTGGCGGCGACGACGCGCAACGTGGTCGCGTTCATGCTGTCGCGATCGGCGGCCGCCACCAACGCAGGACCAATGGCAGCGACCGCCTGGCGATCCCCCGCAGAGGGGAGCTCAGAAGAAAATGCGGAGGCGCCGTTAGACGCCTCCGCCAGTGTCGACGCGCTGGGAGGAAACGTGGGGGGTACGCGCGTCGGGTCTGAAATGGTGACGGCCGCCACCGTCAAGCCGGGCTGGTGGACCTCGGTAGCGGCCGTCTGGCTCCCCGGATGGGGAACTGTGAAACTCAAAAGGAGGTGAGGATGGCGGACAACCACACGATCAAAGCGCCCTGCCCGGTCTGCGGGTCGAAGACCACGAAGCCTGCGATCTGGTTTCGCACTGTGCGCAGCTTGGTGCGCTACATCGTGGTGTTCGCGAATCTCAACCACCGGCGATAGGAGACAATCGGTCATGCCGCTTGCTCCTTTTGACCTGGAACGTCTTCCGGCTTTTCCCAAAGGTCGGGGCGGATTGCGGAGGCAGGAATTTCACCATTTGAGAAATGGTGAATGGCGATAGCTAGGCGCGGCCCAACGCGACCTGTACGCTTCGCCTTATTGATCAAGGGCTGGCTGAGTTGAAGCTGGCGCGCGAGCTTGGCCTCCGACCCGCCGGCGCGTTCGATGGCCAACTCGATGAGTTCCTTGCTTCCCATAACCTAAGCATAACTAAAGTTATGAGGCAGTCAAGAACCAATGTTATCAGGACAACCAATAACTACTGTTATAGATTTCCAGTCCATGGAACCTGGAAATTTGATTCAAACTGAGCGCATAAAGCGCGGATGGTCGCAGGCCGAACTGGGCAAGCGGGTCGGAATCTCGCAGGTCGCGGTGAAGAAAATCGAGGCAGGCGAAACGCGCCGATCGAAGTACTTCCCCAAGATCAGTGAGGTGCTCGGAATCCCGCTGGCGAAGCTCGACACGTCGCTCTCCAGTGGACCGATTGCCGATGTGGTTAACCATCCCTCAATGCAATCGAGAGGTAGTATTCTTACGGAATTGCAGCCTATCCCCCCCGAAAGGTTAATGGGTACTTCCGACCTTGACGTCTATGGTACTGTCAATGGCGGTCAGGGGGTTTTAGTGTTGTCAAGCGAGCCGTTTTCACAAGTGCCGCGTCCACAAAATTTGTTCAACATTCAGGGTGCATACGGGGTTCTCATCACTGGCCACTCGATGGCGAAAGAATATCGCGAAGGCGACATTGCATACGTCAACCCTCACCTGCACCCGCGCGTTGGAGATGCATGCGTGTTCCAAAGCCATAAGCCGGACGGAACGGTTGAGGCGATGATCAAGTACCTAACGAAGGCTCCAGAGGCGAGTTCCACTCTTTGGCACGTGGAACAGAGCAACCCGCAGAAGAAGTTCACCCTCAAGAAGTCGGAATGGCAGATATGCCATGTTGCCGTCGGGAAGCAGAGCGGACGCTAGAGACCTCCCGCTATGCTGGACCTAGAACCCGCCCCTCGTGGCGGGTTTTTCATTGAGACCAACGCTCCGCCTCGAAATTATCGAGGTTCATAACTTTTCTTATTGACGCTGCGATAACTTCGGTTATCATCGTTCTCATCAGCCTACGGGCTAATTGATGGGGCGAGCAATGTCCGATTTCCTCCTTTCCCTTGGAATTGCCGCGGTCGGAACGTTCCTGATTTGCGTGGTGTGCGTCTGATGCCCCAGGCCGCCACCAGCGCCGGCGCGCTTTTATCGCCCGAGATGGCGGAGATGCTGCGCGCCGGCGCCGCGCACGAGCTCGGCATCATCTGCCGCCCGGGCCAGGTGCAGAAGCTCTGGCCGCTCCTCCGTGAGGCCGAGCGTCTCGGCTATCTCCGCTTCCTCGGAATGGAGCGGCCGTGGATCACCGAGCAGGGCCGACGCGCGATCGGCGCGCCGTCGCAGGCTGAGGCTGACCGCGCGCGCCTCGTGGCGCTGTGCGGCCGCCGCAAGCCGCTCCAGCCGCGCCGCGATGAGGATCCCCGGACGGACTTCGACTATCGGTCCTACCGCTCCATGGATTACGTCTGCACGCTCGTGGTGCGACAGCCGGACGGTCGCGCCAATCCGTCGACGGTGCGCATCGGCAAGTCGCTGAGCAGCGATCCGCAATTTCTCGGCCCGCGCAACGCAATCATCCTTCCCGAATGCCAAGGCACGCCGTTCGTGCTCGCGCTGATGCCGAAATGGCTGCTCGATCGCGCGCTGTTTCCGACCTGTCCGTTCCCGCTCGATGAAGAAGACGCCGCTTGGTCCGCCGAAGATCGCGCGATCTGGGATCGCCTGCGCAACGTCTGCATGTCGGTGAACACGCGCATCCGCCGCGGCGGCAACCGCCGACCCACCGCGAAGCTTCACTATGGGGAGTACGCTTGATGGCCGAGGTCATTCCATTCCCGCGCGTCGATGGCGCCGCCGCGACGTCCAGCACGACGACTGGACTCTCGCGCGCCGAGTTGCGCGAGACCGCATGGTCGAACTTCTACCGCGCCGAACGTCGCCTCGGCGTCATGCCTGAACTCGCCTACCAGCGAGCCGACGAGCACGCGCGGCGGTTCGATCAGCTCCTCGACAGCATCGGTCTCATCATGTCGGAGGTCGGGTGATGGACTTTGCCTTGATTGTCGGGATCTTCGTGCTCGGCGCGGTGTCAGGTGCGCTGGTCATGCTCGCCATGGTTTCGGATCGACTTGAGCCGCGCACCGCAGAAATTCACTCCTACGGAGACGACCTTGAGCAGCGCGCGCGGAGACTCCAGTGATCGACCGGTCATATGGAAAGCTCGTCTTCGAGTGCGATTCCTGCCCCGAGGTTCTGGAGACGGACACCGCCGATTTCTCGGAAGCATGGGACATGGCGCGCGCCGACGGCTGGAAGGCGAAGCAAATCGGTGTTGATTGGCTGCATGGCTGCGCGAAGTGCGGAGTACCGCGATGACCGAGCTCCGCCAGCGCACGCCGCGACAGCGGGACGACGCGCACCTGCGCTTCGTGCGCCAGCAGTCCTGCTGCATTCCCTACTGCAAGCGGCCGGCGGAGGCGGCGCATATCCGAATGGAATGCCTGGCGATCGGCAAGCCGTCGACCGGCATGCAGCAAAAGCCGGACGACAAGTGGACGACGCCTCTGTGCGCCTACCACCACCGCGACGGCATCGCCGCGCAACACAAAATGGGCGAGCGCGACTTCTGGCAGATGGTCGGCCTCAATCCTTTCGAGATCGCCGCGCGGCTCTGGATCGCATCCGGCGGCGCGGCGCGCGAGCTGATCGAACCGCGCGCCGCGCGACCAAAGCGCGTCAAGGCGCGCAAACCAAAGGAGCAGCGTTGCAAGATCCCCTCCGGGCGGCCGTTGCGCTCGCGCGGCTTCGACAAGCGACGGCCGGAGGCTCGCCCATGATCGCCCTCTTCGCCGTCGTTCTCGGGATCATGTTGGTGCTTGGGGTGCCGCTGAAGGGGATCGGAATCTTCGTTCTGATCTGCGGCGTGCTTGCGCTTGCGCTTGCGAAATGAGGGCATGCACGTTTTCGCTACGACAGGGAAAGAGCCATGGGAACTGATCAGATGACACGCGGGGAACGCATCCTCGACTACATCTATGATGATGTGGATCAGCGCCTCAACCCCCACCAGGAAGACTGTTGGTACTGCGGCGGTGAGGGTTACACCTTCGATTGCTTCGACAGCTGCTGCCTGGATGCCGATATCGGCTGCGAGGAATGCTCCCGCGATTGCGTCGAGTGCAAGATCTACGCGGGCCAGCGGGCCAAGGCCATCCGCGAGGAAGTGATCGCGTCTAATGACGTCGAAGTCGCCATTGCCTGGCTGAAGTCAATCGGCCGCTGGCGCGACGGGATCACCGAAGAACAGGTCAAAGCCGAACTCGAAAAAGAACGGGCCAAGAGCGCGCAACCCGGTGTTGCTCTGCCATCGCCAGAAAGAAAACGCCCATGACCGATAGTGACATTCGATCCTCCGCTGCCACTGATTACGTTCTGATGCCGCGAGAGGCCACGCGCGCCATGACAATGGCAGCTTGCGACCGCTTGCCGTCTTGTGAACACGTCTTCGGCCACGCAGGCGAGATTTTGCGCAGCGCATACGCTGAGATGGTCAAGGCGGGGGCTGTCGATCCTGCCCAACAACCGGGGAAGCTCGGCGACCCGCACCCGCATTGGTCGGAGCAGGCAAAGAACAAGAATTACCCGAAGACCTTGGCGGAATGGGACCCGCACCAAGACCCGGTTGGCGAGCATCTGGCTCGTGCTGAGAAGCGCCTTCGCGTCGCAATGGATCGCGACGACCCGCGAGCGCCGGAAGAAATGGCGATCGTCTCTCGATGGGATTTGACGACGCTGGTGCATGATTGGTGGCACAAGTGCGCTGTCTTCGACCTATGGCGCAAGGAACGTGCAGAAAAGGCCGCAGGGGTACAGCCCTCATCTGCCGAGACGGAGCCTGTCCTGTGGATTTGCTTGGTCGGCGAGGATGGCCGGAAAATGATCCGCGCCTGGACAGCCGATAAGTTGCGTGCTGAGCAACTGCGGCTGGAAGGTCTTGACATGCAGCCGCTCTACCTGCGCCCTGAACCGCAGACAGTGAAAGAGCCATTCGCTGAGAAAACCGAACCCGTCGCGTATGTGAATGGAGACGAACTCGACAATTTGCTCGATGATCGGACCACCTTAATTCAGGGCACCGCAAGCGGCTGGCGCAAAACACCCCTTTATAGACAAGGGCCGCAGCAAACATGGCAGCCCATCGAGACGGCGCCGAAGGAGCAATCGGCTTATCCGATCCAGATCTGCGGTTGCGGCTTCAGAGGCACGTCTATCGCGTGGTGGACAGGCGAGGTGCAGGACGCCACGCATTGGGCTCCGATGCTATCCCCACTTTCGCGCCCTCAACAGCGGGGTGGTGAGTGATGGTCGCGGCCCTCTACGTCGAAACCGGCGGCTGCTACTTCGGGCTTCCGAACGTAGATCCCTGGGATATTGACCGCGATGCTCGAGGTTATGCTGGTCCTTATCCTGTCGTGGCTCATCCGCCCTGCGACCGCTGGCACCAGCTTTCGGCCGTCAATCACAAGCGCTGGGGATACACGATCAACGAAGATGGCGGCTGCTTTGCCGCGGCCTTTGAGGCCGTGCGAAAATACGGCGGCGTCCTCGAGCACCCCGCCGAGTCCAGGGCATTCAAGTTTCACGGCATCCCCGAGCCGGTTTCTGGAAGCTGGCAGCGCACGATTGACGGCGATTGGGTGACGGAGGTCTGGCAATCCAGCTATGGGCATCGCGCCCGCAAGCGGACTTGGCTGCTCTATCACGGCGCGACGATGCCGCCCGTCTTGGAATGGCGGAAGGTTGCTGGAGAGTTTCAGATCGGCTTCTTCGATCAGAGGCGCCCACAACTGCCGAAAGCCGAGCGCGCTGCAACGCCCGCTCCGTTCCGCGATCTGCTCCTCTCGATCGCGAGGGGCGCGATGGTGACTTCGCACAACCACCACACCCAGGGGGAATAGCATGGTACCGGATGGTAAGCCGGGGAAACGGCGATACGGGACTTGGGCTGGCAACCCTCAAGGCCACGCCGAGGACATTACCCGTTGCATCGAAAGCGTTTATCCAAAATGGACTCGCGCTCCGATCTCCGGCCAATGTTTGAGAAAGCGCGGCCATGGGCCGAATGGCGAATATTGCAAACAACATGGGGCCAAGGCTGATGCTCGCACTCCCCAGGGGGCTGAAAATGGCTGATTGGCTTGGATATACCCTCTACGTGCGCGCACCTTGGTGGATCATGCGCCGCGACAACGCATTCGTATGCTGGTGCTTGCGGCATGCTGGAGCGTGGGCCTATCGGGACCACGACTTCGGGCCTGTGAGTGATGTGGGATCACCAGCGCCCCCGGAGGCGAAGCCGTGAAGCCGTCAGCTTGGTATCGCACTGGCGATTGCCGCATTGCGCCATGGTGGTTTGGAATCATGCGCGCCGAGTTCATGGAGCGGCGCGACTTCCGCTGGGAGGGTGACGACGAAGTCGTGAGTTTCCAGACGCGATGGGTTGGCGCAGGACGCTTTCCTGCCGAGCTAGACGTGACATCGCCATTCGGTTTTTGGAGCACAATGTCAACGCCGGTTGGCGATACGAAGCGTTATGGAGATCGCGCGCTTTGGCGGGTTTCATCACCTATTTCCGCTCCAATTCCTCCATGCCTCCGGCACAATCGGCAAGTCCTGATCAGTCGAAGCCCAGTCAGTGAAAATATTTTTGAAAATGCGCGGTGTTTTGCCAACAGTGAACATCGCTAACGCATTTCCGAAGCTTGCATCTTAGGGTATATTCTGCGTCATGAACCGCCTCACCCTTCCCGAAGCTGCTGCGGCCCTTCGCACGTCGAAGCGATGGCTGCTGGAATGGCTGCGCAAGCATCCTGCGGACAAGGCGGGAGAGCCCTATTTTACTCCCGTAGGACGGGATAAGCTTTTCCATCAAACTGACATTGCTCGTATCGAGTTCGCTTTGCGGGAGGGGGTAAAGTGCCGCTCAGTCTCAGGCCGCCGCGCGCCGGTAAAACGCCGAATTATGAAATCCGCGGAACCTACCTCGGATGCCGAGTGGAAGTTAGCAGCGGAACTCCTAAACGATCCGTCGCTCTCAAGCAGCTCAAGCGGATCGAGGAGTGTATCGAGACCCACGGGCAATACCCAGCGCCCACCACTGAGCCTGATCCAGGGGAGCCGACCTTCTTGAGCGCTTCGATCGCCTATCTCAGGGATGGTCGGGGCCGGCGCTATGTTGCGCCGTTGGTTAAGCATTTCGGGAAGAGGCCGCTGCGCGAGATGACACAAGAGGCGATCGACGCCGCTGCTGTTGCGATCCTGCCGACAGGAGCTCCGGACTACCGCAATCGTGCCGTCTACGCGCCGACGATCACGATCCTGCGTCACGCGCTCGGGGACAAATGCCCTACCTTCCGCCGACCGAAGGGATCGAAGGGGCGCCAGAAGAAGGACTTCATGTGGCCGGCTGACGCCTTTGCCATCATCGGCGAGGCCGACAAGATCGACCCGGAGTTTGGCCTGTACCTTCGCCTGCTCCTCTATACCGGCATCCGCAAGAGCGAGGGCCTGAAGGCGCTGGCAGCCGACACCAAGCCGGAGGAGCGCGCCGCGTGGCTGCGCACGTCCAAGAACTCAGATCCCCGCATGCTAAAGCTGCGGGAGGACATCGTCGGGCCGCTGGCGGCCCACCTTGAGAGCCATAGCGGCGACCGCCTATTCAAGTTCAACGACGGCGGCCACTTCAAGCACATGCTGATGCGGGCCAAGCTTGCGGCCTGCGGCTTGCCGTGCCCGAAGCGCCGTCCGATCGGCTGGAAGGTGCCAGAGCATCGTCTGTCGTTTGTCGGCTTCCACACCTTCCGCCATACCTGGGCGACGTGGATGCGGCGCTACGGCGGCGCCGACGTGCAGGGGCTTGTCGAGACCGGCAATTGGCGCGATCCGCGTAGTGCTTCCCGCTATTCGCATGTCGTCGCGCGGGAAGAATGGGACCGTGTGGACAATCTGCCGGCGATGGGGAATGGACGGGGAAAAGCCGCCAATGAGTGAAATTCATCAATCCCATCAAGGGGCGGACTTTCCTCCCCCAATGGCTGGCCGCAACTTTTTGAGGGAATTGCCGCTCACTCCGCGGCTTCGAGATTAGCGGGTCTATCGACCTCGCCCAGCGGCGACACGGCAGGACCATTGAGCGCGGTGCCGTCGGGCGCGAACTGCGAGCCGTGACATGGACAATCCCAGCACTGCTCCAGCGCATTCCAGTGCACGACGCAGCCGAGATGGGTGCAACTGGCCGAGTGCAGATGCAGACGTCCGTTGCGGTCGCGGCAAGCGGCAATCTTCTTCAGGCCGCTGCGGACGAGACGCCCCTCGCCCGGCCGCAGCCGTTCGACGCTCGCAATCTCGCTCGCCGCAAGATATTCCGCAAAATTCTTCAGCGGCGTGATGTTCTCGCTGATGAACTCGCCGATGTTCTTCTGGATCTTCCGTGACGGAGCGTAGATGTCTTGCCACGGGCTCGCGCCCGTCGTGATCAGATCCGTCAGCAAGAGGCCGGCGACGAGCCCGTTGGTGATCCCCTGCCCGGAATCGCCGCTGACGATGAATAGATGCTCCTCGCCGGGGCTGCGGCCGATGAAGCCGGCGAAATCAACCGGCTCCAGCACCTGGCCGGACCAGCGATGAGTGACCTCGCGCAAACCGGGCAGGCGATCGCGGGCCCAGCGCTCGAGCGCGTCAAGGCGCTGTGCGCCGTCGTTCGCTTCGCCCGATTTATGATCTTCGCCGCCGATGATCACGATGTCCTCGTCAGCTGAGAACGGCTGGAGCCGGACATAATGATAGGGATCGAGCGTATCCCAATAGAGCGCATCCTCCAGCGCGCCGGCCGCAATCTTCGCCGCAAGCGCATAGGTGCGGTAAGGCGCCTGCTTGGTGTGGATCGCCACCTGCACATTGACGGGCGAGTTCGTCGCGACCACCACGTCGGCGGCATGGACCTCGTGACCCGAGGCCGTCGTCACGACCATGTCGCCGTGGCGTTGACCGATGCTCTCAACACAGGTGTTGCTAAAGAGCCGCACACCCCGCCGCTCGAGTGCACGCGCTAAGCCCGCGAGATATTTGGTCGGGTGCATGCGCGCCTGGCTTGGAAAGCGCAGCGAACGCACCTGGCCCTTGGCATGGAACGGGGTTGGCTCGATGCAATTCTCGACGGGAATTCCGAGCTTGCGACAGCAATCCAATTCCTTGTCCAGCTCCGATGCGGGCGTTTCGGGCGCCAGCACCCAGTAACCGTCGACGCGTTGAAAATCACAATCGATGTGCTCGGCACCCTGGATGGCCTCGGCGCGATCGATCGCGGCAGCAACGCTCTGATAGTAGCGGAGCGCGCAATCATACCCGCGCACCCTCACCAACTCGTCGTAACCGTCGTCGAGCGCGGTGGCCAGGTGGGCAGTGGTGCGCGCCGTCATCCCGCTGCCGATGCCGCCGCGGTCCAGCACTACGACCGAGCGTCCATGGCTGGCGAGCTCATAGGCGACCGATAGCCCGGCAATTCCAGAACCGACAACGACGACGTCCGTACCCATCGTACCGGATAGCGCCGGGGCATCGGCAACCGAAACATCCATCCAGAGCGATCGGGTGTGCTCGTCTCGTACATTCATGACAGTACTCCTCGAAGCAACAAACGATGCGACGGGACCAGGGTTCCTCTCCGACCGCCGGCGAGCGGAAATGCCAATCGAAGATCACCACATTCATTAGGAACCTTCATCGCGCTCGCGCTTGAAACGGCATGAAAAATCCATCACCCGGAATGCGCAGGGCGTTACGTCAAGCCCAATTGTACGGACACCTGCTCGTCCGGAATGACAGGCTGTATTACCCAGGAGGCAATCATCCGATCTGCTCGATCCAGCTTGCACGCGAGATGGTCAGGTCAGGATGGATGACCAAGCAGGACGGCGAATACGAGATCACGCCTGACGGGCAGCTTGCCGCCGAAAGCGAGTACAGTCGCTGATGCGCCCGCTGGGTCCAGCCGCAACTTCGACAAAAAGCCGGTCCTGACCGTCGAGCCAGAAACAATCCAAGCCGCAGGTTATAAGCGGCGCAGAGACGCGCGCGTGTCAGTGCACGAGACTGTTTTTGTACATCCTGCCGTCCTTCATAATCACCACAAAATTCTTCGAGGGATCTTCGATGAGCCTGATGTCGTCGAGCGGATTTCCGTCGACGAGCAGGAGATCGGCGAGCGCCCCCTCCTCCACGACGCCGAGCTTGCCGGGATAGGGATCCCGTAGACCGGAGAGGCGCAGCAGTTCCGCATTGGTTGACGTCGCCATAGTCAGTGCTTCAGCCGGCGTGTACCAGCGCGTGAGCGCGCTCAGCAACGCACCTTGCTTGTCCGCCAGTGCCTTCGAGAACAAGACATCGGTACCAAACGCGGTTTTGATGCCGTACTTTCTTGCCAGCGCATAAAGGCGGTCAGTGCCGGCAACCACCTGCCGCATCTTGTCCTGCTCGGCAGGCCCAAGTGCGGTCGCGCCGGCGAGATCCAGGAACGGCTGTGTGCTCAGCCATATTCCCTTTTCCGCCATCAACCTTGCGCTCGCCTCGTCCATGAGGTGACCGTGCTCGATGCATCTGACGCCGGCGGCGATCGAGCGTTGGATCGCGACCGGGGTATAGGCATGGGTCGCGACATAGGTGCCCCAATTGTCGGCCGCCTCAACCGCGGCGCGGAGTTCGGGCTCGGTGAAGGTCGAGACATCGAGCGGGCTGAACGGCGACGCGACACCGCCGCCCGCCGCAAGCTTGACCTGCGAAGCGCCTTGCATCAGTTGCTCGCGCGCCCGCATGCGGACCTCGTCGGGACTGTCGGCGACCATGCTGCCGCCGATCCGCTCCATGCGGCTGAGCATGCGACCGATCGTGCGCGGCAGATCCGAAAGCTGGCGAAAATCGCCATGACCGCTGGTGATGGTGATCATGGCGCCCGAGGGGTAGATGCGAGGGCCGGCAACGAGATCCTCGTCGATGGCCTGCTTCAATCCGAACGAGGGTCCACCCATATCGCGCACCGTCGTGAAGCCGCGCATCAGCGTCGCAGTTGCCTCGGCCGCGGCGAGCAGATTGTTGTAGCCAACATCGCCTGCGAGCGCGGCCATCGGCGTCGGGCGCACCAGCATCGCATGCCAGTGTGCGTCGATCAGCCCGGGCATCAGCACGCGGCCACCGCCGTCGATTGCCAGACCGGCAGCAGTGGCGTCGCCGGTTGAGATCTTCTCGATGGTGTTGTTCCGGACAAGAACGCTGGATGGTGCAGAGAGCGAAACGGACTTGCCGTCGAATATCCGGACGTTGCGGAACAGGATAGCGGAGTCCTGCTGCGCCGATACTGGTGACGGAAGACCGAAGACGCCTCCAACGAACCAAAGCGCCATGACAGCCCGCAGGAGCGTCGCCGGCCTACGCCAACTCGACATAAGTAATCTCCGCGGCGCTTACGCAGGCTTTGCCACGGGGAGCCACGCAAAAGCCAGCCACCCGATGCCGTGAGACAACAAGTCGATGCCGAGCAACAGTCCCAGAACCCACAGCCCGGTCATCGGAAAGCCCGTGAGGATGATGAGTCCCGCTAGAACACCAAATACGCCCGACGCGAATATCATGCCGCCGCCCTGCTGCCAGCGGCCGATGCCGATCAGCATGCGTACGACACCGGAGACCAGCAGCGCAATGCCGAGCACATAAGTGAGCAGGAGGGCTCCGGTCAGCGGTTGGGTGACCAGAACAATGCCGAAGGCAATATAGAGCATGCCGAGGATGATCTGCCAGACGAAGCCGCCCCAGCCCTTGGTCCAGAACGCGTGGAAAATTTCGAAAGCGCCCGCGGCGATGGCCATCCAGCCAATGAACAGCGCACTGACCACGGTGAAGAACGCGATGTCGCCGAGCACCATCAGCCCCGCGAGCACCATGAACAGACCCAGCAGCACACAGACCCAGCGAGGCGGTTGCGGCAGGCCGGTCGCGCCCATGGGTGCGCTATTGTCGTAAGTTGTCATGACATCCTCCTCGGTTTACCTCCAACGCCATCCGCAATGACGGCGGCCACGGTGCCACCAGCACTCCCAGCGCCGACGCCGCCGATGCCAAGATGGCGGGCGAGGCCGTGGACGCTGTGGCGGCCGACGCGCCGGGCGTTGGCCGGAGTCCTGTAACGGACGGGCAGTCTGCTGCGCAAAGGTGCCGGCGACGGGCTCGCGTCTACTCGGAACGGGACGATCCTTTGGCTCCGGCAGGGCCACAGCATCGTACGACCCGAGGGTCACTCCTGCACCAGCGACAATCACGCCTCCCAACAGCGTCCGCAACGCGGCGCGTCGATCCATCTCGCTTACTGATCTCATTCCTGGGTTCTCTTTCACGAAATCCTCTGCCCTTCTTCAACGCAGGTTTTCGCAGCGACTTCATCGCTTGGGATCTCACCCGGCAGATAGTTAGGAAGCTGTCCGGCCGGGATGATCGCAATCAGGGCGAGACCCGCCATGATCAAGAGTCCAATCTTGAGCGCCCGCAGCCGTGCCTCAGTGTTCACCCGCACGGCTTCCGCGACCTGCTGCGGCGATCCGCTCGTGCCTTCCAGCACGGTGCGCAGGCGGTCGTTGCTGACGAAGGTGATGTTGTCGAGATCGACCTGGGCCTGCAGCTCCGGCGTCAGCACGGGACTTGCCGTGATCCTGCCGAGTGCGATGGTGCTAAGTAGACCAACCAGAAGAGCTCCTGCGACCGCGGTCCCGACTGCGGCGGCAAGATTTTGCGTCGTGCCGCGCAAGGAGCCGACGTCACCGGCGAGTGCTTTTGGAGACGCTGTCACGAGGACGTTGAACAGCAGCGTCACCAGCGAGCCCTGACCAATGCCGAACAGGAAAAGCCCGAACAGCACGGGAATTTCGCTCCAGTCGTTGCGCACGACGAAGGCGAGCCAGACCAGCGCGATAGTGCAAACCGAAAAGCCGTAGCGGCCGATCTGGCGGGGCGTTAGTCGCTCGTAGACATTGACGATCAGCATCGCCGAGAAGAAGACCGTGAGGTTGAACGGCATCATCGCAATAGCAGTCGCAAGCGGCGAACGCCCCTGCACGATCTGGATATAGAGCGGCACCGTGAAGTTCAGTGCAGCCTCTAGCGCGACCACCGCGAACAGCGCAAAGACCGCGCAACGCTCCTCCGGCGAATCGACCACCGCCAAGGCCAGCAGCGGCGTCTTGCCGGCGGCTTGCCGCCTGTGCGTCCACAGCAGGAATGCCTGGCCCAGCACGATGCCGAGCAAGATCATGACTGGGGCGGGCGAAAGGCCGAACAGATCAAACGGTGCGTTCGGGGTCGCCACCGCCAGCCCCCAGCCGTTCAGGTTGTTGAAGCCGAAGCTGATGAGGATGATCGCGGTCGCGGCGAGCACCACGCCGACGATGTCGATCTGCACGTCAGGCCGACCGTGGTCAGGTTTGAGGCGGAAGCTCATGAGAAAAACGATAGCGGACGCCGCGATCAGAATTCCGAACGCCGGCCGCCAGCCGATATAGGTTCCAAAGACGCCGCCGACCACAAACGCCAGCACACCGGCAGCCGCACGGGCCGAGCCGAGCGCACCTAGCGCGGTTGCCTGCTGGCGGCCCGCATAATTCTCGGCAATCAGCGCGACCAGCGAAGGCACGATCACCGAACCCGAGGCGCCGCACAGCGCTTGCGCGGAAATCATGACCGATGCAGACGGGCTGAACGTCATCATGAGCTGTGAGACGAAGAACAGCACCACCGCGCCGCGGAACACGTGCACCGCGCCAAACCGTTGAGCAAGCTTGGCGCCGAGCATCACGAAGCCGGCAACCAGCATGGAGTAAGCTACGATGCCTGTCGCGACCGTCGTCGGCGCGACGCCAAAGCTCTCGACCATTCCACCCATGGCGACCGGCAGCGAAGCCACGTTGAATGACATGATCATCTGGCCGAGCGCGATTGCGATCATGGGAACCCATGAGGCGCGCTCCTCCTGGTGAATGCCGCCGATCGACATTGTCTGCGTGGCCATGGCGTCCTCCAGCTTGATCGGCGTTGCGACCGGCCAGGCTATGAGCCGACCGGTCCTTTCAGCATCGGTTCACTCTTCCGGTTTCGATACGAACAGATCCATTCCCAGCCGCTGCGACAAGAACTTTGCGGCGAGTTGCCCCCGCACGCTGTTGCCGGCCGCATCGAGCGGCGGCGCGAAGGTGCCGAAGCCGCCCTTGCCTGGGGACACCGCGACGATGCCGCCGCCGATCCCGCTCTTGCCCGGCAGGCCGATGTCGTAGAGCCAGTCGCCCGAGGTCTCGTAGAGCCCGGCTGTGATCATAACAGCCAATGCGTAATGGCAGATCGAGGCATCGACGACGCGCTGCTTGGTCACCGGGTTGACGCCGCCGTCCGCAAGCGTCGCGCCCATGACTGCGAGGTCGCGCGCGCTCACATTCAGAGAGCACTGCCGGGTATAGAGATCGGTCGCTTCCTTTGCGTCGCAGTAGATGCAATCATAGCTCTCCAGCAGCCGCGCTATGCTGCGGTTGCGAAAATTGGTCTCCGACGCCGAGGCGTAGACCTCTTCGTTGAGCGGCAGCTTGCGACCGGCAAAGCGCGACAATCCGTCATGAATGAATGCCCATCGCGCCGCTGCGCTAGCGCCGGGCGCCAGGCTGGTCGTCGCAATCGCGCCGGCATTCACCATCGGGTTGGTACGGCCGCTGCCCTGCTCAATCGCGGCGAGCGAGTTGAATGGGAGACCGGTCGCGTTCGCGCCGAGCTTGGCGCGGGCCTCCTCCGGCCCGATGGCCTCGCAGACCAACGCGAACAGGAACGGTTTTGACACGCTCATGATGGAGAATTCGTAGTCGGCATCGCCAGCGCCGTAGACCTGCCCGCTTGTCGCAACGACACAGACGCCGAACAGCTCACTCGGCACGCGCGCGAGCGCGGGGTAGACCTGCGAGTTGGTTCCATCGCGATTTGATTGAAATCGTCGTTGTGCCTCGGTCACCAGCGACTGCACGGCCTCCGCGCCGGGCAGATGGCCGGTCGAGACGTAAGCCGTCTCTCGTTCGTCAGCCAGAGGACGCGCCATGGCACCACTCCGCAGAACGGATTCAACTGATGTCGGCTCCGTTCTATAACTCGACGCTCGCCGCCAGTTGATTCCCCCAACTCGAGCGAGTCAATTTACAACCACAAGGCGATTTTGCAGACCTGCCATACGACTCCACAAGAGATGCAGCGACCGCGCGATGCAGCGGGAATTTCCGGCATATGCGTAAGCCTCGCTGTCGAGCCATGTATCGAACTCTATTCAAAAGCAAATACCGACCGAGATAAGACTCAAGGTCAGATTGTAATTCGCTTGCGCTGGAGTACGATCATGCGCGGCTGCAAAGGATCATAGGGCGAAAGAGAAGCGCGAAGAAATCCACATTAGGTGAACGAGGCGTAACATGGTGGCACAAACGACTGACGGACATGTCCTGCTGGTCAAAAAGCTCGGCGGCCTCTTCGCAATCATCATCGGATGCTTGCTGACGGCAGTCGGCGTGACCTTCGAATCCAGCGGGACGACTTTCTTCGGCGTTCTCTTCCTGGTACTTGGCGCCGGTTTACTCGTGCTGAAAATCGTCAAACGAAACGAATGATCTTCGTTGCCATAGACAACTGACGCGGTTCGCTCAGGCGCCGAGCACATCGACCAGCCGCAGCTCATCGGCGGCGGGATCTTTCAAGAACAGCTCGGCCTCGATCTCGGTCAGATGCGACAGCATCTGTGCGCGCGCCGCCTCCCTGTCGCGCTTGCGGATCGCGGCGACGATGCCGGCGTGGTGATCGGTGCCGCAGGCCGGCGTGTCATGGCGGCGGTAGAGCAGGATGATGAGCGAGGAACGCGCGATCAGCTCCTTGAGGAAGCCGAGATAGATGCTGTGGCCGCCCATCTCGGCGACCAGACGGTGAAACTCGCCGGAGAGGCGGACCGAGGCGCGGGCGTCGCCGCGCAGTTCGGCCTCGCGTTCTTCGGTGAGATGGCGCTGGAGACGGTCGATCCAGGCCGGCGATACCGCGTCGATGGCGTGACCAATGATCGTCGGTTCGATCAGGCGGCGCGCCTCGAACACTTCGCGGGCATCCGCAGGCGTCGGACGTGCGACGAAGGCCCCGCGGTTCTTCTCGATGTTGACGATGCCTTCATGCGCGAGCTGTTGGAGCGCGGTGCGGACCAGGGTACGGCTGGCACCGTAGATATCGCCGATCTCGTCCTCGCCGAGCTTCGTGCCGGGTAACAGGCGGTGCTCGAGGATCGCGGCGGTCACGCCCTCCCGGATACGACTGACGCGATCGCTCGCGTCCGGCGCGTCGAATTTCGGGCGGGTCTTGGCGGCCATGGATGTCAGGCTCGATCGAGGACGTTCGGCGGCGAATGTTAGTCGACGAGCTGTATCCAATCACAGGCGAAACTTTATACAATCTTCGCCCGTTTTGTGTGCAGGTGATTGCGCAGGCGGCAGGCAGCCCCGGATCGGCCAGATTCATCTAACGATCTGACTCCGCTGCACAGTTTTGAGAAATTGACCGCCGAGAGTCGTTGGCACGGACCTTGCGGAGAGAGGCGGGAAGCATCGCCCACCGTCGGACACGCCATGGCCACTCCTGCCGCTCTCGAACTGGTTGCCGTCACCAAACGCTACGACGCGACGCTGGCGGTCGACAATATCAACCTGAAGATCCCGGCCGGCACCTATTGCTGCCTGCTCGGCCCCTCCGGCTGCGGCAAGACCTCGACCCTGCGCATGATCGCGGGCCATGAGGCGGTCAGCGAGGGCGACATCATCCTGGGCGCGCAAAACGTCACCGACCTTGAGCCCGCCAAGCGCGGCACGGCGATGATGTTTCAGTCCTATGCGCTGTTTCCGCATCTCAGCGTCATCGATAACGTCGCTTTTGCGCTGAAGATGCGTGGCATCGACAAGCCGACGCGCCACAAGCGCGCCGGCGAATTGCTCGAACTGGTGGCGATGAGCCCCTATGCCGGACGCCTGCCCGCACAGCTGTCCGGCGGCCAGCAGCAGCGCGTGGCACTCGCCCGCGCGCTGATCACCGAGCCGCAGATTCTGCTGCTCGACGAGCCGCTCTCTGCGCTCGATCCCTTCCTGCGGGTGAAAATGCGGGGCGAATTGAAGCGGCTGCAGCGCGAGCTCGGCATCAGCTTCATCCAGGTCACCCACGGCCAGGAAGAGGCGATGGCGCTCGCCGACCACATCGTGGTGATGAACCACGGCCGGATCGAGCAGCAGGGCACCGCGCGCGAGATATTCCACCGTCCCCGCACCGAATTCGTGGCGCGCTTCATAGGTGGCCATAACGTGCTCAACGATTCCGGCAAGCTGATCGCGGTGCGCGCCGATCAGCTCGGCATCGTCCCGTTCACCGACGGCGCCTTCGGCGCGCCGGCGCTTTTGACCCAGACCGAGTACCAGGGCTCCTTCATCGCTGTCTCGCTCACGCTCGACGATGGCACCGCCCTGTTCTCCCACGTTCCCGAGGCCACCTTCGACGTCCACCCGTTCCGTCCGGGCGATCGCGTGCTGGCCACCTGGGATCCCGCCAAGGCGCAACGCCTGCAATAGCGCCGATCGATCACCGGAATGCGCAACAGAGGAGTGACTGATATGACCGAGAGTACCTGGACGAAGGACGTCAGCCGCCGCACGCTGCTCAAGGGCACTGCAGGTCTTGCCGGCCTCGCCGCCGGCTCCGGCGCGATCACCGGCTTTCCATATGTGAAGTCGGCCGATGCGAAGGTGCTGCGCTATCTCGGCACCGCCGTAAACGAAGGCGACGACATCTCCAAGCAATGCCTGAAGGACACCGGCATCAAGATCGAATACATCACCGCGACCACCGACGACGTCACCAAGCGCGTGATGACCCAACCGAACTCCTTCGACGTGCTCGACACCGAATATTTCTCGCTCAAGAAGATCGTGCCGTCCGGCAACATCCTTGCCCTCGACGCCAAGAAGATCAAGGAATTCGACAACATCACGCCGGTCTTCACCAAGGGCGAGACGCCCGGCGGCAAGAAGATCGGCGGCCAGGGCACCGCGCCCTGGAAGGTGCTCTATCTCGAAGGCAAGGACTCCAAGAAGTTCGCGACGTCGGCGACCGAATTCGTCACGTTGATTCCGACCGTCTACAACGCCGACACGCTCGGCATCCGTCCCGACCTGATCAAGCGCCCCATCAGCTCGTGGTCCGAGCTGCTCAATCCCGAATTCAAAGGCAAGGCTTCGATCCTCAACATTCCCTCCATCGGCATCATGGACGCCGCGATGGTCGTGGAGGCCTCCGGCAAGTACAAATATGCCGACAAGGGCAACATGACCAAGGAAGAGATCGACCTCACCATGAAGGTGATGACCGAAGCCAAGAAGGCCGGCCAGTTCCGTGCCTTCTGGAAAGACTTCAACGAGAGCGTCAACCTGATGGCTTCGGGCGAGACCGTGATCCAGTCGATGTGGTCGCCGGCGGTGACGAAGGTGCGCTCGATGGGCATTCCCTGCACCTTCCAGCCGCTGAAGGAAGGCTACCGCTCTTGGGCCTCGGGCTTCTGCGTCTCCAAGGGCGTCTCGGGTCCCAAGCTCGAATGGGCCTATGAGTTCGTGAACTGGTTCTTGTCCGGCTACGCCGGCGCCTACCTCAACCGCCAGGGCTACTACTCTGCCGTGCTCTCCACCGCGAAGGCCAACATGGAGCCTTACGAATGGGCCTACTGGATGGAGGGCAAGCCGGCCGAAAAGGACATCAAGGCGCCCGACGGCTCGCTGCTCGAGAAGGCTGGCGCCGTGCGTGACGGCGGCTCCTACGAGGACCGCATGGGCGGCGTCGCCTGCTGGAACGCCGTGATGGACGAGAACGACTACATGGTCCGCAAATGGAATGAGTTCATCGCGGCGTAATGGACATGTCGGAAGAGGTCCTGCAACAGGCGGCCCCGGGCTTGATCCCGGGGTCGGGCACAGCGCGCGCCGCAAAACTGACGCGCCTGTCCCCGTCCTTCATCTCCTGGCTCCAGGCCGGGCCGATGATGCTGGTGTTTCTCGCCTTCTTCCTCATCCCGCTCGTCTTCGTCGTCATCGTCTCGTTCTGGGACTACAACGAATACCAGCTGCTGCCGGCCTTCTCGGGCCGCGGCTACACCGACACGTTCGAAGGCTGCATCGCGCAGCTCCCCGATCTCTGCACAATCGGGCGCACCTACGTGATGACGCTGAAGCTGTGCTTCATGGTCTGGGCCATCACGCTCTTCATCGGCTTCTGGGTCGCCTACTTCCTCGCCTTCCACGTCAAGTCCAAGACCTGGCAGATGGGATTGTCGCTGCTGTGCACGATCCCGTTCTGGACCTCCAACGTCATCCGCATGATCGCCTGGATCCCGTTGCTGGGCCGCAACGGCCTGGTCAATTCCGGCCTTGTCAAAGCAGGACTTATCAACCAGCCACTGGAATGGCTGCTGTTCTCCGAATTCTCCGTGGTGTTGGCGCTGGTCCACCTCTTCACCTTCTTCATGGTGGTGCCGATCTTCAATTCGATGGTGCGCATCGACAAGTCGCTGATCGAGGCCGCCTATGACGCCGGCGCGAGCGGCTTCCAGACGCTGGTCAACGTCATCATCCCGCTGGCAAAGCCCGGCATCGTGATCGGCTCGATCTTCGTCATCACCATCGTGATGGGCGACTTCATCACCATCGGCGTGATGGGCGGCCAGCAGATCGCCGCCGCCGGCAAGATCATCGAGACGCGGGTGAACGCGCTGCAATTCCCGGCCGCCGCGGCGAACGCCGTCATCCTGCTCGCGATCACCTTCTTGATCATCACCATGATGTCGCGCATCGTCGACATCAAGAAGGAGCTCTAGAGCATGACGGAAGGACGCCCGCGCTCTTTCTACGTGCTCGCGATCTTCTTCGCGGCCTATGTGCTGTTTCTCTATGGCCCGATGATCGCGATCTACGTGCTGTCCTTCCAGGGGCCGCAGGGCGGCCTCACTTTCCCGATGAATGGCATATCGACCTTCTGGATCGCGAAGCTGTTCCAGGGCACCGGCATCGTCGATCTCGGTGCGGCTTTCCGCCGCTCGCTGCTGCTCGGCATCATCGTGATGATCCTCACGGTCGTGCTGTCAGTCGCCGCCGGCATGGCCTTCCGCCGCAAGTTCAGGGCGCAGAGCATCCTGTTCTATTCGGCGATCGCAAGCCTGATCGTGCCCTCGATCATCACCTCGCTCGGCATATCGCTAGAATTCCGCATTATCGACGACTTGATCAAGGCGCATTGGAACGAAAACTTCGAGACCTCGATGGGCCTGCTCACTTCGGGCCTCGGTGCCCACCTGACCTGGACGCTGCCGTTTGGCCTCTTGATCATGTTCGCGATCTTCAACCGCTTCGACCCCAGGCTCGAGGAAGCCGCACGCGATCTCGGCGCGACGCCGTGGCAGACGTTCCGCCACGTCGTGCTGCCGATCATATTGCCATCCGTGATCGGCATTGGCCTATTCGGCTTCACGCTATCCTGGGACGAACTCGCCCGCTCGAGCCAGGCAATCGGAGCTGTTAATACATTGCCGCTGGATCTGCAGGGCCTCACCACCACCGTGACGAACCCGGACATTTATGCTCTCGGCACTATCATCTCCGCCGTCTCGTTCACGGTGATCGCTCTTGCGCTCGGCACCATCCACATGCTCAACAAGCGGCAGGCGGCCAAGGGCTCGGACGCTGGCAAGGGACTTGTCTGATCCGATGCGGCTTCACGTCGTCAATCCCAATACCACTGTTGCGATGACGACGAAGATCGCCGCTGCCGCGGGCTCCGTTGCCCTGCCCGGCACCGTGATCGATGCGCGCCAGCCGGCGATGGGCCCGGTCTCGATCGAGGGATTTTACGACGAGGCCTTTGCCGTCCCCGGCATGCTCGGCTGCATCCGCGAGGCTGATCGCGACGGCGCGGATGCGCACGTCATTGCCTGTTTCGATGACACCGGCCTCGACGCGGCGCGCGCTGCCGCGAAGGCCCCAGTGATCGGCATCGGCGAAGCCGGCTTTCATATGGCAAGCCTGATCGCGGCGCGCTTTGCCGTGGTGACGACGCTCGCTGTCTCCATCGTGCCGATCGAACATAACTTGCGAAAATACGGTCTCGCCGAACGCTGTGCCCGCGTGCGCACCGCCGAGGTGCCCGTGCTCGCGCTCGAGGAGCGCAATGCCGATGCCCTCGGCAGGATCTCCGCGGAGATCTCGGCCGCGATCCGTGATGACCGCGCCGAAGCCATCGTGCTCGGCTGCGCCGGCATGGCTGATCTCGCCGCCGGGCTCGCCGCCGCGCACGGCCTGCCCGTTGTCGACGGCGTCGCGGCCGCCGTGACGCTGGCGGAATCAGTGGTGCGGCTCGGGCTAACGACGTCCCGGCTCGGGCCCTATGCCGCGCCGCGCTCGAAGACCTATTCCGGGCCATTTTCGCAATTTCAGCCCTGATCCGTGCTCCCGACGGGCCTTGGGACGCTTCAACTCCCGCTGATTGCTGGTTTTTTTGCCCTTAGCCTCTTTTTGGTCCCATTCCTTGCCGAAACGTAAGGCTTTCGGGACGCCCCGGTGATCCTCTGGGTTGCCGGTCTTCGCCACTCACCAAGTTTCAATTTGGGTTTTGTCAGCGATGATCGATCTCGCACAGGACACACCATCCGCCCCTCTCCTTCGCCTCGGCGCCCAGCCGATCGCGCTGACCGCGGCCGCGCTTCTCCTGCTGATCGCCGGCGTGACCTCCATCGCGGCCTGGCGTGCCTATACCGGCGCGGCACCGGAGACCGACCGGCTGGTAGCATCGCGGCAGCTCCAGGCCCGCACCGCACAGGCGTCCGAGCAACTCGTCGAGAAGACCAAAGGGCTGGAGGCGACCCAGCAGGAATCGATCGATCAGCTCCAGGTCGTGCAGGACCAGCTCCAGACCATGAAGCGGCTGATGGCGGCGCAGCAGGCCGACACCAAGCGCCTGTCCGAGCAGGTCGCGGCGCTGAGTGAGTCCGTCGACGGCTTACGGCAATCCTTTGCCAGCGCCCGGGCCAGCGAGGCCGAAACAAACTCGGTTACCCGCAGGAAACCGGCGCGGCACCGCGTTCAAGCCAGCGCGGGCAAGCGGTCGCGCGGCTGAGCAACTCACGATACCGGCGAATTTTTTCGACTTGTGAACTGGATCACATTCGCGCGTGTGATTCCGCGCGATGCTTGCGATACCGGATGGCGTGAGCCGATTTCAATGTCCGGGGCTGGCAAGGTCGTTGACGGTATACTGCGTCAACGGCCTTGTTTTTTGGTGGGCCGGCTACTCGCCAGGGATGCTATTCGCAGACATCCACGCGGCGGTATCGCCATCCCGCAGGCGTCATGACCCGCTTGCGAACGACGTAGCAGCCGCCGTAACCATCGTCATAGCCGGCACCATAATAATAAGGGCTGCCGTAATACGGATAGCGATAGCCATAATAAGCGCCGTAATAGCCGGCGCCGGCAAGCCCCGCTCCGATCGCGACGCCCGGCCAGAAGCCGCCGCCGTGCCAATGGCCGTGGCCGCCATGGCCCCAACCGCCACCGCCCCAGCCGCCATGACCGAATCCGCGCGCCTCGGCCACTTGCGGCGCCGACAGTCCGACCGCCGCGACGGTCACGGCCGCCATGATCATCTTGCCTAACACCACTCGATCCTCCGCGTGGATACGCTCCACGCTTCAAAGCAGGATCAAGCTAACGTCACTTCGACATTTCTGACAGCCGCGCTGTCTCACTTCCGCGCGAGCGTCAGCAGCCCCGGCAGATGCTTTTCATCTTCTTGTCGAGCAGCCGGTTCTCGGCGTTGACGGTGGCATCAGCCGCCCCACCTGCGCCACCGCCGGTGGCGACTCCGGAGCCCGGGCCGGATGATTGAGCCGTACCCAGGCTGTTGGTCCCGGGCGGCGGAGCCGGCGAGTTGGCGATACCCCCCGTCGGTCCCGCGGAGCTTCCAGTCGATCCCACAGAACCTCCGGTCGAGCTCGCAGAGCCTCCGGTCGATCCGGCAGAGCCGCCGGTCGCTTGCGCGAACGATACGGCCGGAATCGCCGCGAGTGCGAGGATCACCATCATGGTCTTGGTTGCGGACGATCTGGCAGACATTGGAAATTCTCCTTTGCCGGTCAACCGCTGCCGCGATCACCTGTTCCGGAACAAATGCCCTCACATCAGCTTGAAAGCGAGGAGGCCAAATCACGATGAACCATCGCGACCCCTTTGCTGAAGGCGAACGCGCTGCGCGCGAAAGCATCCCGGCAGAAGCCAATCCCTATTCAGACGGCAGCGACGAGCATGCGCTATGGGCCGCCGGCCACGAGAAGGTGGCAGGCGCGATCGAGGCGGGCGAAGCCGAGGGCATGTGACGAGAGGTCGTCTGCAGCCGCACCGGCTGGACCGACACGGGCGGCGGGCATCTCAGCCGATCCGCTTCAAGCCCTTCTTGAAGCGGGGACCGTTGGCCACGTAGAACTTGGCCGCACTCCCCATCTTCTGGACCTGGGCGTCTTCGAGCGTGCGGATCACGCGCGCCGGCGAGCCGATGATCAGCGAGCGCTCGGGAAACGCCTTGCCCTCGGTGATGACGGAGCCGGCGCCGACGATGCTGTTGCGGCCGATCTTCGCGCCGTTCATCACGATCGCGCCCATGCCGACGAGCGCGCCCTCCTCGATGGTGCAGCCGTGCAGGATGACGTTGTGGCCAACCGTGCAGTTCCTGCCGACGTGAAGCGGGAAGCCGAGATCGGTGTGACAGGTCGAGCCGTCCTGCACGTTGGCGCCTTCGCCGATCTCGATCCATTCATTGTCGCCGCGAAGCACCGCGCCGAACCAGACGCTCGCGCCCGGCTTCAGGCGCACACGGCCGATCACGGTGGCGGTCTCCGCGATGAAATAATTGCCGTCGGCGGGAAGATCGGGCGCCTGCCCGTCGAGCTCGTAGATCGCCATGGAGGTCTCCTGTCAGGATGATCCTGGCATAGCGAAACGGCGGCCTGGACGCAAAGGCGCCGCCACGCAGAGCGTCCAGTCGCGCCGGAGGCGTCAGCCCAGCACGCCGGCTGCGCGCAGCGTCATCAGGAAGAAGGTGCCGCTCATCATGCTCCAGAAGCCGGCAATGAGGGTCGCCATCATCACGAATTCGGCGCGGCGGGTTTCCACACGGATGCCGCGGAGCGTGTTGCGCATGATGATGAAGGGCGCCGCGAAGACCAGGAACGGCACGGCCGCGAAGGTCTTCGGCGCGACGCCGTCCTGCAACAAGCCGAAGCCGGCGGGACGCTGCGCGAACGCCTGGTATCCGTTCACGAGCGCGCCCGCGAGCGCGAAACCGATGCAGATCGAGAAGAAGGTATTGAGAGCTTCAGGTGTCATCGGAACGGTCCGCCCTTACGCGACGCTGGCGCCTACCTGTGACAAATCGTGCCGGTTAACGCTACATTATCCTTAAGGGAAGGTTAACGCCGCCGGCCAGCCCGTGCAGGGGCCCTCCCGCTCTCCGCAGGCGGGGAGCGCTGCGCGAAATCGCCGCCACATGGCATATTCGCCGCTGATTCGTCGGCCAGCGGCCGACTGCGGCTTACCTTGCGCTAGCTCATGACGGTGTTTTCGGCAGCCTCGCCTCGCTCTCCCCGGACGCGCACCCGCGCGCACGTCGTCCCGATCGCGCTCGGCGGCGCGGCGGCGGCCTGCGCGGTCGCGCTCGTTGCCTATTTGCTGTGGCCGACCTGGGGCACGCGCGGTGCGAACGCCCCGGACAAGCTGCCGGTGAGCGTCGGCGGCACGCTGTTCAACCTGCCTGTGACGGCGATCCGGATGAAGATCCAGCGGCACTCAGGGCCGCAGGAGCGCATCGATCTCGATTTCCTCTATCCCTCGCTGGAACCGCCCGGCGCTCCGAAGCACGTCACCGCCGATACCGTGGAGGCGGCGGTGCAGTCGATCGACCGCATCTTCCTGTCGATCGCGGCCCATCACGATGCACTCGCGCCCGAGCAGCGAACGGCCACGATCTATCCGCGCTATCTCGACCGGGCCGCGACGATGCCCCAAGAGGGCCTGACGATGCGGATGTTTCGCGCTGAGACCCCTTACGGCAGCGAGGATCTCTATTCCGCCGCAAGTCCGGCGCTGACCTCACGCTGCACCCGCGATGCGGCCACTCCCGGCATGTGCCTCTCCGAGCGCCGCGTCGGCGGCGCCGACCTCACCTTCCGCTTTCCGCGAAGCTGGCTGTCGCAGTGGCGGGACGTGGCGGAGGCGATGGAGAAGCTGACCGCGCAGCTGCGCGGGCCGAGGGGCTGAGCGGGGCCTCGGCTCGAAGGGACGGGCTGGAGCCTCCCAAACAAAAACCGCGAAAACAACCCCATGCACAGTAGCCAAGCACTGGGGGCATCGAGCTTTTTCGTATTTTTCGAATCGCAACTTGACCTGTCGGGCAAAACAGGGGCATGATGTCATCATGCTTTTCCTGCAGCTCGGCGCTTGCCTCCATCCCGGCGCGTGCGCGCATCGTGGAGCACACTGATCGCGACATGGTCGTGCAGCCGACCTCATCGAGGCCGACAGCGTCATCGTCGCTGACGCCATGACGCGCGGCTGCGAATTCTTGACGAGAGATAGAGTTACGGGCCCGCGAAGCTAGCATCGTCACTGCGAGCCAACGGGGCCGCGCTTGCGCGGACCCGTTGGCTCGCAATGACGTGTCACCACTATTCCTGATCGACGAGATCGTCCTCGAGGATCGCCATCTGGAACTGGAACGAGCGATCGTCGTCCTCATCGTCGACGAAGAGCACGCCGATGAACTCCTCGCCGATATAGACCTCGGCGGAATCGTCCTTCTTCGGCCGCGGCACGACGCGAATCTTGGGATTGCCGAATACGCGCTTCAGATACGCATCGAGCTTTCTCACTTCCTTGACGTCCACGGCAAGTCTCCAATCGAAATCTAACTTGGCGGGGTTTACGACGAGACGCGACGAACCGCCAGCATGAATTGCCAACGTAATTTGGGACGGAAAGGGCCGGAAAATCCTGTTCCGATCAACGAAGATCAAAGTCCCATCGCGTTGATCATCTGATCCATGGTGCGCGACGGCTCGGCGCAGCCGGCTTCACCGACGATCTTGGCGGGGACGCCCGCAACCGTGACGTTGTGCGGTACCGGCTTGACCACGACCGAGCCGGCGGCAATGCGTGCGCAATGGCCGATCTCAATGTTGCCGAGGATCTTTGCGCCGGCGCCGATCAGCACGCCATGGCGGATCTTCGGATGACGGTCCTCGTTCTCCTTGCCGGTGCCGCCGAGCGTGACACCGTGCAGGATCGAGACGTCGTCCTCGATGACAGCCGTCTCACCGCAGACGAAACCGGTGGCGTGGTCAAGGAAGATGCCGCGGCCGATGCGCGCTGCGGGATTGATATCGGTCTGGAACACCGCCGAGGCGCGGCTCTGGAGGTAGTATGCGAAATCCTTGCGGCCCTTTAGATAGAGCCAATGCGCCAAGCGATGGGTCTGGATCGCATGAAAGCCCTTGAAGTAGAGCAAGGGATCGATGAAGCGCGAAGTCGCGGGATCGCGGTCGTAGACGGCGACGAGATCGGCGCGGAAGGCGTTGCCGAGATCGGGATCGTCGCGCAGCGCCTCGTCATAGGTCTGGCGCACAAGATCGCCCGACAGCGCGGAGTGATCGAGCCGGTCGGCGAGACGGTGAATCACGGAATCTTCCAGGCGACTGTGATGCAGCACCGTCGAATAGATGAAGGTGGCAAGCTCGGGCTCGCGATGGACGATGTCTTCCGCCTCGCCCCGGATCCGCTCCCAGATCGGATCGAGCGATGCGAGCTTTCCTCCCGGATTGACCTGATGCACTGACATGGGATCTGCTCTTTCGAATGGGCTCGTTTTGTTGGTTCTATAGCACAGTCTAGGCGACAAAGTCCTGACCGGCTTGCCTGAGAGTGAACAGTGCTTTGCCTCGCCACACCAAGCCAATGTACTGATATACAAGACTTTCTTCTGACGCCCCCAAGCGGCAAGGTCGGCTCAAGGTGGTCAGAGTTTTGCCAAATTCAAGCCGGGCCGCGTCAAACTATTGGTGAATTCTCCCCCAACCGTTATTGCGGGCATGGTCCGAGCGAGGACGGAGCAGATTTGAGCATCACCACCGACCAATTGCGCGCGCGCGCCGCTGACACGTTCTGGCTGCGGCTGGCCGCAATGGCCCTGCCCCTCCTGATGATCGCGCCGGCGTTCTGGAACGGCTATCCCTTGTTGCAATGGGATACCGGCGGCTATCTGGCCCGCTGGTACGAGGGCTATCTCGTCCCCAGCCGCTCCACCGTGTTCGGCCTCTATCTGCACTATGGCGAGGGTTTTGGTTTCTGGCTCAACCTCGCGGTCCAGTCGCTGGCGACGCTGTGGCTGTTGCAGCTCAGCTTGCGCGTGCTCGGCCTGATGCAGACCTTCCGCTTCGTCGCGATCAGTCTGCTCCTGATCCTGTCGACCGCCCTGCCCTGGCTGGCCAGCATGCTGCTCACCGACATCTTTGCGGGACTGTCGGTGCTGTCGCTGTTCCTCCTGGTCATCGGACGACACCGCACCTCGGTGCCCGAAAAAATCGCGCTGTTCGTCTTCACCGCCTTTGCCGCAGCGACCCACAGCGCGACGCTCGGCGTGCTGCTCGGTCTGTGCGCCGCCGGCTGGATGGCGCGGCCGCTCCTTGGGCGTCGCCTTCCGCTTGCGGGACTTGCGCTGGCGAGTCTCAGCATCGTCGCGGGCGGCCTGATGCTGATGTCGGCGAATTATGCGCTGTCGGGCAAATGGACCTGGACGCCCGGCGGCTATGGCGTCGCCTTCGGTCGCATGATGCAGGACGGCATCGTGGCGCGCTATCTCAACGACCATTGCCCGCGCGAACACTACAAGCTCTGCCCCTATCGCAACGAGCTGCCGGCGAGCGCCGACGAGTTTCTGTGGGGCAAAAGCATGTTCAACACCCTCGGCCGCTTCGATGGGCTGAACGAGGAGATGGGCTACATCGTCGTGCATTCACTCGCGGACTATCCGGCCTGGCAGGCCGGCGCGGCGCTGCGGGCGATCGGGCAACAATTGCTGCATGTCGCAACCGGCGAAGGCACCAACGGCTGGATTCCGCACACCTACGGCATCATCGAACGTTACGTGCCTTCGCAAGTCGCGCCGATGCGCGCGGCGCGACAGCAGCACTGGGCCGTCAATTTCGACGACGTCAACTGGCTGCATATCCCCGTCGCGCTGGCCTCGATGGCGGGACTTGTCGTGCTGCTGGTGCATGCGCTCGCCAAGCGCCGGCTCGACGATCTGACGCTGCTGGCAGCAACCGTGTCGCTGGCGCTGCTCGGTAATGCCTTCATCTGCGGCGTGATCTCGGGCCCGCACGACCGCTATGGCGCGCGGATGGCGTGGCTTGCGACCTTCGTGGTGCTGACGGCTCTGTTTCGCTCATTCGGCGACGACGCGCTGGCGGATGAGACCTCAGCCGCGGCGTGAGAGGAAATCGAGCACGCCGGTCTTGTAGACCTTGTCGCCGACCGCACGCATGTGATCGCGGCCCGGGATGTCGAGCACTTGCGCGCCCGGGATGATCGCACCGAGTGCGCCGGCAGATCCTGCGACATCGTCGGCGGTGCCGACCGCGATCAGCACCGGCACCTCGATGCGTGCAGCCTGCTGCCTCGTCATGAGATCGCGCGTGCCGCGGAGGCAGGCGGCGAGTGCACGACGGTCCGAGCGGGTCTGATCGGCGAAGGCGCGGAAGGTGCGCCCAACGGGATCGGTGACGTCGTCGAGCGAGGGTGCCTCCAGCGCCTTGGCGACGTTTTCGCCGGGGCCGGTGCCCTCGATCAGACCGCCGATGCCGATGCCGCCGAGGATCGCCGAGCGCAGGCGCTGCGCCTCGTGGAGCGCAAGCCACGCCGCCATCCGTCCACCCATCGAATAGCCCATAATGTCGGCCTGGGGGATCGCGAGATGATCCATCAGTGCCAGTACGTCGCCGGCCATGGCCGGGATCGAGTATTGCTGGGGCTCGTAGAGCTTCGCACTCTCGCCGTGGCCGCGATTGTCGAGTGCGATGACACGGCGGCCGTTCTTGCGCAGTTCCGAGACCCAGGTCGGATAGACCCAGTTCACGTTCTTGCTGGAGGCAAAGCCGTGCACGAGAATGATCGGGTCGCCCTCACCTTCGTCGAGATAGGCAATTTCAACGGCGCCGTTGTGGAAGCTCGGCATCATCAGTTCCGCAGGTCTTGAGGGGAAAAGTCGATCTTAGAGCACGATCCGGACAAGTGTGCAGCGGGTTTTTCCGCTCCACAAACGCGGAACGCGTTTGCGCGGAAATCATGCTCAAACAATAGCCTCTAGCGCGGCTACGAATGACCTCAATCTCATCGCGCTTCAGACCCTGAGGGCTGCATCGGCCAGAGCGGCCTCGGCGGCCCTCTGCGCCCGGCGAAGCCGCCGCGCGCGCCTGCGATCACACCAGGCCTGGGTCAGGCGCTCGCTGGTCGCCTTGATCGAGGACAGCAGTCCCAACAGGGTCAGTGCCGCGCCGAACAGCCAGAGCGTCAGATCGAACGCACCGCCGATGAGGAGCAGCGCGCCGCGGCCAAGCAGTTTCATGATGGCGCGGGTCTTGCCGCCCTGCGCTTCCGCGAGCCGGGCCGCGCGCGCCACATCTTTCGGGCCTTCGGCGATCCGCAACGTGTCCATCGCCCCGCGCGTGCCAGTCTTTCCGGCGACGCGCGTGACGTCCTTGCCGAGCCGAACCAGCGCGCCGGCCTTTTCGGCCCGGAACGCAGCCTTGATCGCACTCACGGTCTCGCCCGGCCGCAGCACCGAACCCTTGGCGACCGCGTTCTGAAGCATCGGCGTGTCGACGATCTCGCGCGCGGAACGGCCGGCCCACGCGGCCAGCCCCTCGCCGAGCCGCCCCACCTTGCGTGCGTCCTTCACCAGCGTCAGCCCGGCGCGCACCGGCGCGGCACCACCGACGGTGACGTAGGTCGCCGCCGTCACCGCAAGGCCTGCCGCCGCAAGCCCCAGCACGAGGCGGTCGGTATCCTCACCCATGGCGAGGTGCTTGCCTTCGCGGACGACGTCCCTGATGTCGCCGATTACGAAGAGATCGCCGGCCGCCGTTCCCGACAGGCTCGCGACGTCGTCGGCATTGCCGGTGACGAGACCGGTGGCAAATCGTTTGGCGAAATGGGAGGTGGAATTCTCGGTTTTGATCGCATCGCTGACGCGGTTCAGCAGGTCGTCCGGCAGCGCGATGTTGCGGTCACGCGCGAGCGCGACGAAACTGTCGGCGAGATCGGCGTCGCCTGCGGCGAGCGCAGCCTCGATGTTGTCCTGAACAAGGCGATCGTTCTGCCGCAGCAGCGCATCGAGCTTGAGCTCGGAGAGCACCGCGGGATCATCCTGGGCAGCGAGGATCGCGCCGGCCTCGCGCGCATGCGGCGCAACCTGCGCGAGCAGGAACGCGCATGCCGCGACACCGGTCAACGCTGTGCTGATTCGCAGCCATTTCATGCGGAAAGCCTGGACGGTCCTGAAATCGTTGACGCCTGACGATTCGTCTGTCGTCGCAATTGCGCTCGCCCACAGACATAGTACGCCGAAATTGCGACACAACGTCCCCGACGAAAGAAGGGCTTCTCTCAAGCCGCAAGATTGTGTCGAATTTGCATGAGCAAATGAGCATGGGGCAATTGCGGAGCTTTCGGTTCCGCTGGACTAGCAATCATCTACACCCGCCAGTATGGTCCGCGGCGCCTTACTAATGCCGCGTCAGTTTGATTGTATCTGCCGCCATTGCCACTCCAGGATGAACTACGATGTCCGACCATGTCGTCCCGCACTTCCATAACGATGCCGGTGTTCCCGTCATCGAGATCGGCTCGCAAGAGTTCATGTGCGTGGGCGCCAATCCTCCGTTCGATCATCCGCACGTCTTCCTCGATCTCGGCAACGACAACGAGATCATCTGTCCCTATTGCTCGACGCTGTACCGCTTTGCGGCCGACCTGAAGGCGGGCGAGGCCCGTCCGCCGGAATGCGTGCTGAAGGACAAGGTGGCCTGACCGCTCCCATCGGTCAGGAGTGGCGCTCTCCCGAACGATTGTCATCGCCGGTGCCGGCATCGGTGGACTGACGGCCGCGCTGGCGCTCGCGGCCCGCGGCTTCCGCATCGTCGTGCTGGAAAAGGCCGAGCGCCTCGAGGAAGCCGGCGCCGGCCTGCAACTCTCCCCCAATGCCAGCCGCGTGCTGGTCGAGCTCGGCCTGACCGAACGCCTCAAGCTGGGCGCCGTGACCCCGGAGGCGGTCTCGATCATGAGCGCGCGGGCCGGCGGCGAGCTGCTGCGCATGCCGCTTGGCGAAGCAGCCTCCGCGCGCGCCGGCGCCCCCTATTGGGTGATGCACCGCGCCGATCTGCAATCGGCGCTCGCCGGCGCGGTGTCCGACCATCCTGATATCGACCTGAAGCTGGGCGCAACCTTCGAGGACGTCGCGCCTCACACCAAGGGGCTGACGGTGGTCCATCGCAGCGGCACGATCCGCCGCAGCGATCTTGCGAGCGCATTGATCGGCGCCGACGGCATCTGGTCGACGGTCCGCCAGCATCTGTTTCCCGACGTGCAGCCGCGCTTTTCAGGCCTGATCGCCTGGCGCGGCACGCTCGATGCAACGCAACTGCCGAAGGACTACACCGCGCGCCGGGTGCAGCTCTGGATGGGCCCGAACGCCCATCTGGTGGCCTATCCGATCGCGGGCGGACGCCAGATCAACATGGTCGCGGTGCTACCGGGCACGTGGAACAGGCCGGGCTGGAGCACGCCCGGCGATCCTCTCGAGGTGATGGAGGCTTTCGCCGCACCGCGCTGGCCGCCATCGGCGCGGATGATGCTTGCCGCAGTAGGCAGCTGGCGGAAATGGGCGCTGTTCGGCGTGCCTGACGGCTGCCCCTGGAGCAAGGGTCCCGTCGGGCTGCTCGGCGATGCCGTGCATGCGATGCTGCCGTTCGCAGCGCAGGGCGCCGGCATGGCGATCGAGGATGCCGCCGTGCTCGCCCGGCATTTGAGCGTCGAAGCGGCCGAGAGCACCGCCGACATCACAGCCGCGCTAACGCAATATGGCCGCGCGCGCCAAGCCCGCGTGCGGCGGGTGCAGCGGACCGCGCGACAGCAGGGCCGCATCTATCATTTCAGCGGGCCGCTCGCGATCGCGCGCGATCTTGCGATCCCCGCACTCGGACCGGACCGCATGCTGGCGCGGCAGGACTGGATCTACAACTGGCGGCCTTGAAGCGAGGTACCGCCGGCGCGGTGCCTCAGCGGATCGCTTTTCCGGATTTCGACGCCGGCTTGGCAGCGGATGACGGCGGCGTGGCGGGCGGTGTCGGCTCGGGGGGTGTCTCCCGGCACCTGTTGCGGCGCCAGGCCTCGTCGGCAAGTTGGGCCTGGCCCCGCACTGCGATATAGTCGTTGCGATAGGCAAGCTCGGACACGACCGCGCCGCCAGCGCCGGTCTCCGCCTTGTCCATCAGCCGCTGCAAATCGGCCGTGCGGTTGGCGAGCGCCTTGCGCTCGGTCTCGAGCTGCTTGCAGTCGTACAATTCGTATTTGCCGGGATCGGCGAAGGCCGGCGCGACCGTCTCGCTCATGCCGGCGCAGCCGGACAGCGCGACGCCGGCCGCAAGCGGCGCGAGGAGCGCGCCGAAGCCGCGCAGGAGACAGGAAAACGAAGCAGCCATGCCGGATGAATAGCCCCCGTGGATTGAGAATGCCTAAAGCAACAACAAATGTCCGGATTGAGGCTTTGCCTTGTGCGCCCGGCTCGCTTAAGGAAGG
Source organism: Bradyrhizobium sp. 179 (assembly GCF_023073535.1). Lineage (NCBI taxonomy): Bacteria > Pseudomonadati > Pseudomonadota > Alphaproteobacteria > Hyphomicrobiales > Nitrobacteraceae > Bradyrhizobium > Bradyrhizobium sp. 179. The sequence continues at coordinate 33,200 of NZ_JADPJR010000027.1, read as the reverse complement.
ACCGCCCATCCGGCCGGCAAGACGCCAATTCCAGACGGCCGGGAGTGGCCTTAAGTGATTGATCTCGTTGGATCAAGCGGGCATGGCGGAATTGGTAGACGCAAGGGACTTAAAATCCCTCGGCGCGCAAGCGCTGTGCCGGTTCGACCCCGGCTGCCCGCACCATCGTGCTGACGACGCTCGCCTGCGTGCAGATCCGCCAAGCAGGCAACCGAACCAGCTGGAGTCGCGGCGGCAAAGCGCCCTTGTTCTGGCGCACTGCGGACGCGGCGACATTGCTCATGGTTGCACGCCTTCGGTCTCAAGGCGCTTCGGCTCGGCGCGAAAATCGAGCAGCAGGATCCAGAAGCATGACAGGGAAACGACGAGAAGGGCGAAAGTGCCCTCGATCATCGCTCCCAAAAGCGACATCAGCGCCGGAACGAGGAGTCCAATCGAGAGACATGCGGCAAGCGCCAGGGCCGGAAGATCGACGATGAGGATGGCAGCATAGAGCGCAAGCTCGAAGAAGGCATATTCCTTGAGGCGCGGCGAGCTGAGATAGAGCGCAAACATGGCGAGCATCGTGACGCGCATGGCCGCGCGGGGATGATCCATCAGCCAGCGATCCAGCCGCTTCAGAACCGATGCCCCTTCCCGCGCCGGCTGGCTTACGGCCACGCGGAAGATGGACAAAGCGAACGGCACGAGCACGAGCGCTAACGCGGCGGACGCATATGTCGCGAATATGGCCGGCTTGCTTTCACCGAGGCCGGCATGATCCATGAGGTTTCGCGCTAGCAGCAGCAGCGACGGATTGATCTCGAAGAGATCGACGACGTGTTGGTCGGGGATTTCTTGGGCCATCGCAAGCCGCCAGCTTGCGAACAGATCGGGATATTCCAGCCCCGATATCAGGATCGGCAATGCGAAGCTGAATGTCGCCACCGCGATCAGCGCCAGCTTGCGGCCGCACGGCAGAGGCAGGAAGTAAAGCGCGGCCAGAACGGGAAAGAACACCAACTTGAACGACATCACGAAACCGAGCAACGCAGCGCCCGCGACGCGGAGCAAAGAGTTGCGGCCCTCCAGCGCTCCGGAGGATGGCGGAGGAAGCAGGAGCCTCAGCGCGATCGCGGTCAGCAGTCCGCTCAGGATCGCGAAGTTGCCCGACGCCTGCACCCATTCGAAACCGACGAACGCGCCGAGCGCGCACAGCACCTTGAGCGCAGCATCGCGCGCGCTCGGGCCCGTTCGGCCGAGCCCGGGTAAGAGAAGGCCGCAGAGCACGGCGAGGACGAGAAAGATTCCTCTGTAGTGATCGAGCAGAAAGCCGCCCGCGCACAGGGGGCGAAAGACGTCCAGCGTCACCGGCAGATAGGGGTAGGAGAGCTTCGTGCCCTTCAGGTTCTTGACGAAATAAGGATCGAGTCCGCCGACATACGCGTCGACCGCAGCGCAATTCACGCGAATGTCCCAGCCATAGCCATATTTCAAATCGAGCCTGGCATCGTTGGCGAGATTGCCGAGCACCAGCAGCGCCGTCAGCGCGATCAGGCCGGCAAGCCAGACGTTGCGCCTCGTGGCCATGTTGGCCGTGGGCTCCAACCATCGTGCTGCACCTGACATCTCGGACATCGGCGGATACCTTGTCTGGCTTGTTTCTCTCGGCGCCACTGCGGCGCGTCATCATCGCAGCCGCACTGTGGGCAGGATGCGTTTCGGTTTTATCCTGCCGGAGGGACAGGCCGCACCGGACGCCAATCTTTAGGACGGGATGGTGAATCACTGGTTTTCCGGCCGGCGTGAGATTGCGCGATCCGCGTGATCCGGCGGCAGGGAACGCTGGTCTCTCACCAATTCTTGTCCGCTCCGGCTGCGCCTGACAGCCATCCCGAAACGGGGGTTGTGCAACGCAACATCGGGCTAAATAAAGCTCTCAATTTCAGAGGTGAGCTACTTGTCCGACATCAATGCCGATGATTGGGTGTCCTCCGGACACCGTCCCATGGGTTTTCCCGAATTCGTCATCGTGATCGCGTCCATCATGGCGCTGAATCCGCTCGCGATGGACATGATGCTGCCGGCGCTGCCCAACATCGGCGCGGCCTTCCAGATTCCTATCGCCAACCATCTTCAACTGGTGCTGTCGACCTTCCTGGTCGGCTTCGGCGCGGGCCAGTTCGTCATGGGCCCGTTGTCGGACCGTTTTGGCCGCCGCCCCGTGCTGCTCGGCGGCATGGCGGTCTATGCGGTGGCGAGCGTGCTGGCGGTGGCAGCACCCTCGTTCGAGACGTTGCTGCTGGCGCGCGCGCTGCAAGGGCTCGGCACCTCGGCGACGCGCGTGATCGCGACCTCGATCGTGCGCGACTGCTACGTCGGCCGCCGCATGGCGAGCGTGATGTCGCTCGCGATGATGGTATTCATCGCGGTGCCCGTGGTCGCCCCCTCGTTCGGACAGGCGGTGCTGCTGGTGACGGCCTGGCGCGGCATCTTCGTCGTGCTGATGTTCTACGGCCTGCTCGCGCTCGCATGGTGCGTGCTGCGGCTGCCTGAAACCCTTCCCGAGTCCGAGCGCAGATCGCTAGCGCCCGCCGACGTGCTCTCGTCGTTCCGCCAGACCGTGACGAATCGCCAGACCATCGGCTACGCCACGGCGGCCGGCAGCGTCATCGGCGCCCTGTTTGCCTACGTCTTCTGCGCCCAGCAGGTCTTCACCGGCATCTATCATCTCGGCCATTACTTCCCGCTCGCCTTCGCGGCGATTGCGGCTGGCACCGCCATCGCCGGCTTTCTCAATGCGAGGCTGGTCGGTCGGCTCGGCATGCGCGTGATCTCGCACGGGGCACTCATGCTCTACACCGCGGTCGCCGGCGTGATGCTGCTCACCGAAAGCCTCGGCGTGCTGCCGCTATCCTTGTTCATGGCGCTCTCCGCCCTGATGATGTTCTCGTTCGGCATGATGGTCGCCAACTTCACCGCGCTCGCGATGGAGCCGCAGGGCCACATCGCCGGCATCGCCTCCTCGCTCTACGGCGCGATCACGACGCTGATCGGAATCGTGGTCGGCATGGCGATCGGACAGAGCTTCGACGGCACGCTGCTGCCGTTCTCGGTCGGCTTCTTCCTGTCGACCCTTGCGGCGCTTGCGATCGTGCTGGTGGTGGAGAAAGGGCAGCTGTTCAAGCCGCATCATCGCCCCGCCACCTGAGGAACTTCCCGCTCCCCTCGATGTTGTACCGCAGCAATTCGAGAGGACGACGAGATGGGACTGAAACACCGCGAAGACCGCGAGCCGGAACAGCAGGAGCAGGAGCGTTCAGAGCCGGCCGCTGAGCGGACCACGTCCACGACGCCTTTGGCGAGCGAAGGGCTCGAACAGTTGCGCGACAGTCACTGCTGATCACGAAGTCTGATCGGTCGCCGCCTGCTGGCGCTGAAATCATCCGCAGCGCCTTCGTGCGCCGGCCCGCTTCCCCGCGGGGGCACCATCAGCACGATTACCTGCCGCGCCAGACCGGGCAGGCCCCACAAATTGGCCTGTACCGTGAACTCGCGTCGGACGACGCGTTCGACTTTCGAGGACGCCCATTCCATCCAGCGGCCGCAATGGTCCTGGCCGCGGAAACACGCCGCCGCCCAGCCTCGGTCGGGCGTCGTGTTGCGCTGCAAGCCCGAACCGTATTCAGACTCGAACGGTCGTGCATAATACGGATGATCGGGGCTGTAGAACGCCGTCGCAAAGGCCAGCGAATCATCACCACTGACGGCGCTGAGCGGGGTACCGGTCAGCTCGCGCCACTCGCGCGTCAATTCGCTGGCCACCTGCGCATAGAAATTCCTGCCTTCTTCGTAGCCGTGATCGTTGCGATAGAGGGCATGGATCGGCGCGGCGACCAGGACGGCGGCGAGCGCGACGCCGGCCACGATCACGGTGAGGTTGACCGTGTAGAAGCGCTCGATCGGATAGCGCGCGCCGCACACCACGAGAACGGCGAACAGGAACAGCCCCTGCAATGCCCACAGCGAGGGCAGATCGGTGCCCATCACGAGGGATGTCAGTACCGGCAGCGCGATCGTGCCTACGGCAACGTAGAACAGAAGTCGCAGTCCCGGACTCATTGCGGCGAAGTCGGCCGGAAACTGCTTCAATCGCGTGCCGGCGATGAACACCCAAGTCAAGGCCGACACGATCATCGCCGCCGCCAGCCCGAGCAGGAAGTTCCTGGCTTCGCCGAGCGAGCTTAGGACATTGCCGTTGGCGTGCGCCAACGCATAGCTGAACGTTGGCGCTCCCGTCGTCGCGAGCCAATAGACGTGCGGTGATAGCGCCGCCAGCCCGACGACCATCGATATCCAGGGCGAAGCGGAGGTAAAATAGGCGCGCCGCGCCGGGTGCGCCAGCGCGGCAAACGCGAAGCTCGCGACGAGAAAGATCGAATAATACTTGCCGACCATTGCCAGCGCTGTCGTGCATCCTGCCGCGACTGCCCACGATGCGGCGCGCGTCTCGAACGCGCGCAGGAAGCACCAGGTCGCCAGCGGCCAGACCGCGAGCAGCACGGCATTGGCATTGAAGCGCTGGGCGTGGAATTGATAGGCCGGCGTCAGCATCAGCAGCAGAAGCACCAGGATGCGTTTATCTCCGGTCACGAACTGCCGTGCGATCCGGTCGACGAAGACCAGTGCAAGCCCGGCATTGACCATCGCCATCGATTGCAACGACCAGTCGCTGAGCGGAAAGACGGAGGTCCAGAGAGCGGCAACCCAGCCCATCAACGGGGGATGCTTGTGATAGCCCCAGGCGAAATGCCGTCCCAGCGTCCAGGCCTCGAGCGTATCAGGGTGCAGACCACCGCCGGCATAGGCGATCGCCAGATAGAGCGTCCAGATCGCAACGAAGCATGCAATGAGAAGCGGCACGGCCCAGCCTAGCTCGACGCCATCGAGCCAATGCAGGAAAGGTCGCCGCCAACGCGCCGGCGCGCGATCGGAACGTTCGGCCATCGCCTGGAATGCGAAATGGTTCGGCAAAGGAACTAAATCTGAGGAAGAGAAAGTGATGCGTGAGACGACACATCTATTTCAAGATCGAAACAAATAGCAATGATCGGAAATCGGAAGGGTTGAGAGTTCGCCGGTTTCAAGCTGACGCGAAGCTGACAAACGACAACGGCGCCGCTCATGACAGCGGCGCCGCAGGATGATCGAGACGATGGCGCGAGAATACGCCTTCCGCTCACTCCGACTTGTCGACGTTCCAGAACAGCGGCGTCGCAGGGCCGTCGAGCACACCGGTCAGCGATTTGCGCCAGCCGCTCGGCAGGAGATATTGCCCCAGCGGGATGTAAATCACCTGTTCATAGGCTTCCTTCTGGATGTCCGCGGCGATCTTCTTCTGCTCGTCGATCGAGGACGCGCGGACGAAGGCATCCTTGAGCTGCTCGATCTTGGCGTCTTCCGCCCAGCCGAACCAGCCGCCCTTCTTGCCCTGGCCGCCGATCGAGAGATTGGCGATCGGGTTGGAGACGTCGGCCGCGACCCAGTTGGTGAAGAACATGTTCCAGCCGCCCTCCTTCGGGGGCTTCTGGCTGGCGCGGCGGCTCACCACCGTCTGCCAATCGGTCGCTTGCAGATCGACCTTGAAGCCGGCCTCGCGCAGCAGCTGGGCCGCAACGATAGGCTGCGCCTTGAGCGTCGTGACGTCGCCTGGGGCCATGATCACGACCGGGGTGCCGTCATAGCCCGACTCGGCGAGCGCCTTCTTGGCCTCCGCCATGCCGTTGCCCTTCACCAGGGTCTCGGCGCCCACCTCGGTTGCGAGCGGCGTATCGCACACGAAAAAGGCGCCACAGATCTTCTGATATTTCGGGTTTCCGACCAGCGCGTCGAGCACGTCCTTCTGGTTCATCGCCAGGAAGGCTGCGCGGCGCACTTTGACGTTGTCGAACGGCGGATAAAGGAAGTTCATGCGGCCGAGCGTCTGAAAACCGAACTTGTTCGAGACCTCGATCGTGAGCTCGTTGTTCGCCTCCAGTATCGGCAGCATGTCGTAGGGCAGATTTTCCATGAAATCGATGTCGCCCGACTGCAGCGCGTTCACCGCAGTCTGGGAGTCCGGCATGGTGATCCATTCGACGCGGTCGACCTTCACGACCTTGCCGCCCGAGGTCCAGCTCGCCGGCTCCTTGCGCGGCACGTAATCGGTGTTCTTGACGTAGACCGCCTTCACGCCCGGCTGGAATTCCGACTGCACGAACTTGAAGGGACCCGAGCCGATCTGCTCCGGGATCTGCTTGTCCGGCGGCGTCTCGGCGAGGCGCTTCGGCATCATGAAGGCGACGCGCGAAGAGGGTTTTCCGATGGAGTCCAGCACGAGGCCGTACGGCTCCTTCAGCTTCAACGTGATGGTCTTGGCGTCGGTCGCCTCAATGCTCGCGGTGAAGTCCATCAGCTTCTGGCCCATGCCGTCGACCGCGGCCCAACGCTTCAGCGAGGCGACGCAGTCTTCCGCCGTCACAGGCGCACCATCATGCCACTTCAGGCCATCGCGCAGCGTGAACGTGTAAGTGAGCTTGTCGTCGGAAACCTTCCAATCCGCCATCTGGGGCTGGATCTTGAAATTTGAATCGGTGGCAACCAGCGTGTCGTAGACCATGTAGCCATGGTCCCGCGTGATGTAGGCCGTGGTGAAGATCGGATCGATGATGCGCAGATCCGAATGCATCACCGCCGTAAGAGTCTTGCCGGCAGCAAGCACGGGCGAGGCCAAACCGACCGAAAGCGCGACGACCGACAGCGCAAGTTTGGAGGCGAACGCGCGAGACCCCCGCCGCATGAAGTTGAACATGGAAAGTTTCTCCTGACGTGAAACTGTTCAAAGGCAGATTATTGATTGAGCATCCGGTTCGTTCTTTGGGCGAACTAACCTCATGCAATGCCTTTATCTTTCGAGACTTGCAGACAGTGCCGAGCGCGTCAATCCGGTTTCGGTGCAAGCCCTCGCGGCGTGTGCAAGGGCTCCAAAAAGATCGGTTTGGCTTTACAACGCTCTCGGCCCGTCCTCCCCTGCGCCGGCGCGTTCCAGCTTTGAAGCTTGAGAGACATTGAGATGAACCCAGCCAATCTTCCCTTCGATTCCGAGGCGATGCTCCAGGGCCTGCGCGGCTGGGTGGAATGCGAGAGCCCGACCTGGGACGCAGGCGCCGTGAACCGCATGCTCGATATCGCAGCGCGGGATATGGCGATCATGGGTGCGACGATCGAGCGCATCGCCGGCCGCCAGGGTTTTGGCGGCGTGATCCGCGCGCGCTTTCCCCATCCAAAGCAGGGCGAGCCGGGCATCCTGATCGCCGGGCACATGGATACCGTGCACCCGGTCGGCACCATTGAGAAGCTGAAATGGCGGCGCGAGGGCAACAAGTGCTACGGCCCCGGCATCTACGACATGAAGGGCGGCAATTATCTCTCGCTGGAGGCGATCCGGCAGCTGGCACGCGCCGCCTTCACTACGCCGCTGCCGATCACCGTGCTGTTCACGCCGGATGAGGAAGTCGGCACGCCCTCCACCCGCGACATCATCGAGGCGGAGGCCGCGCGCAACAAATACGTGTTGGTGCCCGAGCCTGGCCGCGCCGACAATGGCGTCACCACCGGACGATACGCCATCGCGCGTTTCAATCTCGAGGCGACGGGCCGCCCGAGCCACGCCGGCGCGACGCTGTCGGCGGGACGCTCGGCGATCCGCGAGATGGCCCGGCAGATCCTCGCGATCGACGCGATGACCACGGACGACTGCACCTTCTCGGTCGGCGTCGTGCATGGCGGCCAATGGGTGAATTGCGTTGCCACGACGGCCACAGGCGAAGCGCTCTCGATGGCCAAGCGCCAGACCGATCTCGACTGCGGCGTCGAGAGGATGCTGGCGCTGTCGGGCACAACCAATGATGTCACCTTCAAGGTCACACGCGGCGTGACGCGGCCGGTGTGGGAACCGGACGCCGGCACCATGGCGTTGTATGAAAAAGCCCGCGGCATCGCCAGGTCGCTCGGCGCCGAGCTGCCGCATGCGAGTGCCGGCGGCGGCTCCGACGGCAATTTCACCGGCGCAATGGGGATCCCGACGCTCGACGGCCTGGGCGTGCGTGGCGGTAACGGCCACACGCTCGAAGAGTATATCGAGTTCGAAAGCCTAGTCGAACGCGGCCGGCTGATGGCCGGGCTGCTGGCAACGCTGGAATGACTGTCTGAGTCCGTCATTCCGGGGCGGTCCGAAGGACCGAGCCCGGAATCTCGAGATTCCGGGTTCGCGTCTTCGACGCGCCCCGGAATGACGACGGGCAAAGAGAGCACGCCACGACAGGCCGCCCTGTAAAAGCTGTGGCCCGGATGGCACGGGAATTGCTGAAATGTTAGGCTGATGGCAGCCTGCCGAAGGCCCTGCCCGATTTGACTCTAATCTGACGGATCCAACTTGCTCGGATATCTCGTTCGCCGAATCTTCGCCGCCGTGCCCGTAATGGGCGTCGTCGCGCTGTTCGTCTTCCTGCTGCTTCGCCTCACCCCCGGCGATCCCGCCGCGATTCTTGCCGGCGACAACGCGACGCCGGAACGGCTGGAGCGCATCCGCGCCTCGCTCGGCCTCAACGAGCCCCTGATCGTGCAGTTCGTCACCTGGGTGAACAAGCTGCTGCACGGCGATCTCGGGACGTCGCTGATTTCCAACCTGCCGGTGATGAAGATGATCGGCCAGCGTGTCGAGCCGTCGATCTCGATCGCGCTGTCGACCATCATCCTCGCCGTGGTCGTCGCCGTGCCCCTGGGCGTAATCGCGGCGTGGAAGCATGGCACCTGGATCGACCGTTTCGTGATGGGCCTGTCCGTGCTGGGCTTCTCCGTCCCGGTGTTCGTCGTCGGCTATGTCCTGATCGAAATCTTCGCGATCAATCTGCGCTGGGTCCCGGTGCAGGGCTTCAAGAGCATCTCGAGTGGTTTTGGGCCGTTCTTCGAACGCATCATCTTGCCGACTTGCGCGCTCTCCTTCATCTACATCGCGCTGATCGCGCGCATGACGCGTGCGGCGATGCTCGACGTGCTCGGCGAAGATTACGTCCGCACGGCGCGCGCCAAGGGCATCAACGAGGTGGCGGTGATGATGCGGCATGCGCTGCGCAACGCCGCCGTGCCCGTGATCACCGTGATCGGCACCGGCTTTGCGCTGCTGATCTCCGGCGTCGTCGTCACCGAGAGCGTGTTCAACATTCCCGGCATCGGCCGCCTCACCGTGGATGCGGTGCTGGCGCGCGACTATCCGGTGATCCAGGCGATGATCCTGCTGACGTCGTTGATCTATGTCGTCGTCAATCTCCTGATCGACGTCGCCTATACGCTGCTCGATCCCCGGATTCGGTACTGAGGCAAGGGTAACAACGATAATGTCGGTCGATAGCCTTCCCCAGTCATCCATTCCGATCACGTCGCCGCTGCGGCCGCGCTTCGGATTTCTCACCTCGACGCCGATTATCGCGACGGCCACGGTCTTGCTCGGGCTGGTCGTGGTGATCTCGATTCTCGCGCCCCTGATCGCGCCGCATGATCCGATCCAGCTTGCGCCTTCGCAGCGGCTGAAGCCGTCGTCGGCGCAGTTCCTGCTCGGGACCGACGCCTACGGCCGCGACCTGCTGTCGCGTGTCATCTATGGCGGCCGCATCTCGCTCCTGATCGGCATCGGTTCGGCGATTCTCTCGGTCGCCATTGGGCTTGCAATCGGTCTCGTGTCCGGCTTCTTCAAGCTGGTCGATGCCGTGATGATGCGGATCATGGACGGCCTGATGGCGATGCCGAGCATCCTGCTCGCGATCGCCGTGGTGTCACTGTCCGGCGCCAGCCTCTGGACAGTGCTGATCGCGATCACAATTCCGGAGATCCCGCGCGTGGCGCGCCTGGTGCGCTCGGTGGTGCTGTCGGCGCGCGAGGAGCCTTACGTCGAGGCAGCGATTTCGGTCGGCTCCAGCCTGCCGAAGATCATGTGGCGGCATCTGATGCCGAACACGATTGCACCGCTGATCGTCCAGGGCACCTATGTTTGCGCCTCCGCAATCCTGACCGAGGCCATCCTCTCCTTCCTGGGCGCCGGCATCTCGCCGGAGACGCCGACCTGGGGCAACATCATGGCCGAGGGCCGCCAGTACTTCCAGCTCAAGCCGTCGCTGATCTTCTGGCCGGGCCTGCTGCTCTCGATCGCCATTCTCAGCATCAATTTGATCGGCGATGCCGCCCGCGACGCCCTCGATCCGCGCATGAAGCAGCGGGAGGGGAAGTGAAACAGGTAACAGTGTCATTCCGGGGCACGCCTCTTGGCGCGAACCCGGAATCCATTTCACCGCTTGGACCGACGCCCGGTGGATTCCGGGTTCGCGCAGCGCGCGCCCCGGAATGACGAAAGACCCTGCATGACCAACACCATCCTCGACATCAACAACCTCGTCGTCTCCATCGGCAAGAAGCCGGGCGGGCCGAAGATCATCGACGGCATCTCGATCCAGGTACGCGAGCGCGAGACGCTGTGCCTCGTCGGCGAAAGTGGCTCGGGCAAGTCGGTGACCTCCCTCACCACGATGGGCCTGTTGCCGAAGGGCACGCTGGTGCCGACCGGCGGCAGCATCAAGCTGGTCGGCGACGAGCTGCTGACCGCGACCGACCGCCGCCTGCGCCAGCTCCGCGCGACGCAGATGGCGATGATCTTCCAGGAGCCGATGACCGCGCTCAATCCGGTGGTGCCGGTCGGCCGCCAGATCGACGAGGTGCTGCGCGCCCATACCGATCTTGACGCCAAAGCGCGCAAGAAGCGGATCCTCGACATGATGGAGCAGGTCCGCCTGCCCCAGGTCGAGCGCATCTTCGCCTCTTACCCGCACCGCCTCTCCGGCGGCCAGCGCCAGCGCATCATGATCGCAATGGCGCTCGTGCTCGAGCCGAAGCTGCTGATCGCGGACGAGCCGACCACCGCGCTCGACGTCACCACGCAGAAGCAGATTTTGACCCTGATCCGCGACCTGCAGCGCGATCACGGCACCGCCGTGCTGTTCATCACTCACGATATGGGCGTGGTGGCCGAGATCGCCGACCGCGTCGCGGTGATGCGGCAGGGCCGCCTCGTCGAGACCGGCCCGCTCGATACCGTGCTGCGCAATCCCACCATGGAATACACCCGCAATTTGCTCGCCGCAGTGCCGAGCCTGGTGCCGCGCGCGGCACGGGATGAGTCCAAGGAGCCGGTGGTGCTGGAAGCCAACGAGCTCAGCAAGGTCTATAAGGAGCGCGCCTTCTTCGGCAAAGGCCGTGAGGTCGTCGCCGCCGACAAGGTGACGCTGACACTGCGCAAGGGTCGTACGCTCGGCATCGTCGGTGAGAGCGGTTCCGGCAAGTCGACGGTCGCGCGCTGCATCGTCCGCTTGATCGATCCGACCTCCGGCGGCGTGCGCCTCGCCGGCCGCGAGATTGCCGATATCTCGCGCCGCCTGCTCCAACCGCACCGGCAAAAGATCCAGATCGTGTTCCAGGATCCCTATCGCTCGCTCAATCCACGCGTCACCGTCGGCGAGAGCATCGCAGAAGGCCCGATCAACTATGGCGTCTCGCACACCGAGGCGATGAAGCGGGCGCGCGATCTGCTCGAGCTGGTCGGCCTGCCGGTCGATGCTGTGTCGCGCTATCCGCACCAGTTCTCGGGCGGACAGCGCCAGCGCATCGCCATTGCCCGGGCGCTCGCGCTCGATCCCGACGTGCTGGTCGCGGATGAAGCGGTCTCCGCGCTCGACGTCTCCGTGCAGGCGCAAGTGCTGGAGCTGCTCGACGAGATCCAGAAGCGGCTCGGCATCGCGATCCTGTTCATCACCCATGACTTGCGCGTCGCCGCGCAAATCTGCGACGAGGTCGTGGTGATGCAGCACGGCCGCGTCGTCGAACAGGGCCCCGCCGCCGAAGTGCTGACGCATCCGAAGGAGGCCTACACCAAGGCACTGCTGGATGCGGCTCCGGGGCGAGGCTGGGACTTTGCGAACTTTCGGCCGGTGTCGGAGGGCGTGGCGGCGAGCGCGTAGGCCTTTCCGCTGTCATTCCGGCATCGCGAAGCGATGAGCCCGGAATCTATCGAGCGGTAGACTCCGTCGCACGATAGATTCCGGGCTCGCGCTACGCGCGCCCCGGAATGACGATGGAGCGTGGGCTCATCCGCAGCATTCCCAAAACAGCTTGACCCTATGCGTGGCGCGATTGCTTCCCACCTTGCTCTTGCAGCAAGGCCAAGGCTAACTTCGCGCACTCTGATCGACTGGATTGAATTGATGACACATATCGCCGTCGGCGGCTTCCTGCACGAGACCAACACCTTCGCGCCCACGAAGGCGACGTTCGCGGACTTCCAGCATGGCGGCGGCTGGCCGGCGATGACGCAGGGCCCCGACGTGTTGAAGGTGATGCGGCGCATCAATGTCGGTCTCGCGGGCTTCGTCGACGGCGCTGAAATGAACGATTGGGAACTCATCCCAACGATCGCCTGCGGTGCGAGCCCGTCGGCGCATGTCACCAAGGATGCTTTCGAGCGCATCGTGAAGGTGATGATCGACGGCATCGCAGCCGCCGGTCCGCTCGATGCCGTCTATCTCGACCTGCACGGCGCGATGGTGACCGAGCACCTCGACGATGGGGAAGGCGAGATCCTGGCGCGCGTGCGCCGCATCATCGGCAAAGATATTCCGCTGGTCGCGAGCCTCGACCTGCACGCCAACGTCACGCCCGAGATGATCGAGCATGCCGACGCGCTGATCGCCTACCGCACCTATCCGCATGTCGACATGGCCGCAACCGGCCGCGCCTGTGCGCGCCATCTCGCACTGCTGCTGAAGTCCAAGCAACGCTTCGCAAAGGCGTTCCGGCAATTGCCGTTCCTGATCCCGATCAGCTGGCAGTGCACGAGCGACCAGCCGACCAAAAGCATCTACGAGAAGCTCGCCGCGCTGGAGGGTGACGCAGTTCCGACGCTGTCCTTCGCGCCCGGCTTCCCCGCCGCCGATTTCCGCGATTGCGGGCCGAGCGTGTTCGCCTATGGCAAGACGCAAGCGGACGCCGACCGCGCGGCCGATGCGCTTCTCAACCTGATCGAAAGCCACGAGGACGATTTCGACGGCAAGATCTGGTCGCCCGACGACGGCGTGCGCCATGCGATGGAGCTTTCCAAGAGCGCAAGCAAGCCGATCATCATCGCCGATACCCAGGATAATCCCGGCGCGGGCGGCGATTCCGATACCACTGGTATGCTACGTGCACTGGTGCGGAACAAGGCGAGTGCCGCGACTGGGGTGATCTACGATCCGGAATCGGCCAGAGCCGCGCATGCAGCCGGCGTCGGGGCCGCCGTGACGCTGTCGCTCGGCGGCAAGTCCGGCATTCCGGGCGACGAGCCCTATCGCGAGACCTTCGTCGTCGAAAAACTCTCCGACGGCCGCTTCATCGCGCCCGGCCCTTATTATGGCGGCCGCGAGATGGAGATGGGCCCCTCCGCCGCCTTGCGCATCGGCGACGTCCGCGTCGTCGTCTCCTCGCACAAGGCGCAGCTCGCCGACCAGGCAATGTACCGCTATGTCGGCATCGAGCCAACGCGAGAGAAGATTTTGGTCAACAAGAGCTCGGTGCACTTCCGCGCCGATTTCGAGCCGATCGCGGAAAAGCTGCTGATTTGCGCCGCACCGGGCGCGATGCCGGCCGACACCGCCTCCCTGCCCTGGACGCGCCTGCGGCCGGGCATCCGCATCAAGCCGAACGGACCCGCCTTCACCCCTTCCTCACGCTAACCGGACAGGACACATGCCCACGATCGACCGCATCGACGGCTATGCCGACGAACTCACCGCTATCAGGCGCGACCTCCACGCCCATCCCGAGATCGGCTTTGAGGAAGTGCGCACCTCCGGTATCGTCGCCGACATGCTGAAGAGCTGGGGCATCGAGGTGCATCGCGGTCTCGGTGGCACCGGCGTGATCGGCGTCATCAAGGGCAAGGGCACGAGCACCAAGCGCATCGGCCTGCGCGCCGACATGGACGCGCTGCCGATGGAAGAGAACACCAATCTGAAATGGAGCTCGAAAATTCCCGGCCGCTTCCACGGCTGCGGCCACGACGGCCACACCACCATGCTGCTCGGCACCGCGCGCTATCTCGCCGAGACCCGGAACTTCGACGGCACCGTGCACCTGATTTTCCAGCCGGCCGAGGAAGGCCTCGGCGGCGCCCGTGCCATGATCAAGGACGGGCTGTTCGAGAAATTTCCCTGCGACGAGCTCTACGGCCTGCACAACGCGCCCGATCTCAACCACGGCGAGATCGCGATTCTGCCGGGCCCGGCGATGGCCGGCGCCGACTTCTTCGACCTCCGCATCACCGGCTACGGCGCGCATGGCGCGATGCCCGAGCGATCCAAGGACGCGGTGATCATCGCGACCACGCTGGCGCAGGCGATCCAGACCATCGTCAGCCGCAACGTCGAGCCGCTGCAATCCGCCGTCATCTCGATCACCCAGATCCATGCGGGCTCCGCTTATAACGTCATCCCAGGCGAAGCGCATCTTTGCGGCACCATCCGCACCTTCTCCAACGAAGTCCGCGCCATGATCAGCGAGCGCATCCGCACGATCTGCGCCGGCATCGCCGCCGCGTTCCAGTGCGAGATCGCGGTCGATATCCGTGACACGTTCGGCGTGCTGGTCAACCAGGTTGAGCAGTCCAAGGTGGTCGAGGAGGTCGCGCGCACCGTGGTCGATCCTGCCAACGTGATCACCCGCGCCCAACCGAAGATGGGCAGCGAGGATTTTGCCGACATGCTGCAGACCATCCCCGGCGCCTACTTCTGGGTCGGTCATGACGGCTCGGTGCCTGTGCACAATCCCGGCTTCGTGCTCGACGACAAGATCCTGCCGATCGGCGCCAGCATGTTTGCCCGCATCATCGAAACCCGCATGCCGGTGGGTGGCAATGCATAACGAGGGCGTCGAAGAGACGGTCACCTCGCTGCATGATCTGTCCGCGGTCGATCTGATCGCGGGCTATCGCGCCAAGCAGTTCTCGCCGAGCGAGGTGCTGGAAGACGTGCTTGCGCACGTCGCGGCGTGGGAACCGCATCTGAAGGCGCTCTATGCATTCGATCCCGACGGCGCGCGCGAGGCCGCAAAGGCCTCGACCGCGCGCTGGAGCGGCGGCGAGCCGTGCGGCGCACTGGACGGCGTGCCTGTTACGGTGAAGGATAACATCGCGACCAAGGGCGTGCCGGTGCCGCTGGGGGCTGCCAGCGTCAAGCTGGTGCCGGCCGAAAAGGACGCACCGCCCGCCGCGCGGCTGCGCGAGGCCGGCGCGATCATCTTCGCCAAGACCACCATGCCCGATTACGGCATGCTGTCCTCCGGTCTCTCCAGCTTTCACGCGCTCGCGCGCAATCCCTGGGACCTCTCCAAGAATCCCGGCGGCTCCAGCGCGGGTGCGGGCGCCGCCGCTGCCGCCGGCTATGGTCCCTTGCATCTCGGGACCGATATCGGTGGCTCGGTGCGCCTGCCGGCCGCTTGGTGTGGCCTCGTCGGATTGAAGCCGAGCTTCGGCCGCGTGCCGATCGATCCCGCCTATGTCGGCCGCGTCGCAGGTCCCATGACCCGCACGGTCGACGATTGTGCGCTGATGATGAGCGTGATCGCCAAGCCCGATCGCCGCGACGGGATGAGCCTGCCGGCCGAGCCGCTCAACTGGAAGGGGCTGGAGAAGTCTCCGCGCAAACTGCGCATCGGCCTGATGCTCGATCCCGGCGTCGGCCTGCCGCTGGACAAGCCGGTGCGCGAGGTCGCCGTGAAGGCGGCCAAGGCGTTCGAATCCGCCGGCGCGGTCGTGACCGAGGTCGACGGCATTCTCACACGCGACATGCTCGATGGCCTCGACAATTTCTGGCGTGCGCGCATGTGGGACGATCTGTCCAAGCTGACGCCGGCCGAGCAGGCCAAGGTGCTGCCCTACATCTTCAAATGGGGCGAGTCCGGCGCAAAGCTGTCGGGCGTCGACGTCATCCGCGGCTTCAATCAGACCATGGCGATCCGCGCAGCAGCAGGAAAGCTGTTCTGCGAGATCGACTATGTGGTCTCGCCGACCGCGCCGAACGTGAACTATCCGGCGGAATGGGCCTCGCCCACCAACGATCCCATGAAGCCGTTCGAGCACATCGCCTATACCGTACCGTGGAATATGTCGGAGAATCCCGCGATCTCCGTCAACGGCGGCTTCGACGCCAAGGGTTTTCCCATCGGCGTGCAGATCGTCGGCCGCCGCTTCGACGATATCGGCGTGCTCGGCATGGCCAAGACTTTTGAAGGTCTACGCGGCCCGCAGCGGCCCTGGCCGAGCCCGCCGGCGCGTTAGAATCGCATTTAGCGTCTGCGCACAACTGGTCATGCGCGGGCTCGACCCGCGCATCCATCCTCTTCGAAAAAGATGGATTGCCGGGTCAAGCCCGGCAATGACAGAATTGATTCAACAATGACAAGGGAAGGAAACCACCATGGCGTATGAGACGATCAAATACGAGGTCGCCGAGCAGATCCTCACCATGACGCTGAACCGGCCCGACAAGCTCAACGCCTTCAACGCGCAGATGCAAGCGGAGCTGATCGACGCGTTCGACGCCGCCGACAAGGACGACAATATCCGCGCCATCATCGTCACCGGCGCGGGCCGCGGCTTTTGCGCGGGCGCCGATCTTTCGTCCGGCGCCGATACGTTCGACCGCGACGCGCGCCGCGGTCCGGTGAAGCGGCTCGCCGACGGCAAGGTTGATTACAGCGATCCGCAGGTGCGCGATGGCGGCGGCCAGGTGACGCTACGCATATTCAAATGCTTGAAGCCCGTCATCGCTGCCGTGAACGGCCCCGCCGTCGGCATCGGCGTCACCATGCAGCTCGCGATGGACATCCGCATCGCCTCGGATGCCGCTCGCTTCGGCTTCGTGTTCTCCCAGCGCGGCATCGTGCCGGAGGCCGCGTCGAGCTGGTTCCTGCCGCGCATCGTCGGCATCTCGCAGGCGCTGGAATGGTGCTATTCCGGCCGCGTCTTCCCGGCACAGGAAGCGCTCTCCGGCCGTCTCGTCAGCAAGGTCGTGCCGCCCGATGATCTCCTGCCGACCGCGCGCGCACTTGCCAAGGAATTTGCCGCCAAAACCGCGCCGGTCTCGATCGCCCTGATCCGCCAGATGATGTGGCGCATGATGGGCGCGGACGATCCGATGGAGGCGCACAAGATCGACAGCCGCGGCATATACGCCCGCGGCCGCTCCGACGATGTGAAGGAAGGCGTGGTGTCGTTCCTGGAGAAGCGTCCGGCGCAATTCAAGAACAAGGTATCGACAGATATGCCGGATTATTTCCCGTGGTGGACGGAGCGGGAATATAAATAGTTCACGGTCATTCCGGGGCTCGCGAAGCGAGAACCCGGAATCTCGATTCCGGGTTCGCCCTTCGGGCTCCCCGGATGACGGTGGTAAAACTCAATCCATCACCAGCGCCACGCGGCCGATTGCCTTGCGCTCGATCAGCAATCGCATCGCCTTTGCATAATCTTCCAGCGGCAGGCGATGCGAAACGTGGGGGCGCAGCTTGCCCTCCTCCGCCCACCGCAAGAGCGCCTTCAGGCGCACCTCGCCAAGCTCAGGATTCCTTCGAACCGCTTCGCCGGCGCGCACGCCTAGCACGCTCGCGCCCTTGATCAACAGGAGATTGGTCTTGGCCGAACCGATGCCGCCGGTAAAACCAATCACCAGCAATCGCGCGCCCCAGGCGATGCAGCGCATCGAATCCTCGAACACCTGGCCGCCGACGGGATCGAACACGACATCCGCGCCGCGGCCGTCGGTGATGTGCTTGACAGCATCGCGAAACGGCTCGCGATCGTAGCGGACGAGATGATCGGCGCCGCGCGATTTCGCGATCGCCAGCTTCTCGTCGCTGGAGGCGGTTGCGATCACGGTCGCACCCAGCATCTTGCCGATCTCGATGGCCGCGAGACCGACGCCGCCGCCGGCGCCATGCACCAGCAGCACCTCGCCCGGCGCGACCCGGCCGCGATCGATCAGTGCATGATAGGCCGTGCCATGACCGGCGAGATAGGTCGCGGCCTCAGCATGGTCGAAAGTGGACGGCTTAGGGGTGAGTTGCGATGGCGTCACCACCGCTTCATCCGTGAAGGCGCCGTGGCGCATCTTCACGATGACCTTGTCGCCGACGGCAACGCCCCTCGCCTCCGCAGCCACCTCGATGACGTCCCCGGCAGCTTCCATGCCGGGCGTGAACGGCAGCTCCGGCTTGAGCTGATATTCGCCCGCCGCCATCAGCACGTCGGGAAAGTTCAGGCCGGCAGCGCGGATCGCAACGCGCACTTCGCCGGGCTTTAGCGGCGGCGACGGAAACTCCTCCAGCCGCAACGTCTCGGGCGCGCCGAGTTCACGGCAGATGACGGCCCGCACCATCAGGCCGCACTCGCCTTGGCGCGCAGCAGCGCCTCGCGGATCAGCGGCAGGCGGTCGTTGCCAAAGTACATGTCGGTCCTGCCGACGAAGATCGTCGGCGAGCCGAAACCGCCACGCGCCACGACCTCTTCGGTATTGGCCTTGAGCTGGTCCTTGATGCCCTGCTCTGCGATGCCCGCGAAGAATTTCTGCTCGTCGATGCCGACCTTCTTGCAGATGTCGGCGAGCACCGCGTCCTGCGAGATGTCCCTGTCCTCGCCCCAGTAGGTCTCGAACACGGCCGTGGCGAACGGCACCATGTCATTGCCGAGCCAGATGCAGCCGCGCATCGCCTTGACGCTGTTCACGGGAAACACGGTCGGCGGCATCTTGATCGACAGGCCTGCCGAGCGCGCCCAATCGGCGATATCCTTCTTCATGTAACGCGCCTTGAGCGGCACCGGCTTTTCGCGCTGCGCGTAGACGCTCGGATTGACCGTGTTGAAGATGCCGCCGACCAGGATCGGCCGCCAGATGATCTCCGCGCCGAGCTCTTTCGCCAGCGGCTGGATGTTGTGAAAGGCGAGATAGGTCCAGGGGCTGGAACAGTCGAAGAAGAATTCGATCATGGCGTTTCCGGTCCGGCGTCGCGGGGTTGACGACTTTTGTCGTTCTGTACCTCGACGTTAAGACATGGCAGGAAGAGGCGCAACATAACCCGCCGGGAGGCCGCCATGCTGTTTCCAACCACGATCGCCGGCTCCTTGCCGAAGCCGGAATGGCTCGCCGAGCCCAACATGCTGTGGGCGCCCTGGAAGTCGCAGGGCGAGGAGCTCTTGCGCGCCAAGCGCGACGCGACGCTGATCTGGCTGAAGATCCAGGAGGACGCCGGCATCGACATCGTCACCGAGGGCGAGCAGGCCCGCCAGCATTTCGTGCACGGCTTCCTGGAGAAGGTGGAAGGCATCGACTTCGCGCACAAGGTCGAGATGGGCATTCGCAAGGACCGTTACAAGGCGATGGTGCCGCAGGTAGTCGCGCCGCTTCGGCTCAAGGGCCGCGTTCATGCCGACGAGGCGCGCGTCGCGCGCTCGCACACGAAGAAGAAGCTGAAATTCACGCTGCCCGGCCCCATGACCATCATCGACACGATTGCGGACCGCTATTACGGCGACCGCGTGAAGATGGCGTTCGCTTTCGCCGAGATGCTGAACGAAGAGGCCAAGGCCCTCCAGGCCGACGGCGTCGATCTCGTGCAGTTCGACGAGCCCGCCTTCAACGTCTATATGGACGAGGTCAACGACTGGGGCATCAAGGCGCTGGAGCAGGCGGCGCAGGGTCTCACCTGCGCCACCGCCGTGCACATCTGCTATGGCTACGGCATCAAGGCCAACACTGACTGGAAGGCGACGCTCGGCAGCCAATGGCGGCAGTATGAGCAGATCTTCCCGGCAATCGATGCCAGCCCGATCCAGCAGGTCGCGATCGAGTGCCGCAATTCGAAGGTGCCGCTCGACCTGCTGGCGCTGCTCAAGGCCAAGATCGTGCAGGCCGGCGTGATCGACGTGGCCAGCGACACGGTGGAGACGGCGGACGACGTCGTGAAGGTGATCGAGGCAGTGTCGAAATTCGTCCCAAAGAGCAACATCATCGCCACCACCAATTGCGGCATGGCGCCGATGCGGCGGGAGATCGCCGAAGCCAAGCTGATGGCGCTCGGCGCCGGCGCGGCGCTGGCGCGCGAGAAACTGGGGTAATGGCACGGGCGGGCGCTGTGCTAAGGCAGCGCCGTCGGATGCAACACGGGCGCGTAGCCGGAGTTCAATGTGCGCAGCGTCGAGGGCGGCGTCAGTAACGTCGCTTCGCCAAGCTGACGCTCGACCGCGGTATAACCCGCCGGCGACCACAACAGCGCCCTGCCCCGCATCACCAAAAAACTGTCCTCGCCCTGCTGAACCATTGCGCCGTCGGGGAGCTGGTCGAGCGGCACCAGCAAGACGTGCAGTCGTTTGCTGCCGTGATCGAGCCGCTCATGATGCAGCACCGTGTCGATGTCGTGCATGCGGACGCCGTGCACGCGATTGCCCTTTTCCCACGCAGCCCGGAAGCGATTGGCATCGTCGCGGCGGCAGTAGAAGCAGGGGCGATGGCCGGCGGCGAGCGCAGTGGCCTCGTCCAGGAAGAACAGCTCGGTCCAGCTTCGCTGTGCCATCACCTCGCGGCGCCGTCCGCGGAATTCGCAAGTGCAGGTGAGCCAGGCCGGCGACGACCACCGCTTCCTCAGCAGCGTCTTCGTCGCCGGATCATGGATGATGCCGCGGTTGCCGGTGAACAGGCCGCGATGGGGCGTGGCAATGATCTCACCGGTCGGCGTGACGCGATTTTGCAGCGGGCGAGTAGCGAATGGCGAATTGCGAATTGGGGATTCACTACTGGCCATTCGCCACTCGCCATTCGCACTCTCTCACGCCGCCCCGTCGCGAAGCGGCGGGTGGTAGGACAGCGCAGTGTCCCAGGGGAAGAAGATCCAGGTATCCTGCGACACTTCCGTGATGAAGGTATCGACCAGCGGACGCCCCATCGGCTTGGCGTAGACGGTGGCGAAATGCGCATTGGGCAGCATCTCGCGCACCAGCTTGCCGGTCTTCCCGGTATCAACGAGGTCGTCGACGATTAGAAGCCCCTTTCCGGTGCCGCCGCCGAGCTTCATCGCCGCCTCGGAAATACTCTTGAGGACCTGGAGCTCGCCCTGCTTGTTGTGGTCGTAGCTGGCGATGCAGACCGTATCGATCACGCGCACGCCGAGCTCGCGCGCCACGATCGCGGCCGGCACCAGGCCGCCGCGGGTGATCGCGATCACTGCATGGAACGGACCGACCTCGTTGAGACGCCAGCTCAGCGCCCGGCAATCCCGGTGGAATTGGTCCCAGGAGACCGGGAAGGCCTTGCCCGCCCGTTCCTGCGCGCTGAGTTCCGGTGCTTCACCCGCCATTGTCGTCTCCTGCTTCGTAAAACGTCCGGCAAGCCGGGCGCTTTAGCGGGTGATGTTCAATCCCGCCAGCATTTCCTTCACTGCCGCCATCGCCGCCGCGAGCTTATCCGCATCGCGCGAGCGCACCACCAGATTGGTGTTCGGCCTTTGCTCCTCGTCCATGAAGGGATAGCTGCCGATGATGGTGTCGGGATGGGCGGCCGCGATCGCGCGCAGCGGGCTGCCGATGTCGCCCTCGCGCGCATTGGCGCGGACCGATTCGGAAAGCATGCGCACGCCGGATTTCAGCTTGGGCGAGACGATATCCATCATCGCCTGCATGATCGAGGGCACGCCGGCCATCACGATGACATTGCCGATCTTGAAGCCCGGCGCGAGGATGGTCGCGCTCTGGATCAGCTCAGCACCGTCAGGGATGCGAGCCATGCGCAAGCGGGCCTCGTTGAGGTCCTGCTCGCTCCAGCGCTCGCGGAAGCGGGCGACCACCTCCGGGTGATGGTCGATGCCGACGCCGAAGGCCTTGGCGACGCTGTCGGCCGTAATGTCGTCATGGGTCGGGCCGATGCCGCCGGTGGTGAAGACATAGGTGTAGCGGTGCCGCAGTGCATTCAAGGCGGCGATGATGTCGTCCTCGTCGTCGGAGACGATCCGGACTTCCTTCAAGTCGATGCCGATATTGGTCAGGTACTCGGCGATGAACCCGATGTTCTTGTCCTTGGTTCGGCCGGACAGGATTTCGTCCCCAATGACCAGAATGCCCGCCGTGACGATCTCGCTCATAAACTGTCCCTCACCTGTGGCGCCAACTTTGCCGAGGTAACGCGTTGAAGTCACGCGGTTTGCCGCCGAAATAAGCAGTCCTCAGCCATTTTTTCAGGCAAGCCGCCGGCCATCCCCGGCAAATGCCCGTCCTCCATGCTTATCGCGCTGGCCCGCCCCTTGCTACCACATGAAAGTCATGCACTCTTGCCGCATGGCCACAGGACGTTGCGGTCTCCACCAAGGCCGGCGCGACTTGGCTCATGTCGCAACGCCTGGGGAGAACAGTCGGGATCTATGGCAGTCGCGTTTGATGAAATGAATATTCCCGGCGGCGACCTGCGCCCTGCTTATCAAGAGCTGGCGCGTTGGCTCAAGGAGACGCCTCCCGAGGCGCTCGAATATCGCCGCCAGGAGGCGGAACTGCTGTTCCGCCGCATCGGCATCACCTTTGCGGTCTATGGCGAAGCCGAGTCGACCGAGCGCCTGATCCCGTTCGACGTGATCCCGCGGATCATGTCCGGCAAGGAATGGGCGCTGCTGGAGAAGGGCCTGAAGCAGCGCGTGCGTGCGCTCAATATGTTTTTGCGCGACATCTATCACGGCCGCGATATCCTTCGTGCCGAAATCGTACCCGACGATCTGATCTTCCAGAACCCGGTGTTCCGGCCCGAGATGAACGGCCAGCAGGTGCCGCACGACGTCTATGTGCACATCGCCGGCATCGACATCGTCCGGACCGACGCTGAAGACTTCATCGTGCTGGAGGATAATGCGCGGACGCCTTCGGGCGTGTCCTACATGCTGGAAAACCGCGAGATCATGATGCGGCTGTTTCCTGATCTGTTCGCCCGCCACAGGGTGGCGCCGGTCGAACGCTATCCGGACGAGCTTCTCGCCGCGCTGCGCTCGGTCGCGCCGCAAAGCGCCTCCGGCGAGCCGACCGTCGCCCTGCTCACGCCCGGCGTCTACAACTCCGCCTATTACGAGCACTCGTTCCTGGCCGACAAGCTCGGCATCGAGCTGGTCGAGGGCCGCGACCTCGTTGTCAAGAACAACGAAGTGTTCATGCGGACGACGGAGGGGTTGAAGCGGGTTGACGTGATCTATCGCCGCGTCGACGACGATTTCCTCGATCCCCTCACCTTCCGCCCCGACTCCGTGCTCGGCGTGCCGGGCCTGATGTCGGCCTATGCGGCCGGCAACATCACGCTCGCCAATGCTGTCGGCACCGGCATCGCCGACGACAAGGCGATCTACTCCTACATGCCCGACATCGTAAAATTCTATCTCGGCGAGGAGCCGATCCTGAATAACGTGCCGACCTGGCGCTGTCGCGAGCCGAAGGATCTCGCCTATGTGCTGGACAATCTTGGCGAACTCGTCGTCAAGGAGGTCCATGGCTCCGGCGGCTACGGCATGCTGATCGGCCCCGCCGCGACGAAAGCCACGATCGAGGCCTTCCGCGAGAAACTGAAGCGTGAGCCGGAAGGCTTCATCGCGCAGCCGACGCTGGCGCTCTCGACCTGCCCGACCTGCACCGCAAGCGGCCTCGCCCCGCGCCATGTCGACCTGCGGCCTTTCGTGCTCACGGGCAGCAAGCGCACCACGATCGTGCCGGGTGGGCTGACACGCGTTGCACTGAAGGAAGGCTCTCTGGTCGTCAATTCCAGCCAGGGCGGCGGCACCAAGGACACCTGGATTTTGGACGAGTAGAGACATGCTGTCGCGTACCGCCGAAAACCTCTACTGGCTCGCTCGCTACGTCGAACGGGCCGAATACCTCGCGCGCACCATCGATGCGACGCTGCGCGTCACCGCGCTTCCCGCCGCCTATATCGGCAAGACCAATGAATGGGACTCGGCGCTGCTCACCGCCGGTGTCGCCGGCAGTTTCTATCAGCAATATGAGGAAGCCAACGAGCACAACGTCGTCGATTACCTCTCGTTCTCGGCGGGAAACCCGTCCTCGATCAAGAACTGCATCGAGGCGGCCCGCCTCAACTCGCGCTCGGTGCGCACCGCGCTCACCAGCGAGATGTGGGACACCATCAATTCGGCCTGGATCGAGCTTCAGGCGGTCTGGAGCAAGGGCACGTCCACGCGGGAGGACCTCGCAAAATTCCTGCGCTTCGTGCAGGAGACCTCGCTGCGCTTCGACGGGTCGGCCTACCGGACCATGCTGCGCAACGACGCCTACTGGTTCTCGCGGATGGGCGTGCATCTCGAACGCGCCGACAACACCGCGCGCATCCTCGATGTGAAGTATCACGTGCTCTTGCCCGAGAAAGAGCATGTCGGCGGCCCGCTCGACTTCTATCAGTGGAGCTCGATTCTGCGCTCGGTCTCGGCGCTGACGGCCTATCACTGGGTCTATCGCGAGACGCTGAAACCGTGGCTGATCGCAGACCTGCTCATCCTCAACGACACGCTGCCGCGCTCGCTGGCAAGCTGCTACGGCAATCTCGTGCGCAACCTCGACCAGATCGGCGTCGCCTATGGCCGCCAGGGACCCGCTCAGCGCCACGCCCGCGGCATCCGCAACCGGCTAGAACACAGCAATATGAACGACATTTTCCAGCACGGCGTGCATGAATTCATTCAGGAATTCATTACCGACAATTCCAGGCTGGGCGAAATCATCACCAAGCAGTATTTGATCTGATACAGGCTGTCATGCCGGGGCGCCCCAAGGGCGAACTATGGTGCGCAATTGCGCACCTGAGAATCTCGAGATTCCGGGTCTGGTCCTTCGGACCATCCCGGAATGACGGAGCAAGTTAATCACCATGCGCCTGCGAATCCAGCACACCACGACCTATCGCTACGAGCCGCCGGCGACCAGCGTGATCCAGATCCTTCGGATGACGCCCGGCAGCCATGACGGGCAGTATGTGGCGGAATGGCAGATCGATGTCTCGACGGACACCAAGCTCGACACGCACGAGGACGCGTTCGGCAACGTCACCAATGTGCTATCCTGCGGTTCCGTCGGCGACATCAAGATCACCGCCGAAGGCCTGATCGAGACCCACGACACCGGCGGCGTGCTGCGCGGCACGGACGAGCGCTTTCCGGCCGGCATGTTTCTGCGCTCAACCGACCTCACCTCCGTCAATCCGGCGATGATGGCGGTTGCGCGCCAGTTGCGCAGCGAGGCCGAGAGCGACACGCTCGGCTTCCTGCACACGTTGATGGCCGAGATCGGCGATCACATGACCTTCGACGAGGACCCGACCAACAGCGGCACCTCGGCGGCGGAGGCGTTCACGCTCAAGCGCGGCGTCTGCCAGGACTACGCGCATATCTTCATCGCCTGCGCACGCAGCGGTGGCGTGCCGGCGCGCTTCGTCTCCGGACACTTCCTGCGCTCGGACGGCACGGTGCACCAGGAGGCCGGCCACGCCTGGGCGGAGGCCTACGTGCCCGATCTCGGCTGGGTTGGCTTCGATCCCGCCAACAGCATCTGCGCCACCGACGCCCATGTCCGCGTCGCGATCGGACTCGATTATCTCGGCGCAGCCCCCGTGCGCGGCACCCGCTATGGCGGCGGCACGGAGACGCTGACGGTGGCCGTCAAGGTCGAGCAGGCCGGCCGCGGCGGGCAGTCGCAATCGCAGTCACAGCGGCAAAGCTAGCTCGTCGTTCCGGGCGTGCCTCGGCACGCGTTCGGAATCCATTGGGCCGCAGAGTTAGCGGAGGAATGGATTCCGGCTTCGCGATTACGTCGCGCCCCGGAATGACGACATGATCCCTGGGAATCGGGGGTTGGAGCGGCTCCCGAAATTGGCTAGTAATTCCGCGCAAACGCGTTCGGGGACTGGAAATGACCTATTGTTGCGGAATCCTGGTTCGGGACGGTCTGGTGATGATCGCCGATACCCGCACCAATGCCGGCCTCGACAACGTCTCGACCTTCCGCAAGCTGCACATCTTCTCCAAGCCCGGCGAGCGCATCATGGCGATCGCCAGCGCCGGCAACCTCGCCATCAGCCAGTCGGTGCTGTCGACGCTGACGGAAGGCCTGGAGGACCCCGACACGGGCGAGATCGAGACGCTGATGAACGCGCCGACCATGTTCCAGGCCGCCCAGCGCATCGGCCGGGCGATCCGGGCCGTGCACGCGACCGAAGGGCCGGCGCTGAAGTCCGAGGACGTTTCCTTCGACGTCTCCTTCCTGTTCGGCGGCCAGATCAAGGGCTCCCGGATGCGCCTGTTCATGATCTACACCGCCGGCAATTTCATCGAGTGTACCACAGATACGCCGTACTTGCAGATCGGCGAGCACAAATACGGCAAGCCGGTGCTCGACCGCGCCATGCACTACGACGTCGAGTTGTACGAGGCGCTGAAGACCGGCCTGATCTCGATGGACTCCACCATGCGCTCGAACCTCGGCGTCGGCCTGCCGATCGACGTGCTGGTGGTGCGCAACGATGCCTGCGAGGCCGATCTCAATCACCGCATCGAGGCGGGCGAGCCCTATTTCCACGATTTGCGCTCGCGCTGGTCGGCGGCGTTGCGCGCCGCACATCAGAACATTCCGCGCCCGCCCTACAAGAACGAAAAAGAACCCAAAAGCTGACAGCATGACAAAAGGCAAGAAACGATGAGTGAAGCAAAAAAGATCGCAGTGGTGACGGGTGCTGGCACCGGTGTCGGGCGTGCGGCGTCGCTGGCGCTGATGAACACCGGCTTCACCGTGGTGCTGGTCGGGCGCAGGCTCGACATGCTCGAGGAGACCGCAAAGCTCGGCCCCGCAGGAAAAAGCCTGTGTGTCACCGCCGACATGACCAAACCGGAGTCGATCGCGGCGCTGTTTGCCAAGGTGAAGGAGACCTATGGCCGCCTCGACCTGCTCTTCAACAACGCCGGCATGGGCGCGCCGGCCGTCAACTTCGAGGATCTCAGCCTTGAGCAGTGGCAGGCGGTGGTGAACACCAACCTCACCGGCCCGTTCCTGTGCACTCAGCACGCCTTCCGCATCATGAAGGACCAGACCCCGCGCGGCGGCCGTATCATCAACAATGGTTCGATCTCGGCACACGCGCCGCGGCCGTTCTCTGCCGCCTATACCTCGACCAAGCACGCCATCACGGGTCTCACCAAGGCGTCCAATCTCGACGGCCGCATGTATGACATCGCGGTCGGCCAGGTTGATATCGGCAATGCCGCCACCCCGATGACCGACCGCATGGTCAACGGTCCCGGCGTGCTCCAGCCCGACGGCACCACCAAGCACGAGCCGCGCATGGATGCCAAGGCGGTCGGCGATGCCGTCGCCTACATGGCGAGTTTGCCGCTCGACGCCAATGTGCTGACCATGACAGTGATGGCGACCAAGATGCCGTTCGTGGGGCGGGGGTAAAACAAAAGAACGCAACGCCTCCACAATCATCCTTGCGAGCGCGGCGAAGCAATCCAGGATTTCTCTGCGGAGGGACTCTAGATTGCTTCGTCGCATTAGCGCAAAATTGCTTCGCAATCTTGTCGCGAGTTCCTCGCAATCCCGCGTCGACGGGCGGAGTGTTACTCCAAACTCTCCACCTGGCGCAGGCTCGGGAACAGCTTCATCCACAGGAGTGCCACCGCGACGGTGGCGACGCCGCCGAGCGCAGCGGCGGGCATGGCGCCGAACAGGGCGGCGGTGAGGCCGCTCTCGAACTGGCCGAGCTGGTTCGAGGCATTGATGAAGAGGAAATTCACCGCTCCGACCCGGCCGCGCATCTCGTCGGGCGTGGACAGCTGCACCAGCGAGAAACGGATCACGACGCTGATCGTGTCGGCGGCGCCGAGAACGGCGAGCGCAAGCACCGAGAGCCACATCCAGGACGACAGCGCGAATACGATCGTGGCGACACCGAACACGATCACGGCCTGAAACATGCGCAGGCCCACATGTCGCGAGATGGCGTGACGCGCCAGCACCATGGTCATCAAGAGCGCGCCAACCGCAGGCGCCGCACGCAGCGCGCCGAGCCCGACCGGCCCGGTCTGGAGGATGTCGCGGGCATAGATCGGCAGCAGCGCGGTGACGCCGCCGAACAACACTGCGAACAGATCGAGCGAGATGGTGCCGAGGATCGCAGGGTTGCCGCGAATGAAGCGGACACCGGCAAAGATGTTGTCCGAGCTCGTCCCCTCCTTGGCGACCGCCTGCGGACGCGGCCGGATGAAGCCGGTCAGGATCATCCCAAGGATCCAGAACAGCACCATCACGGCATAGGCGAGATGCGGCGCCACCGCATAGGCAAAGCCGCCGAGCGCGGGCCCCGTAATGGTCGCGACCTGCGCCGCGCCGCTGGAGACCGCGGTGGCGCGCTGGAGCGAACCTTGCGGTGCGATCAGCGGCAGCAGCGCCGCCGTGGTCGGGCTCTCGAAGGCGCCGGCAATGCCGAGCACGAAGGTCGCGACGAAGATCTGCACCTCACCGACCGCGCCGAGATAGGTGATCACAGCGAGATAGAGTGCGGTTGCTGCTTCCACGAGCTGACAGAGCTGGACGACGCGCTTACGCTCATAGCGATCGGCGGCATGACCGGCGACGAACACGAGCAGCGCGGTGGGCAGAAATTGCACGAGGCCGACCATGCCGAGATCGAAGGCCGAGCCGGTGAGATCGTAGACCTGCCAGCCGATCGCGACCGCCGCGATCTGGCTGGAGAAACGCGACAGGCTGCGCGAGAGCAGGAAGAACAGGAAGGCGCGGTGGGCGAGGAGCGCGCGGGCACTGACCGGCGGATCTCCGGATATTGGCTGCTCTGGCATCGCCGCTTCGACCACCTCTTGGATCGTCTTTTGCGTCACCCCCGGACCGTCCGTGCCCTGATGTCGACGTGCCCCGCGTGACTGAGGCGGACCGGCTTGTCAACAGCGGGACGCCTCCCGCACGTCCCGGCATTGCCTTTGCAACGCAGGCGCGGCCATAATCATTGGGGCTTTGGGGACATCATGCTGCGCTTGCAATCGGCACTCGGCATTTTCGCATTGCTGCTGATCGCCTTCGCGCTCGCAGAGAATCGCCGCGCCGTGTCGTTGCGGCAGGCGGCGATCGGCCTCGTCGCCACCTTCGTCACCGCCATCGTCCTCCTGAAGTTACCCGCGCTCGCGCGCGCCTTCGGCGCCATCAACGACGCGGTCGGGGCGATCTCCGCGGCCTCGCGCGCCGGCTCCTCGTTCGTATTCGGCTATATCGGTGGCGACGCCCTGCCCTTCGACGTCAAGGTGCCGGGTGCGGATTTCATCCTGGCGTTCCAGGCGCTGCCGATCGTGCTGGTGATGAGCGTGCTGACGACGCTGCTGTTCTATTGGCGGGTGCTGCCGCCGATCGTGCGGGGCATGGCCTGGCTGCTGGAGCGCACCTTAGGGGTCGGCGGCGCCGTGGGGCTGTCGACCGCCGCCAACATCTTCCTCGGCATGGTCGAGGCGCCCCTGTTCGTGCGGCCGTATCTGAAGCAGATGACCCGCAGCGAATTGTTCCTGGTGATGACCGGCGGCATGGCCGGCATCGCCGGCACCGTGCTGGTGCTCTATGCGACGCTGCTGGCACCCCTTATCCCCGATGCCGCCGCGCACTTCGTCATCGCCTCCGTGCTGGGGGCGCCGGCCGCGATCCTCGTCAGCCTGATCATGGTGCCCGAGACATCCGACAGGCGCACCGGCGGCGCGCTGGAAAATCCCGAGATGGAGGTCTCCGGCACGATGGACGCGATCGTGAAGGGCACCACCGCGGGTCTCGAGCTGCTGCTCAACATCGTCGCGATGCTGCTGGTGCTGGTGGCTCTGGTCTACCTCGTCAACGCCATCCTCGGCCTGCTGCCTGATATCGGCGGCGCCGCGATCTCGTTGCAGCGCCTGCTGGGCCTCGCGATGGCGCCGGTGTGCTGGCTGATGGGACTGCCATGGGACCAGGCGGTCACCGCCGGCAGCCTGATGGGCACGAAAACCGTGCTCAACGAATTGATTGCCTATGTCGACTTCTCAAAACTGCCGCCCGACGCGCTCGATCCGCGCTCGCGCCTGATCATGCTCTACGCGATGTGTGGCTTCGCCAATTTCGCCAGCCTCGGCATCATGATCGGCGGCCTAGGGGTGATGGCGCCGGAGCGGCGCGAGGAGATCAACGCGCTGGGGCTGAAGTCGATCGTGTCGGGGACGCTGACGACGTGCCTGATGGGAGCGGTGGTGGGGGTGTTGGCGTAGTTCTCTCCGCTGTCATTCCGGGACGCGACGAAGTCGCGAACCCGGAATCTATTGATCCACCGTTTCTGCCGCTCAATGGATTCCGGGCTCGCGCTACGCGCGCCCCGGAATGACATCAAGCCTTCAACTCCACCGTCTTGAACTCCGCCGGCAGGATCACCTCCAGCAATTCGACGTCATCCGAGTAATCCAGAATCATGTGCTTGATCTTCGGCGGCTGGGTCCAGGCGCTGCCCTCTTTCATCAAGGTCTCGCCCTGCCCGTCCAGATAAGTCTTCACCCAGCCCTTGAGCACGTAGACCATCTGGAATTCGACATCGTGATAATGAAGCTTTGAGACCTCGGCCGGATTACACGGGCCTTGCAGACGGATGACATGCGCTTGCGCCAGGCCATGGGTCGCGTCGGCTATGCCAAGGTCGCGGTATTTGGCATAGGCGCGCAAGCCGTCGGCTTTGAAATCCTCTTCGCGGTGATGGCTGATGGCGATGCGCTGCTTGGGCCGGGCGGGTTTGCTCGGCGCGAGCATACGCGCCTTCGCCTTCACTGCCTTGCGCGCCGAGGGTCGAGCTGCGGCCTTGGCTCCACTCCGCTTCTTCACCGCGGCTTGCGCTGCGCTGCGCGATCTTACTTTTTTGGCCATCGGCCCGCCTCCCGTTGCTTGTTATTATGCGGCGAGACTAGCACAGAACGAGATCATGTAGCGGGGGCAAAGCGAAACGTGCCCACCATTGCGAGAAGCAGTCGCGGAGACGGTGGGCGCGGCGCGAGCGCGCCTTTGCTCGCCCACGAAGCCGGTGCTCGATCTCAATGCAGCCGGAACACGCCGTCGACCGCGCGGAGTTCGGCCGGCTTGATCAGCTTGCAATGCGCCACGGTGACCGAATGCAGGGGGCCGTCGAGCCTTTCCTGCCAGAACGCCAGGAAGTCCTTCAGCGCCGGAAATTTCGGAAACATGTCGTAGTTCTGCCAGACGTAAGTCTGGAGCAGCGACGGATGATCCGGCATCCGATAGAGAATTTGCGCCGTCGTCAGCCCGTAACCCAGCATCTGCTTCCGGAAATCCTCGGAAGCGCCCCCACTCTGCAGTCCCATGCCAAACCTCCTTTGCAGGAGCGCATTCAAGGGGCGGCCTGGTCGGTGTGCGCCTTACGAGCCACCCGGTACTGATGCGCTCACATGTGAGAAATGTGACGCAAACTGACAATTCATCTCAAGCCCAAAAGTTTAACAAGCTGTTGAAATTCAACGCGTTAGCAGCAGATGCGGCTCCGTGCTAATACGGCCCAGCGCACCGTTAACGATGGCAAAGAGATTCTGGCAGTCCGCACTTCCGGGTGCTAATTTTCTGCTAGAAGCCCTTGCCCCCGCAAAATTCCTGTCCTATTTGTTCCTCGCCTGTGCTAGCACTCGCGGGCAATGACTGCTAACAACCTCGAAATTCCTCAACTCTTGCAATTGCTTAGGAGGACTGCATGAAATTCCGTCCGCTTCACGACCGCGTCGTGGTCAAGCGCATCGACGCAGAAGAGAAGACCGCTGGCGGCATCATCATTCCCGACACTGCCAAGGAAAAGCCCTCCCAGGGCGAAGTCATCGCCGTCGGCCCCGGTGGCCGCGACGAGTCCGGCAAGCTGATCCCGATCGACCTCAAGGTCGGCGACCGCGTGCTGTTCGGCAAGTGGTCCGGCACCGAGGTCAAGATCGACGGACAGGATCTGCTGATCATGAAGGAGAGCGACGTTATGGGCGTTCTCGAAGTCAGCGAGTCCAAGAAGAAGGCGGCTTAAAAGCCCCGCTCCCCTCCCTTTAAATTTCAAGGAAAAATCCAGATGGCAGCCAAAGAAGTCAAATTCTCGGTTGAGGCGCGCGACAAGATGCTGCGCGGCGTCGACATCCTCGCCAACGCGGTGAAGGTCACGCTCGGTCCCAAGGGCCGCAACGTCGTGCTCGACAAATCATTCGGCGCTCCCCGTATCACCAAGGACGGCGTCACCGTCGCCAAGGAGATCGAGCTTGAGGACAAGTTCGAGAACATGGGCGCCCAAATGGTGCGCGAAGTTGCCTCCAAGTCCGCTGACGCGGCCGGCGACGGCACCACTACCGCGACCGTGCTCGCGGCCGCGATCGTGAAGGAAGGCGCCAAGTCTGTCGCCGCCGGCATGAACCCGATGGACCTCAAGCGCGGTATCGACCTCGCGGTCGAAGCCGTGGTGGCAGACCTCGAGAAGAACTCGAAGAAGGTCACCTCGAACGACGAAATCGCCCAGGTCGGCACCATTTCCGCCAACGGCGACGCCGAGATCGGCAAGTTCCTCTCCGACGCCATGAAGAAGGTCGGCAACGAGGGCGTGATCACCGTCGAGGAAGCCAAGTCGCTGGAGACCGAGCTCGACGTCGTCGAGGGCATGCAGTTCGACCGCGGCTACATCTCGCCCTACTTCGTCACCAACGCCGACAAGATGCGCGTTGAGATGGACGACGCCTACATCCTCATCAACGAGAAGAAGCTCTCCTCGCTGAACGAGCTGCTGCCGCTGCTCGAGGCCGTGGTGCAGACCGGCAAGCCGCTGGTCATCGTCGCCGAGGACGTGGAAGGCGAAGCGCTCGCGACCCTGGTCGTGAACCGCCTGCGCGGCGGCCTGAAGGTCGCGGCCGTCAAGGCTCCGGGCTTCGGCGATCGCCGCAAGGCCATGCTGCAGGACATCGCGATCCTGACCGGCGGCCAGGCGATCTCGGAA
>NZ_JADPJR010000008.1:0-92132 GCF_023073535.1 Bradyrhizobium sp. 179 | reverse complement strand
TCCCGACACCGCCTCGATTCGACGCAAAATCAAGCGCGCGGGCTGGGATGATGCCTTCCTCCTCAGTATGCTTCGCCATATGCGATAGCCCTGCCCGCAAGCGGGGGAGGGAGCGCACCGCCGGTGCGGCTACACGTCAAAACTTCAGCTTCTTGAACACCGCTTCCGGCAGCGTCTTGATGATCAGCATCACGAGGCGCCATTTGCCGCTGACATAAACGACGTCGATTTTCCTCTCGACCGCCTGAAGGATCGCATCGCCGACCACCGGCGCCTCCACCGTGAGCGGGCCGATCAGCTTCATGCCTTCCGTCATCTTGGTGCGGACGAAGCCGGGCTTGACGGTGACGACATGCACGCCGCCGCGGCTGGCGCGGGCACGCAGGCCGGACAGGAAGGCGGAGAAGCCCGCTTTGGCCGAGCCGTAGACATAGTTCGAGGCGCGGCCGCGATCGCCGGCAACGGAGGATACTCCGACGATCGTGCCAGTGCCGCGGCCCAGAAATTTTTCGGCGAATAGGCCGAGGATCAGCGACGGGCCTTCGTAGTTGGAGCGCATGATCGTGGTGGCGTGGGCGAGATCGGATTGCGCGTTCTCCTGCACGCCCAAAAGGCCGACGATCGAGACCACGACATCAGGCAACGCCGGCAGGCCGGCGACAAAGCTTTCGAATGACGCGGTGTCGAGCACATCGAATTTGTGAAGACCGACCTCGATATTGTAACGCGCGCGCAGATCGGCGGCATCCCGCTCCAGCGCGGCGACGTCGCGGCCGGCGAGCGCGACGTCGTATCCCGCCTTGGCGAAGGCGCGCGCCGCGGCGCGGCCGACATCGGAGGAGCCACCCAGCACAATTGCGGACTTGCGTGACGTCACGGACTAAACCTCATCAAACAGGCGTTGTGAAAGCTTCGAGCGGATGTTGCCTGTGGGATCGAGCGATCTGCGGATCGCGTTGAACCGCTGCAAGGCGGGATAGCCGGCCGCGAACGTCGCGCGCGACTGGCGCGCATCCTTGGCGAGGTACAGCCGCCCGCCGGCAGCGACGACCAGCCGATCGATCTCGTCGAGGAAATTCAGGATGTCGCCCTTCAGCGGGAAATCCAGCGCCAGCGTGTAGCCGGGCAGCGGAAACGACAGGATGCCGTCGCCCTGGCCGAGCTTCTTGAGCACGGCGAGGAAGGAGGCATCGCCGCGACGCGCGACGCGCTGGAGGATGTCGTCGAGCACCTCGCGCGCGCCCTGCTCCGGAATCACGCATTGATGCTGGACGAAGCCGCGCTTGCCATAGATGCGATTCCAGTCTTTGAGGCTGTCGAGCGGAAAGAAATACGGATAGAGCGAGACCACTTGGCTGCCGCCGGCGCGCCGCGCGCCCATGCGATAGTACAGCTCGTTGAAGGCGCGGATGCTGTGGCGGTTCAGCGTGATCGAGGGCAGATCGACGGGCACGCCGAGGCTGGGATCTTTGCCGACCGGAAACGCAGCGGCGCCAGCGGCGAGTTCGTCTCTGCCGGCGTGTTCGCCGAGAAAGATCAGCGCGCGGCCGAGATCGCGTCCTCGCGCCGCGCAATCGATCCAGGCCACCGAATAGGTCGCGGCATCGCCCGCGTCGAGTGCGCGCATCGCGGCATCGAGGTCGGACGCTGAGATCACCCGCTCGCGGATCCATCCGGTTTCGACCGGCCGCAACCGCATCGTCGCCTCGAGGATGATTCCGGTCAGGCCCATGCCGCCGACGGTCGCGAAAAACGCATCGGAATTCTGCTCGCGCGAGGCTTCGATCACCTCGCCCTGCCCGGTGCGCAGCAAAATGCTGTCGACGTAGCGGCCGAAGCCGCCCTCGCAATGGTGGTTCTTGCCGTGCACGTCGGCCGCGATTGCGCCGCCGATCGACACGAAGCGCGTGCCGGGCACGACGAAGGGCAGGAAGCCGCGTGGGCCGAATGTCTCGATCAGGTCCGACAGCAGCACGCCGGCCTCGAGGCGGATGCGCCCGCTCGCGGGATCGAACCACCTGACCCTGTCGAACCCCGTCATCGCGACGGTCCTGGCGGCGCCGATCGCGGCATCGCCATAGGCGCGGCCATTGCCGCGCGCGACGGTGCCGGCCGAGACAGCCTCGCCGACGGCCGCGAACGAGCACGGCCGCAGCACGTCGCTATCGACGACCGGAAAACGCCCCCAGCCGCTGACGAGGGTCATGGTTCAGCTCCTGTGCCGGGCGCGCGGCCCTGGGCTGGAGACTGACTACCGGCCAAAAGCTTATATTGCGTTGAGAACGCCGGCCCAACCAAGCGTCTCAGTGCCCACCTCTCCCTACGGGAGAGGTGAAGCGGAACGCTCGATCCGGGCTAGGGTACCTCGAACTTAGTGCCCCAGCGCCAGCGCGATCAGGCCGAGCGTGCCGATGATGACGCGCCACCAGGCGAACAGCACGAAACCGTGTCGGGTGACGTAGCTCAAAAACGTCTTGACCACGATGATCGCGGTGATGAACGACACCACGAAGCCGATCGCGACGATGTTCATATGATCCATCGTCATCTCGGCGCGGTTCTTGTAGAAGTCGTAGGCGAACGCGCCGATCATGGTGGGGATGGCGAGGAAGAACGAGAACTCCGCCGCCGCGCGCTTGTCCGCACCGAGCAGCATGGCGGCCACAATGCTGGCGCCGGAGCGCGACACGCCCGGGATCATCGCCACGCACTGCGCGATGCCGATATAGAGATACATCAGCAGCGGAAACTTGGTGGCTTCATGCTCGCGCGGCTTGAGCTCGAGCTTGTCGACCCAGAGCAGGATGGCGCCGCCGACGATCAGCGTGAAGCAGACGACCCACGGATTGAACAGCACGCTCTTGATGTACTTGCCGGCGAGGAGGCCGACGATCACGGCCGGCAGGAACGCGACCAGCACGCCGATCACGAAGCGGCGCGCATAGGCATCGCCCGTAAACAGGCCAATCGCGACGTCCCACAGCTTCCTGAAATAGAGCCCGACGATCGCGAGGATCGCACCCAGCTGGATCAGAACCGTAAACGAATCCCAGAAGGCACCTTCACCAAGATGGAAGAAGCGCTCCGCGAGCAAGAGGTGGCCGGTCGAGGACACGGGAAGGAACTCGGTCACCCCCTCGATGATGCCGAGGATCACTGCCCGTATTGCGTCTGACATATTACGGTCCATTTCCGCTGGAAAAGCGGGGCTCTTCTCGCCTATTCGCCCCCATGCCGCAATCGCAAAATGCGACGTCACGCCCTTGCTTCGCGGTTTTGAAGGACTAGTGTGGCGCCGCACAAATATTGATGGATTCTTAAGCACCATCAAATAGTCAAAGGCTTCATGTTTACGCTGTTTCATCATCCGTTCTGTCCGCACTCGCGCTTCATTCGCTTGATCGTGGGCGAATACGGGCTCGACCTGAAGCTGGTCGAAGAGCGCAGCTGGGAGCGGCGCGAGGCGTTTCTGCTGCTCAATGCGGCCGGCACGACACCGGTTCTGGTGGACGACGAGCAGCCGCCCATACCGGGCGCGGCGATCGTCGCCGAATATGTCGACGAGGCCTATGGCGCCGCGATGGGCGCCAAGCGCCTGATGCCGGAAAGCATCACCGAGCGTGTCGAGGTGCGCCGGCTGATGGCCTGGTTCAACGAAAAATTCTTCGAGGAGGTCTCGCACCCTCTCGTCACCGAGCGCATCTACAAGCGGTTCATGAGCGAGGAGGACGGCGGCGGCCCGCCTTCGGCCGACGTGATGCGCGCGGCCAAGGCAAACGTGCGCTATCATCTGGCCTATATCGGCTGGCTGGCGCAGACGCGTAACTTCCTCGCGGGCGACCGGCTCACCTACGCGGATCTCGCCGCCGCGGCGCATCTCTCGGCGATCGACTATCTGGGCGACGTGCCATGGAGCGAGGACGACGCAGCAAAGGCGTGGTACGCGCGGGTGAAATCCCGCCCGTCGTTCCGTCCGCTCCTCAGCGAATGGCTGGCCGGGGTGCCGGCGTCGCGGACTTACGTGGACCTGGATTTCTGAATTCCGATCCGACTGCACTGAAGACACAGCTGGCGCACAAAGCACGCGCGCTCGGCTTCGACTGCATCGGCATCACTGCACCCGGCACGATCGAGAGCGCCGGAAAATACTTCCTTGAATTCATCGCCTCCGGCGGCCATGGCGACATGGATTGGCTGGCCGCGAGCCCTGAGCGCCGCGTCGATCCGCGCGGGCTGTGGCAGGATGTGCGCTCGGTGATCATGCTCGGCGTCAATTACGGCCCCGACCAGGATCCGCTTGCGATCCTCAAGCAGCGCACGCATGCGGCGATCTCGGTCTATGCGCAAGGCGACGATTATCACGATCTGATCAAGAAGCGGCTGAAGGCGCTGGCGCGCTGGCTGGTTGCGACCGCGCCGTCGGACGTAAAGGTGTTCGTCGACACCGCGGCCGTGATGGAGAAGCCCTTGGCGCAAGCCGCGCATCTGGGCTGGCAGGGCAAGCACACCAATCTCGTCTCGCGCGAGTTCGGCTCCTGGCTGTTCCTCGGCGCGATCTACACCACGCTCGAGCTGCCGCGCGACGACGCAGAGATCGACCATTGCGGCTCGTGCCGGGCCTGTCTCGACATCTGTCCGACCGCGTCGTTCCCTGCACCCTACAAGCTCGATGCGCGGCGCTGCATCTCGTACCTCACCATCGAGAACAAGGGTCCGATCCCGCGCGAATTTCGCAAAGCCATGGCCAATCGAATCTATGGCTGCGATGATTGTCTTGCCGCCTGCCCCTGGAACAAGTTCGCGCAGGAGGGTCGCGAGGCCAAGCTCGCGGCGCGTGACGAGCTGCGCGCGCCGTCGCTCGCCGAACTCGCACGGCTCGACGATGCTTCATTCCGCACGCTGTTCAAGAAGTCGCCGGTCAAGCGCATCGGGCGCGACCGGTTCTTGCGGAATGTGCTGATTGCGATTGGCAATTCCGGGAAGCCGGCGCTGTCTGCGGAGGCGCGGCGATTGCTCGACGATCCGAGCCCGCTGGTGCGTGGGGCGGCGGTGTGGGCGCTGGGGCAGTTGGTGGAGCGGGAGGCGTTTGCCGAGATGAGGCTGCAGGTTCTCGATCGCCAGCCCGACGAGAGTGTTCGTGAGGAGTGGCGCGCAGAAAGCACGGTTAGCTCCTCATCCTGAGGAGCCGCGCAGCGGCATCTCGAAGGATCAAGGCCGAGCTGCCGCAGCGGGGCCTGCATGGTTCGAGACGGCGCTTCGCGCCTCCTCACCATGAGGATCGGGATCTTGATTTCCCCGCGCGTTTCTTCAATCTCGCGCGCCATGACAAGCATGCCTTTCTTTACCCGCGACGGCGACACATTCCATCCGACGGAAGTCTCCAACGGTCCCTGGGATCCGAAATCGCTGCACGGACGGGTCATCATCGGCCTGCTCGGCTTCGTCATCGAGGAGCGTCATTCCGGCCCCGAATTCGTGCCGGCGCGGCTCACCGTCGATATGTTTCGGCTACCGACCATCGACAAGCCCATTCAAGTGACGACGCGCCTGGTGCGCGACGGCCTGCGCATCCGCGTGGTCGAGGCGGAGTTTGTTTCTGGCGGCGTCAGCATGGCGCGGGCGTCTTGCCAGCTGCTGCGCAAGACACAAAATCCCGAAGGCAATGTCTGGTCACCGCCGAACTGGGACGTGCCGAAACCGGCCGACATTCCCAAGCCCACCGATCCCAGGCTCGGCATGAACGGCAAATGGACGACGCGCCCGATCGTCGGCCATATGGGCTCGCTCGGCCCGCGCCGGCTCTGGATGAGCGAGGTGCGCGAGCTCGTCGCGGGCGTGGCGATGACGCCGTTCGTCCATGTCGCTGTTGGTGCCGATTTCGCCAGCCCGTTTGCCAATGCCGGCGACAGGGGGCTCGGCTACATCAACAGCGACGTCACGATCTATCTGCATCGCCTGCCGATCACAAACTGGATCGGATTCGAGGTGGTGAACCATCACGCTACCGATGGCGTCGCGATCGGCGAATGCTGGCTCTATGACGAACAGGGACCGATCGGCACCGCCACGGTCGCCGCACTGGCGCAGCGCAAGCCGATGGCGAATCCGTCGAAGCGGTAGCGCTCTCTCTACTCGTCGTTCCGGGTTCGCGCCAAGGGGCGCGCCCCGGAATGACGAATGGAGACAGTTACGCCAAATGCCGCTGCATTTCCGGGCGCGCCTTCAGCTCGGCGCCCTGCTTGGCCACGATCTTTGCAATCCGCTCCGGCGCAAACTTCAGGTCGACGAACGCCGGCGCAGTGTTGGCAACTTCGTGATAGCTGGCAATCTTGCCCTCACGCAGCGTCATTATCGCCACGCCCTCGAACATCGCCCGCGCGCCATTCGCTTCCGGCAGGGTCGAACGATAGCTGAAGGTGTAGCGCGCATAGAGCGTGGTGCCGTCGGTGACGGGATCGTGCATGTCCCAGCGGAAATCGGCCGCCGTGCGATAGAACCAGTCGTCGATCAGCTCGGCGATCTTCTCGCGACCGGTGAAGACACCGTAGAAGACGTCGTGGTAGATGCCGTCCTCGGTGAACAGTTCGACGAACGCCTTGCCGTTGCGCTGTTCAACAGCGTCGCAGAAGGCGCGCAGCATGGCGGTGATGGACATTGGCGTTGCTCCCGATGTTTTTCTTCCCCTCGCCCCCTGTGGGAGAGGGTGTATCAATCGCGCTTTGCGCGATTGATACGGGTGAGGGGTTGCTTCCGCGAGTCCAATTCGCATTCGGACTCGCGGCAACAACCCCTCATCCGGCGCTTCGCGCCACCTTCTCCCACAAGGGGAGAAGGAAGAAAGAACATCTTCACCCGATCTCCGCGACCGCCGCAAGAATGCGCGCGATGTCCTGCGGGCGGGAGAGGCGGTGATCGCCGTCCTGGATCATGGTCAGCACGACGTCGTCAGCCGGCAGGCGATGTGTCAGCGCGAAGGCGTGCTGCCATGGCACGTCGGGATCTTTCGCGCCCTGCAGGATGCGGATCGAGCAGCCGAGATCGATGGCGCTGCCGAGCACCAGGTGATTGCGCCCCTCCTCGATCAGATTTCGCGTAATCGGATAGGGCGAGCCGTCGCCATAGTCCGACGGCCGCAGCCAGAGGCCCTTGGTCTCGATCTCTTTCTTCACCGCCGGCGAGAAGTTCTTCCACATCAGCTCCTCGGTGAAGTCGGGCGCCGGCGCGATCAGGACGAGACCGGACAGCGAGGCCACGGCCTGTTGCGTCTCTTGGCGCTTCTTGATCTCGCGCGCGAGCAGCAGTGCCATCCAGCCGCCCATGGACGAGCCGATCAGGATTTGCGGGCCGGCGCAGAAGCGCTCGAACACTGCTAGGCTCTCCTCCAGCCAGCGTCCGATGGTTCCATCGGCGAAATCGCCGCCGGATTCGCCGTGACCGGAATAGTCGAACCGGACCATTGCGCGGCCGTGCTCCCCGGCCCAGGCATCTAGCGCCACGGCCTTGCTGCCCTGCATGTCCGATTTGAATCCGCCGAGCCAGACCAGCCCGGGGCCTTTTCCGGCGCGGCGGCGCACCGCAATCCTGCGCGCCAACGGTCCGTCGCCCACAGTGATGAAGTCGAGCACGATATCGGAAATTGCATCGGTCATGGAACGTTTACTCTGGCTGTGCGGTTTGAGCTGTTTGGACACGTCCGCCAGCACAATCCGACCTCGGCATTGGCCGTTTGGGACGCTTGCGGAACAGAACCAAGGTGTCTATGTCGTCTGCGTGCCAACGGGCGTGGCCAAAATGCCTCGCATTTGAGGGTTTTTCGCCTCTCGCACGAGCGACTTGCTTGCCGGCAAACGCATCTTCCTTCAAGATAGCCGCTTCCTTCACAACTTTGGAGAACCACCCATTCGCCGTCCTAATAAAGCTCCGCCCGCTGCCAGCAAAGACGGGCCGCGCATCAATGATGATATCCGCAATGCGCAGATCCAGCTGATCGATCAGACCGGTGACAACAAAGGCACGGTCGAGACGGTCCTGGCCATCAAGATGGCTCAGGAAGCCGGCATGGATCTGGTCGAGATTTCGCCGAATACCAGCCCTCCCGTCTGCAAGATCATGGACTACGGGAAGTACAAGTATTCCGCTCAGAAGAAAGCCGCCGAAGCCCGCAAGCGGCAGAAGACCGTCGAGATCAAGGAGATCAAGCTCCGTCCGATGATCGACGATCACGATTACGACGTGAAGATGCGCGCGATGCAGCGGTTCTTCGAAGAGGGCGACAAGGTCAAGATCACGCTGCGCTATCGTGGTCGCGAAATGGCGCACCAGGAGATCGGCACCAAGCTTCTGGACAAGATCAAAACCGACGTCGCCGAGCTCGCCAAGGTCGAGCAGGACGCAAGGTTCGAGGGTCGCCAGGTCGTGATGGTTCTGGCGCCGCGCTGACCGGCTCTTTGGGACTGAGACTTCAACGGCCCGTCCGGATCTCCGGCGGGCCGTTTTGTTTGTCAGCTTCTCCTCGCCTGCCAGTTGCGAGCAGCGCCAGGCGGCGCGGGCGCGCAAAGCTCGAGAAAGAGGAAATCGATCGCGGGAATGGGCCATTGGGTCCTGCTCCGGACATGAGGCGTGGACATTGGGGTAGCAACCCCAAATAGTCAGCGGCTAGAGTTCCGGCGGTTCATCGTTGCCATTTGGCTCCCGCTCTGTCATAAGCCCAGCCTTCATCGCCCGGCTGATTAAGGGCTGCCGTGGCGGTGTTTCGTGCGGGTTTCGCGCTCGTTCGCAAAACCTGAGCACAATCAACGCTCTAACGAGCATTTTAGACGGCCAGCCGCCTTCACGGGCGGATTTCTGTTGCGGCCATAGGAGAGCCAAATGCCCAAGCTGAAGACCAAATCGGGCGCTAAAAAGCGCTTCAAGGTGACTGCCACCGGCAAAGTGATGCACGCCCAGCGCGGCAAGCGTCACGGCATGATCAAGCGGACGAAGAAGCAGATCCGTCAGCTCCGCGGCACCCGCGTGCTGTTCAAGACCGACGGCGACAACGTCAAGAAGTACTTCTTGCCGAACGCTTGACCGCGTCCACGATCACTGCCACCTCGCGCCGCGTTCGCGCGGCGATCCGAAACCGAAGTCATCTCTGAAGGATTTTTGTCATGTCTCGCGTCAAACGCGGTGTGACCGCCCACGCCAAGCACAAGAAAGTCTACAAGGCCGCCAAGGGCTTCTATGGCCGCCGCAAGAACACCATCCGCGCCGCCAAGCCGGCGGTCGAGAAGGCCATGCAATATGCCTTCCGTGACCGCAAGCGCAAAAAGCGGACATTCCGCGCGCTCTGGATCCAGCGCCTCAACGCCGCAGTCCGTCCGTTCGGCCTGACCTACAGCCGATTTATCGACGGCCTCGCCAAATCTGGCATCACCGTGGACCGCAAGGTGCTGTCGGATCTCGCGATCAACGAGCCCGCCTCGTTCCAGGCGATCGCCGAGAAGGCTAAGGCTGCCCTTGCGGCGTAACAGGGCCAACGCCGCGCTGGCGGCGTAGCGGTCCTCCACTGTGCTCTGCACAGCGTTCAGCTTGTGATGGCCCGGGCAGAGGCGCGTCTTGCCGCCTTACTGCCCCGGCCGTCATCTCTTGCGCATACTTCTCAGACGTGGATGCCCGGCAGCGCGCCGGGTGTGACGGGCTAGGATCATCGGCTCAGCATCCTGGCCAAAAGGGATTGCCATGACCGATCTTGTCCAGCTCCAGAACCAGATCATCGCCGACATCGCCGCGGCTGCCGATGAGGCTGCGCTCGAAGCCGTGCGTGTTGCAGCCCTCGGCAAAAAGGGTTCGATCTCGGCGCTGCTCGCCACGCTCGGCAAGATGTCGCCGGACGAGCGCAAGACGCAAGGCGCGGCGATCAACCAGGCCAAGGACGAAGTCAGCCAGGCGCTTGCGGCGCGGCGCGACGTGCTGAAGTCGGCGGCGCTCGATGCGCGGCTCGCATCCGAGACCGTCGACGTCACCCTGCCGCTGCGCGAGGCACCGGCGGAAGCCGGCCGAATCCACCCGCTGAGCCAGGTCTGGGACGAGCTGACC
Source organism: Bradyrhizobium sp. 179 (assembly GCF_023073535.1). Classification (NCBI taxonomy): domain Bacteria; kingdom Pseudomonadati; phylum Pseudomonadota; class Alphaproteobacteria; order Hyphomicrobiales; family Nitrobacteraceae; genus Bradyrhizobium; species Bradyrhizobium sp. 179. The sequence goes on along the minus strand of NZ_JADPJR010000008.1, from coordinate 82,055 downwards.
ACGATCTTCGCCGATATGGGATTCTCGGTCGCCGAAGGCCCTGATATCGAGACCGACGATTACAACTTCACCAAGCTGAATTTTCCGGAAGGCCATCCCGCGCGCGAAATGCACGACACCTTCTTCTTTCATCCGAAGGAAGACGGCTCGCGCATGCTGCTGCGGACCCACACCTCGCCGGTGCAGGTGCGCACCATGCTGGGCCAGAAGCCGCCCATTCGCGTGATCTGCCCGGGTCGCACTTACCGCATCGATTCGGACGCGACCCACACGCCGCAATTCCACCAGGTCGAAGGCCTCGTCATCGACAAGCACTCGCATCTCGGCCACCTCAAATGGATCCTGCACGAGTTCTGCAAGGCGTTCTTCGAGGTCGACCACATCAACATGCGCTTCCGTCCCTCGTTCTTCCCGTTCACCGAGCCATCGCTGGAAGTCGACATCCAGTGCCGTCGCGACAAGGGCGAGATCCGCTTCGGCGAGGGCGAGGACTGGCTGGAGATTCTCGGCTGCGGCATGGTGCATCCGAACGTGCTGCGCGCCTGCGGCATCGATCCCGACGAGTACCAGGGCTTTGCCTGGGGCATGGGCATCGACCGCATCGCCATGCTGAAATACGGCATCGCCGATCTGCGCCAGCTGTTCGACAGCGACGTCCGCTGGCTGTCCCATTACGGCTTCAAGCCGCTGGAGGTACCGACGTTGGCGGGGGGATTGAGTTCGTGATGATCAGCGCTGGGAGCAATTCCACAAAGACCCTTTCCGTTCCCTCCCCCCTTGTGGGGGAGGGTCAGGGAGGGGGGTAGCCGCAGATGCCGCACACAGTGGTGAGCGACCGTCAGCGCAGCCGAGCGAAGCAACTTCGCCGCACGATGACGCACGCTGAGACACTGCTATGGCGATATTTGAAAGCTAATCGCATGGATGGCGTGGGCATCCGACGTCAGACACCGATCGGGCGTTACATCGCCGATTTCGTGTGCTTCTCATCGAAGCTAATTATCGAGCTCGATGGAGAATCTCACAATTTCGAGGAACGGCAGAAGGCAGATCAGCGCCGCGACGCGTTCTTCGCCGCGGAAGGATTTCAGGTTCTGCGTTTCACGAATGAGCAGGTGATGTCAAACCTTGAGGGAGTTGTCGAGGCAATCCGCCAGGCAGCTTCCGTCAGAGCGCGCGGCTTACCCCCTCCCTGACCCTCCCCCACAAGGGGGGAGGGAACACTGGCACCGACCAAGATCAATTCGTAAACACCGACAAGAGCCGAGGCACACAGCCATGAAATTCACCCTCTCCTGGCTGAAGGATCATCTCGACACCGACGAGCCCCTGGAAAAGCTCGCCGACAAGCTCACCATGATCGGGCTCGAGGTCGAGAACATCGAGGACAAGGCAAAGGCGCTGAAGCCCTTCACCATTGCGAAGGTGATCTCGGCCGAGCAGCATCCGAATGCGGATCGCCTGCGGGTCTGCATGGTCGACACCGGTGACGGTGGCGCGCCGGTGCAGGTCGTGTGCGGCGCGCCGAATGCGCGGGCCGGGCTCGTCAGCGTGTTCTCGCCGCCCGGCACCTACATTCCCGGCAAGGACATCACGCTCGGGGTCGGCACCATCCGCGGCGTCGAGAGCCGCGGCATGCTGTGCTCGGCGGCCGAGCTGCAGATATCCAACGACCATGACGGCATCATGGAATTGCCTGCGGACGCGCCGATCGGCGCCGCTTACGCCGAATGGGCCGCGCTTGGCGATCCCGTGATCGAGATCAACCTGACCCCGAACCGGCAGGACTGCACAGGCGTGCACGGAATCGCGCGCGATCTTGCCGCTGCCGACATGGGCAAGTTCAAGGACCCCACGATCAAGCCGATCAAGGGCGAATTCCCCTGCCCGGTGAAAGTGACGGTCGAAGACGCCACGCTGTGCCCGGGCTTCGCGCTGCGCCTCGTGCGCGGCGTCAAGAACGGCCCCTCGCCGGAATGGCTCCAGGCGCGGCTGACCGCGATCGGGCTGCGCCCGATCAACGCGCTGGTCGATATCACCAATTTCATGACGTTCGATCGCGCGCGGCCGCTACATGTGTTCGACGCCAAGAAAGTGAGCGGCAATCTCGTCGTACGGCGCGCCCGCGAGGGCGAGAGCCTGCTGGCGCTCGACGGCCGCACCTACAATCTCGATCCCAATATCTGCGTGATCGCGGATGAGCACGGCGTCGAATCGCTCGCCGGCATCATGGGCGGCGAGGCCTCGGGCTGCGACGAGAACACCACCGACGTTCTGATCGAATCGGCGCTCTGGAACGAGATCAACATCGCCCAGACCGGCCGCAAGCTCGGTGTGAATTCGGATGCGCGCTACCGCTTCGAGCGTGGCGTCGATCCGGCCTTCATGGTGCCGGGGCTCGAGCTCGCGACCAAGCTGGTGATGGACTTGTGCGGCGGCACGCCGTCCGAGACCGCCGTGGTCGGCAAGGCCTTCGGCGATGACCGCGTGATCGATTTCCCGGTCAGCGAAGTCAAGCGTCTGTCCGGCATCGAGGTGCCGCAGCCGGAGATGAAGCGCATCCTGACCCATCTCGGCTTCATGATGGCGGGCCCGGGCCCGGTAGTGAAGGTCGCAGTCCCCTCCTGGCGCACCGACGTGCACGGCAAGGCCGACATCGTCGAAGAGATCGTGCGCATCTTCGGCGTCGACAAGGTGCCGATGACAGCGTTCGAGCGCGGCGAAGACGCACGCAAACCTGTGCTGACCCCGCTTCAGCTGCGCACCCGGCGCGCGCGGCGCGCGCTGGCGAGCCGCGGCATGGTCGAGGCCGTGACGTGGTCGTTCATCGCAAAACCTGCGGCAAAATTGTTCGGCGGCGGGCAGCGCGAGCTCGAGGTGGCGAACCCGATCGCATCCGACCTTTCCGACATGCGCCCGACGCTGCTCGCGGGGCTGATCGCGGCGGCGCAGGCCAATGCCGATCGCGGCTTTGGCGATGTCGCGCTGTTCGAGGTCGGGCAGCTGTTCAGGGGAGACCGCCCGCAAGATCAGTTCATGGCGGCGAGCGGCGTACGCCGCGGGTTTGCGTCCTCGGAAGGTCTCGGCCGGCACTGGTCCGGCTCGGCGCAGGCTGATGTGTTCGACGCCAAAGCCGATGCGCTGGCGGTGCTCGCCGCTGCCGGCGCGCCGATGCAGGCGCTTCAGATCGTCGCCGGTGGCCCCGGCTGGCTGCATCCGGGGCGTTCGGGCACGATCCAGATCGGTCCGCAGAACGTGCTCGGCTATTTCGGCGAGATGCACCCGCGCGCGCTCGAGGCGCTCGGCGCCGATGGCCCGCTGATCGTGTTCGAGGTGATCCTCGACCGCATTCCGGAGTCGAAGAAGAAGCCGACCCGCGCCAAGCCTGCGATCGAGCTGTCGGCGTTCCAGCCTGTTACGCGCGACTTCGCCTTTATCGTCGATCGCACAGTCAAGGCCGGCGATATCGTGCGCGCGGCGCAAGGCGTCGACAAGAAGCTGATCACCGGGGTCAACGTCTTCGACGTCTACGAGGGCAAGGGCATCGATGACGGCAAGAAGTCGATCGCGATCGCGGTCACGATCCAGCCGCGCGAGAAGACGCTGACTGACCAGGAGATCGAGGCTGTGGCCGCGAAGGTCGTGGCCGAGGTCGCGAAGAAGACCGACGGCACTCTTCGCGGATGAGCCTGACGGACTTTCTGCCGAAGGACGTCAGCCTCACCATTGCGATGGCGCTTTGCGCCGTCGCGTTCGTTTCGGGCACCGCCCGCGGCTTCTCCGGCTTCGGTTCGGCGCTGATCTTCATGCCGCTGGCGAGCAGCATCGCTGCGCCGCGGCTCGTGGCTGCCTTGCTGCTCGTGATCGATTTCGTCGCGGCCGCGCCGCTCCTGCCCGACGCCTGGCGCAAGGCGGACCGCAAGGCCACGGCCGTGATCGTGCTGGGCGCGTTGATCGGCGTGCCCCTTGGGACCTATTTTCTCAGCGTGCTCGAGCCCGTCACCACGCGCTGGATCATCTCCTGCTTCGTCGCCGCGCTGCTGCTCCTGCTGCTGTCGGGCTGGCGCTATCGCGGCAAGGACCACACCTGGCTCTCGGTCGGCATCGGCGGCCTTTCCGGCTTCTGTAGCGGGCTGGCGCAGACCGGCGGTCCACCGATCGTCGGGTATTGGCTCGGCCGTCCGATTGCGCCGATCGTCGCGCGCGCCAACATCGTGCTGTTCTTCGGCGCATCGGATTTCTTCTCGATGGTGAGTTACGCGAGCACGGGCCTGATCTCGCGCGAGTCGCTCGCGCTTTCGCTCATCGTCGGCCCGGTCTATGCGATCGGCGTCGCGTTCGGTGCATCACTGTTCGGCCGCGCGAGTGAGAAGGTGTTTCGCGGCATCTGCTACGCGCTGATCGCGCTGGCGGTGATTGCCGGGCTGCCGGTGCTGGATGGGGTATTGCGGTAAACCGATGCTGTGGTCCCTGCGTTCGCAGGGACGACAGCGGAGTGTTGGGGGTTGATTGCCTCACTGCCGCGGCACGCGTCGCTTCTTGGTCGACTGCGTCGGGACATCCGCCGGCTCGTCTCTCAGCGCGCCGATCTTGCGCAGCGCGGCGTCCGCGGCGCGTTCGCCGCTTTCCCAGGCTCCGTCGACGGTGCCCCACAGCGTCTCATGCGTGGCTTCGCCGGCAAGGAACATGTTGCCGATCGGCTCCGTCAAAACCTTCCGCGAGAGGTGACCGCCGGGCGCAGCCGCCGACATCGCGCCCATGACATAAGGCGAGGCATTCCAGCGCGTCGCGGTGGTCTTCTGCACGGCGGCCGCAGCTTCGCTGCCGAACAGTTTGGTGATCCACTCCTTCGCGAAAGCCGTCATCGCCTGCTCGCCCTGTCCGGAGAGATCGCGGCCGAACGAGCCGCCGACGTCGATCGAGCACAGCGCGGAGCCGCCGATATTGGCGAACATCAGCGCCGTCCGCGTCGAATTGCTCTGTTCGATCAGGGTGTCGTCGCGCGACAGTCCGAGCGGGTTGCCCGGCAGTTGCAGCACGATGCGATCGTAGCTGCCGAGGGTGAGCTTCGATGCCGCGTCCAGCGTGCGTTTCGGAATGTCAGGCGCGAACTTGATCGCGCCAGACGTCAGCACGTTGGTCGAGACGGTGATGATGGCGGCGCGGGCCGCGATCTTGCCGCTTGGGGTCTCCACTCCGACATCCCGATTGCTCCAGACTATCCGGCTCACCGGCGTCGACAGCACCACCGGCGCCTGCTCGCCGAGTTTTGCGATCAGCGTCCCCAGACCCTGGCGGCAGGCGATCGCGCCATTGCGGTCCTGCGCGCGGGCCTTGTCGATCGCCGAAAGCTCCTTCAGATCCTTGCCCGCGAAGCCCGCGCCCAGCATGAACTCGGTCGCGCCGGCCCAGTCGCCGAGATCCTTCGGCAGCACGGAGGCGCAAGAGGTGTCCAGCTTGCCGCGCGCGGCGTCGTCGATGGCACGCTTGGTGCGGACCAGCGCGGCCAGGAACTCCTCGGTCTCGCCGGCGCGCGCATTGCGGCGGCCGATGCGCATTTTCTGGCCCGATGGCGCCGGCAGCACGTCGAGCCCGGCGCTGCGCGCCAGCCGGATCATCGGATTGGTGTCGGGATTGTGCATCCAGCGCGCGCCGCGGTCGAACGGCGTGCCGAAAATCGTGCTATCCGTGATGCAACGGCCGCCGATCTGGGCCGCCGCTTCCACCACCACAACCCTGCGGTTGGCGGCCATGATGCGCCGCGCTGCGGCAATCCCCGCAGCCCCCGCGCCGATCACGACGACATCGGCCTCCCGCTGCGGGGTCGCGGCGGTCGCGCGCAGCACAGGCATCGCGGCAAGGCCCGCCGACGCCGAAAGGAAGCCGCGGCGCGTGATAGTCATTGTCATGGTTTCCGGGGACTTGCGACGTATGGGAACAGCCCGCGAACCTTGCCGTATCTGATGTTGCGCAGCAACCATCATGGTGAATCAATCGTGCTTGATCTCACAGAGTGATGAACCGAATTGCAACACGTTTGGACCATGATAGAGAAGGGAAAAAGACGGCCGGAAAAGGCCCTGGGGGGAGTTTGAGATGGGGACGGTCCTGGACTCGGTCGGCAAGCTGATTGCCGCGTACCTCTCGAAGGAGGTGCCGGGCTACGAGCCGTTCACGCCGAGCGACCCGGAGCACCTGCGCGGCGTCATCGAGCCTGGCGACGTGCTGCTGGTCGAAGGCAACAACCGCATCTCTGGTATCATCAAATATCTGACGCAATCGACCTGGTCGCATGCTGCGCTCTATGTCGGTCCGATCGAGGGCGCGGAAGAGGCTGACGGCGAGCCGCATGTGCTGATCGAGGCCAATATCGGCGAGGGCGTCACCTCTGCGCCTTTGTCGAAATATTTTCCCTATCACACCCGCGTCTGCCGCCCGGTCGGGCTGTCCTATGAGGACCGTACCACCGTCTGCCGCTATGCGATCAACCGCATCGGCTTCGGCTACGATACCAAGAACATCGTCGACCTCATGCGCTTCCTGTTCCCGTTGCCGATACCGCAGCGCTGGCGGCGGCGCATGATCGCGCTGGGATCGGGCGATCCCACCAAGATCATCTGCTCGGCCTTGATCGCGCAGGCATTCGACGCCGTGCGCTACCCGATCCTGCCGAAGATCACCAAGGCCGGCAGCCGCGCCGCTCGCCGCGAAATTCTGCACATCCGCGATTCCTCGCTCTACATGCCCCGCGACTTCGACATCTCGCCCTATTTCGAAGTCGTCAAACCCACCATCGTGCACGGCTTCGACTACACAGCCTTGCACTGGGCCGACAAGCAAAAGCCGCTCGAGGAGGTGGCGGGCACATTCAGTGTGTTTCCAGAAACGCTCCGTGCGCCGCCGCTCGTTCCTGAGGCGTCTGACGAAGCGACGCCGGCTGAAATTTCGGCTGAAGAAGTGAGCAAGCAACCTGCCGAGATGGCCGAACGAATGTCGGAGCATTTCCCGCTGCTGAAGAGATTGGCGATGTACCGCCCGCGGCGGCGGGGACGGGCAAGGGAGAGGGTGGCGTAAACTGGCCTACCCGATGTCCCCTGGCGAAAGTCCATGGGCTTTTGCCAGGACGACGCTAAAGGAAACACCACGGCTCCCACCCACCGTCATTGCAATGACGAGAGCCGGACCTACCGTTCCGCCCGTCCGATCACCGCCATCAGCTCCGCGATCTTCTCGCGCTGATCGGCCTTGTCGCCACTGGCGATGGCGTGCTCGACGCAATGGGCGACGTGATCCTTCAGGATCTCCTCCTCGACCCGGCGCAGCGCGGCGCGCACCGCCGAGATTTGCGTGACGATGTCGATGCAGTAGCGATCTTCCTCCACCATTTTCGCGAGGCCACGAACCTGGCCCTCGATCCGGCCGAGACGTTTTCCGACTGATGCCTTGATGTCCATACGCATGGGGCTTATATACCCCCGTAGGGTATCAATTGCAAGGGCGGAGCATCGCCATGAACGACCCCCACAGGCACCATCATAAGCAGGAAACACATGCCGGATGCGGCTGTTCCAGCAAAGCCGCGCCGGCCGCAAAGCCGGCATCCTCCTGCTGCGGCGGCCGCGGCGATCACGCCGGCCACGCCGATCATCATCATGGGCATGACCATGGCGGTGGCGCGACGAAGGTCCTCGATCCCGTCTGCGGCATGACGGTCGACCCCACGACGTCGCAGCACCACCTCACACATCACGGCGAGACGTTCCATTTCTGCTCGGCCGGCTGCCGCACAAAGTTCGCTACCGACCCCGCCAAGTACCTCGCCAAGGACGGGGCGCCCAAGCCTGAGATGCCCGCGGGCACGATCTACACCTGCCCGATGCACCCCGAGATCCGCCAAGTCGGCCCCGGCAGCTGCCCGATCTGCGGCATGGCGTTGGAGCCGGAAGTCGCGAGTCTGGAGGCCGGTCCCAATCCCGAGCTCGCCGACATGACACGGCGGTTCTGGATCGGCGGGGCGCTGGCACTGCCGGCCGTGGTGCTGGAGATGGGCGGCCACCTCGCCGGCCCGCACAGTTGGATCGATCCGATATTGTCGAACTGGATCCAGCTCTTCTTCGCCACGCCGGTGGTGCTGTGGGCCGGCTGGCCATTCTTCGTCCGCGGCTGGCAGTCGCTGCGGACGCGCAACCTCAACATGTTCACGCTGATCGCGATGGGCACAGGAGTGGCCTATGTCTACAGCGTGCTCGGCACCGTCGCGCCGCAGATATTCCCTGACACCTTCCGTGGCCATGAGGGTGCGGTCGCCGTTTATCTCGAGGCGGCTGCCGTGATCACGGTGCTGGTGCTGCTCGGCCAGGTGCTGGAGCTGCGCGCACGTGACGCGACCTCGGGCGCGATCAAGGCGCTGCTCCAGCTCGCGCCGAAGACCGCACGCCGCGTCGAGCCCGATGGCAGCGAGCACGAGGTCGAGATCGATACGCTGCATGCTGGCGACCGTCTGCGCGTCCGCCCCGGCGAGAAGGTGCCGGTCGACGGCATCCTTCTCGAAGGCCGCTCTTCGCTCGACGAATCACTCGTCACGGGCGAATCCATGCCGGTCACCAAGGAGAGCGGAGCCAAGGTGATCGCCGGCACGCTGAATCAGTCCGGCAGCTTCATCATGCGTGCCGACAAGGTGGGGCGAGAGACGCTGCTGTCGCAGATCGTGCAGATGGTCGCCGACGCACAGCGCTCGCGCGCGCCGATCCAGCGCTTGGCCGACCAGGTCGCCGGCTGGTTCGTGCCGGCCGTGATCGTTGTCGCGCTGGCGGCCTTCGCTGCCTGGGCTTGGTTTGGACCGGAGCCGCGTCTCGCCTTCGGTCTCGTCGCAGCCGTCAGCGTTCTGATCATCGCCTGCCCCTGTGCGCTCGGGCTTGCGACCCCGATGTCGATCATGGTCGGTGTCGGCCGCGGCGCACAAGGAGGCGTGCTGATCAAGAACGCCGAGGCGCTGGAGCGGATGGAGAAGATCGACACGCTGGTGGTCGACAAGACCGGCACGCTGACCGAGGGCAAGCCCAAGGTGGTGGCGATCGTGCCGGCTGCCGGTTTTGCCGAGGATAACGTCCTTCGCCTCGCCGCCAGCGTCGAGCGTGCCAGCGAGCATCCCCTGGCCGACGCGATCGTGCGCGCGGCAAACGAGAAGCAGCTCACTCTTAGTCAAGTCGAGCATTTTGACTCACCGACCGGCAAGGGCGCGACCGGCAAGGTCAAGGGCAAAAGCATCGTGCTCGGCAATGCCGGATATCTGTCGTCGATCGGCATCGACACCCAGCTGCTCGACGCCGAAGCCGAGCGGCTGCGCGGCGACGGTGCGACCGTGATCAACATGGCCGTGGACGGCCGGCTCGCCGGCCTGTTCGCGATCGCCGATCCGGTCAAGGCGTCGACCCCGGAGGCGCTGAAGGCACTCGCGGCCGAAGGCATCAAGGTCATCATGCTGACCGGCGACAACCGCACGACGGCGCAAGCGGTGGCGCGCCGGCTCGGCATCGCCGAGGTCGAGGCTGAGGTGCTGCCGGAACAGAAGAGCGCGGTGGTCACCAGGCTGCAAAAGGCCGGCCGCAGCGTCGCGATGGCCGGCGACGGCGTCAATGACGCGCCGGCGCTGGCGGCCGCCGAGGTCGGCATCGCCATGGGCACTGGCACCGATGTGGCGATGGAGAGCGCCGGGGTGACGCTGCTCAAGGGCGATCTCGTCGGCATCGTGCGGGCGCGAAGACTGTCGCAGGCGACGATGAGCAACATCCGCCAGAACCTGTTCTTCGCCTTCGTCTACAACGCCGCCGGCATCCCGATCGCAGCCGGCATCCTCTATCCGGCGTTCGGCCTGCTGCTCTCGCCGATCATCGCTGCGGCGGCGATGGCGCTGTCCTCGGTGAGCGTGGTCGGAAATGCGCTGCGGCTGCGTGCGACCAGGCTGTGAATCGCTTGCGCGGCCAGGCAATATATACATAGCCCGAACAGGCCAAGCTGGCACGCGGGGAGAGATACCTGATGCAGCGAATTACGATCACGATCGAGGACGATCTGCTGGCGGAGATCGACGCGGCGGCGGAAGCGCGCGGCTACCAGAACCGCAGCGAGATCATCCGCGATCTCGCCCGCGCCGGCCTGCAGCAGAGCAGCGAAGACGCCACGCAGACCGGCTCCTGCGTCGCGGGCCTCGTCTACGTCTACGACCACGCCGCCCGAGATCTCTCGAAACGCCTGGTGCAGGAATTCCACGGCCATCACGACCTCGCGCTGGCGACCCTGCACGTCCATCTCGACGACGACAATTGCATGGAGATGACGGCGCTGCGCGGGGCCGCCTCCGAGGTCAAGCATTTTGCGGATCACATCATCGCCGAACGCGGCGTGCGCTACGGGCGCGTCGTGATGATCCCGACCGGCGAAGCCAAGCAGGTGAAGGCGCGCAAGCACGGGCATGGCCATCGCCATGAGTAGCAACTAGCCGCACACGCGGTGCCGACCCCTCTCCCCTTGCGGTGGCTCACCGCGGAGCGGTGAGACGGGTGAGGGGTATGTCTCCGCACATCCAACTCTCATTTGAATGCGAGGATACAACCCCTCATCCGGCGCTTCGCGCCACCCTCCCACAAGGGGAGAAGGTAAGAATGAAGCCGCCCTTGCCGAAGCCACATTGGGTGTCTACCTCTCGCGTGTTGTTTATTCAGAGGGTCCCCATGCTGGATGCCGCCGTGAAGGCGTTGTCGCAAATGATCTCGCCGCCGATGCGCTCGATCCTATGGCGATCGATCGGGCTTGCGCTGGTGCTGATCACCGTGCTGGCGATCGGCCTGCAACGGCTTCTCAGCTGGTTTGCGACCTCTGGCGAGGTCTGGCTAGAGGGCCTGCTCGGGCTCGGCTGGCATTCCTCGCTTGAAGTCCTTTCCTGGATCGTTTCGATTGCAGCGGGCCTCGGCGTCGTGTTCGGCGGCGTCTTCCTGATGCCCGCGATCACCTCGCTGGTGGCGAGCCTGTTCGTCGACGACGTCGCCGACATCGTCGAGCGTGAGCATTATCCCGCCGAGCGGCCGGGCGTTGCGCTGCCATTCGGCCAGGCAATCCTCGAGGGCATCAAGACCGCGCTGCTGACCATTGTGGTTTATCTGATCGCGTTGCCGCTGGTACTCTTCGCCGGCGCCGGCTTCCTGATCTTCTTCCTCGCTGCCGCCTGGCTGCTCGGCCGAGAATATTTCGAGCTCGCGGCCATGCGCTTCCGCCCGCCGGAGCAAGCCAAGGCGATGCGGCGCGACAACGCCGCGACCATCTTCACCGCCGGCCTCTTCATCGCCGCCTTCGTCTCGATTCCGATCGTGAACTTGGCGACGCCGATCTTCGGCATGGCCTTTATGGTCCACATGCACAAGCGGCTATCCGGTCCGCGGCCCGAACTGATCGAGCCGGCGCGGCAGATGCGGTGACGCGCCCGGCGCGGCACTCAGACCGTCTTCTCCGGCCAGCGGCAGAGATCGTTGATCAGGCAAACCTCGCAGCGCGGCTTGCGCGCGAGACAGGTGTAGCGGCCGTGCAGGATCAGCCAATGATGGGCGTGCAGCATGAACTCGGCCGGGATCACCTTTTCGAGGCCGAGCTCGACCTCGAGCGGCGTCTTGCCGGGCGCAAGCCCGGTGCGGTTGCCGACGCGGAAGACATGCGTGTCGACCGCCATGGTGTGCTCGCCAAAGGCCATGTTGAGCACGACATTCGCGGTCTTGCGTCCGGCGCCGGGCAGCGACTCGATCCCCGCGCGGGTCCGCGGCACCTCGCCACCGAATTCGCTGAGCACCTTTGCCGATAGCGCAATGACGTTTTTCGCCTTGGTGCGATAGAGGCCGATCGTCTTGATGTACTCGCGTAGGCGCTCCTCGCCGAGATCGAGCATCTTCTGCGGGGTGTCGGCCACCTCGAACAACGCGCGCGTCGCCTTGTTTACGCCGGCGTCAGTGGCCTGCGCCGACAGCACCACGGCGACCAGCAGCGTGAACGGATTGACGTGCTCGAGCTCGCCCTTCGGCTCCGGATTGGCTTTGCGGAAACGGCTGAAGGCCTCGTGAATTTCGGCGGGCGTCCAGGGTTTTGTAGCTTTGAGTGATTTCTTCGCGGGGGCCCTCGGCTTCGCAACGGCCGGCTTCGGCCTTTTCTTCGGCCCGGGAGTTTTGCGTGGGACCGGCTTGCGGGTGATTTTCGCCATGATTGGGATATACTGAGCGACGATGAGCACAGGCAACGAAATTGAGCGCAAGCCTTCTGAAGATCCGCGCGAAGTGCAGATCTTCTCCGCGCTGCTGACGCCACATCGCTCGCTGAATCGCACCGGCTTCCTCGCCGTGATGCTGTTCCTGAGCGTGGTCAGCTTCGTCACTGGGCTCGCCTTTCTGATGATGGGCGCCTGGCCGGTGTTCGGCTTCTTCGGGCTCGACGTCCTCGTGATCTGGTGGGCCTTCAAGGTCAATTTCCGCGCCGCGCGGGCCAGCGAGGAGATCATGGTCACCCCTTCCGAATTGCGCGTGCGTCGCGTCAGCGATCGCGGCCAGGTCGCCGAATGGACGTTCAATCCGCTCTGGGTCCGGCTCGACATGGAAATCGACGAGGACTTTGGCATCGAGCATCTCTACCTGATCTCGCGCGGCCACCAGATCCAGATCGCCCGCTTTCTCGGGCCGGACGAAAAGGCAAGTTTTTACAAAGGCTTGGTAGAGGCGCTGAACGCCGCCAAACGCGGCCCGACCTACAATCCGGTCAGCTGATTCCAGATCGGAAATCGGGTGGTTTCGCACCCTTCCCTCTCCTACATTTCGGTCATGATGACACTCGCCATACATGACCACCGCCTGGCCAAGCCGGGCCCCCAGAACGCCGCGCTGCGCGACTATGATTCCGTGCGCCGGGCGATCGCGTTCATCTCCGAAAACTGGCGGACGCAGCCGACCATCGAGGCGATGGCAGATGCGGCCGGCGTCACGCCCGACGAGCTGCACCACCTGTTCCGCCGCTGGGCCTCGATCACGCCGAAGGCTTTCATGCAGGCGCTCACCCTCGACCATGCCAAGGGGCTCCTGCGGGATTCGGCGAGCGTCCTCGATGCGGCGCTCGACACCGGCCTGTCAGGCCCCGGCCGCCTGCACGATCTCTTCGTCACCCACGAAGCGATGTCGCCGGGCGAATGGAAGAACGGCGGCGCGGGATTGACGCTGCGCTACGGCTTCCATCCCTCGCCATTCGGCACCGCGATCGTGATCGCGACCGACCGCGGCTTGTCGGGGCTGGCCTTCGCCGACCATGGCGAGGAGAAGATCGCGCTCGCCGACATGACGCGACGCTGGCCGAAAGCGACTTATGTGGAAGATCACGAAGGCACCGCGCCGTTGGCGCAGCGCATCTTCGACACGAAGCTGTGGCGGCCGGATCAGCCGTTACGCGTGGTCCTGATCGGCACTGATTTCGAGGTGCGGGTGTGGGAGACGCTGCTGAAGATTCCGATGGGACGCGCGGTGTCCTATTCCGACATCGCCTGCAACATCAACAGCCCGAAGGCCTCACGCGCCGTCGGGGCCGCGGTCGGCAAGAACCCGGTCTCGTTCGTGGTGCCCTGCCACCGCGCCCTCGGCAAGAGCGGCACGCTCACCGGCTATCACTGGGGCATCACCCGTAAGCAGGCGATGCTGGGCTGGGAGGCGGGGCGGCTGGGGATGCAGTAGCTATTGTCATCCCCGCCTTGGTCGGCAATCGCGAAAGGTCGGGACGACACCGAATGTGAGGGCGCGGTCTCACCGCACCTCGCGCGATCGCGGCCTACCCCGCCAGATCCAGTTTCGAGGCCACGGTTGAATCCGCATTGAGGCGATAGATGATCGGCACGCCGGTCGCGAGCTCGCGCTTCAAAATGCCTTCGGGTGAAAGCTTTTCAAGCACCATGATCAGCGCGCGCAGCGAGTTGCCGTGGGCGGCGACCAGCGTGCGCTTGCCATTGAGCACGCTGGGCAGAATCTCCTGCACATAGTACGGCAGCGCGCGCGCGAGGGTGTCCTTCAGGCTTTCGCCGCCGGGCGGCGGCACGTCGTAGGAGCGGCGCCAGATCAGCACCTGATCCTCGCCCCATTTCTTGCGGGCATCATCCTTGTTGAGGCCGGAGAGATCGCCATAGTCGCGTTCGTTCAACGCGAGATTCTTCGAGGTCGGCAGGCCTTCCTGCCCGAGCTCACCGAGGATGAGGTCGAGCGTGTGCTGCGCGCGCGTCAGCACCGAGGTGTAGGCGACGTCGAACACCAGGCCCTGCGCCTTCAGCTTACGGCCAGCTTCCTTCGCTTCGGTCACGCCGAGCTCGGTGAGATCAGGGTCCTTCCAGCCCGTGAACAGGTTCTTCAGATTCCATTCGCTCTGGCCGTGCCGTACGAGCACGAGAAGACGTTCGCTCATTCACTGCTTTCCGTTTCGTTCAGATGTCAGACAGGCCAAGCACGTCGGCCATGGAGTAATGCCCCGGCTTCTTGCCATGCGCCCACAGCGCCGCCTTGAGCGCGCCATGGGCGAACAGCATGCGGTCCTCGGCGTGATGCGACAGCGTCAGGCGCTCGAACGGGCCGAGGAAGCTGACACTGTGATCGCCGGCCGCGGTGCCGCCCCGCAGGGAGGCAAACCCGATGTCGCCCGGGCGGCGCGCGCCGGTGAGGCCGTCACGGCCGCGCGCGGCGTGCTCATCGAGCGGGATGCCGCGGCCACTCGCGGCCGCCTGGCCCAGCATCAGTGCCGTACCCGAGGGCGCGTCGATCTTCATGCGATGATGGGTCTCGACGATCTCGATGTCAAAACTCTGGTCGAGCGCTTTGGCGACGCGCTTGACCACGGCCGCGAGCAGGTTGACGCCGAGACTCATATTGCCGGATTGCACCACGACAGCGCGGTTGGTCACGCTCTTGATCACGGCGTTATCGGAGCCCGACAGCCCGGTCGTGCCGATGACGTGGACGAGGCCGCGCTCGGCGGCGATCGCGACATTGGCGATGGTCGCGGCCGGCACGGTAAAATCGAGGATTCCGTCGGCATCCTTGGACATCGCCCAAAGGTCGGCGGAGAGCTTGATGCCGTTGGCCGGCAGGCCTGCGAGCACGCCGGCATCCTTGCCGAGCAACTCCGAGCCCGGCGCCTCCAGCGCGCCGGCCAGCACCGCGCCTTTGCTCTCGGCAATCGCCCGCGTCAGCGCGCGCCCCATCCGGCCGCCGGCCCCAGCAACAATCAAGCGCATGTCGGACATGGTGTGATCCTCTTCGCTGCCGTTGTAGCGGGGGCAGACAGTTCCGGCAACCGAGAGGCATGAGCACCATCGTCATTCCGGGGCGATGCGCAGCATCGAACCCGGGATCTTGAGATTTCCCGGTGCGCAATTGCGCACCTGAGGTCTGGTCCTTCGGACCATCCCGGAATGACTGCGTGCTTCAGCCGTCCGACGGCTGCGGGCCGTCATAGCCCTCGATGATGATGAGATCGGCGATGGAGTGCGGCTGGCGCACCTTGATGTTGGCCTGGTATTCCGGCGAGTTGTAGCAGGCGAGCGCGGTCTCGTAGTCCGGGAATTCGATCACGACGTTGCGGTTGCGGCTGGCACCTTCGACGGTGGTGAACTTGCCGCCGCGAACGACGAAGCGGCCACCCCATTTCTTGAAGATCGGACCGTTGGCGACGGCATAGGGCTTGTAGCCCTCGTCATTGCTCACATCGACGCGTCCGATCCAGTAGCCTTTTGCCATTGTTGTTCTCCCTCTTGTTGATTAGCCGAGCGCCTGCGCGATCTCGGCTTGAATGGCTTCCGCGATTGCCTTGGGCTCGGTGGCTTCCACCACCGGCCGCCCGACGACGAGGTAATCGGCGCCGGCAACGATGGCGCGGCCGGGCGCCATGATGCGCTTCTGATCGCCGCTTGCCGAACCAGCCGGGCGGATGCCGGGCGTGACGAGGCTCATCTGATGGCCAACAATCTTGCGCAAGGCACCCACCTCTTCCGGCGAGCAGACGAGACCATCGACGCCGAGCACCTGCGCCTGCTGCGCGCGCGCTTCGACCAGTTCGGAGACGCCGAGCCGGTAGCCGGCCGCGTGCAGATCGTCGTCATTGTAGGACGTCAGCACGGTGACGGCGAGGATCTTCAGGTTCGAACTGGCGCGGCCTTCGACGGCGCCCTTCATGGTCTGTGGATAGGCGTGCACGGTGAGGAAGGTTGCGCCGAGCTTGGTGATGCTCTCGACCCCTTGCGTCACGGTGTTGCCGATGTCGTGCAGCTTGAGATCGAGAAAGACCTTCTTGCCCTTGTCGGCGAGCCGGCCGACCAGCGGCAAGCCGCCGGCATAGGCGAGCCGGTAGCCGATCTTGTAGAAATTGACGCTGTCGCCGAGCCTGTTGACCATCGCTTCCGCGACATCGACGCTCGGCACATCGAGCGCAACGATCAAGCGGTCCTTCGGGGCGATCTCGGCGGGCGTCATGTCACCTCACATCATGCGTTGGGAAATGTCGATCAACTGCCGCACCAAGGCCTGCAACGCGGCGATATCGCCCTCGTTCTTCAGCCTGTCCATATCGTCATAGGCCTGGTCGGCAAAGGCAAGCGTGAGCTGGTTGGCAATCACATTGGCATGGCAGGAGGTCAGGATCAGCCGCAACGCCTGCAGCGCACGGGCCGCGCCCAGCCGGTTCTGTGAGGCGCCGGCGAGCGCGAAGACGCGATTGCGGAACACGTCGCCGCGCGCCTCGTGCAGATCGTGTACGCGGCTGACCCAGTCGATCGCGTTCTTCAGCAGCGGCGGCACCGAAGCATTATATTCGGGCGTGACGATCAGCACGCCGTGATGCGCGCCGATCATGCGCTTGAGATTGATTGCGTGCTTGGGCACGCCGGATTTGGCCTGGAGGTCGCCGTCATAGATCGGCAGCGGAAAATCGGCGAGCGAGATGCGGGTGATTTCGACGCCGGCTTGGGCGAATTCATACGCTGCGACCGCCGCCAGCTTCGCGTTATGCGAGCCGGTGCGCAGCGAGCCGGGAATGATCAGGATCTTGGGAGCTGACATCCAATCCAATGCGTTCGGCGAAACGAGCCCGCCGCGCAAAACGAGGAGCCGGCGGAATTAATCCTTGCGATACACCCAGACGCGGGCCGGCGGAAGGTTCATCCAGATCCGTTCCGAGGCCTCTGTGGACACGCCGGGCAGTGATTTCGGGATCGGCGGCACCACCGCATAGGTGAACTGAATGAAGGGCGCACCGGGCGCCAGCGCCGCGAAGGAGTCGCGGATGAGCCGCAGCCGCGTCAGCATCGGTTTTGTGACGAGCGGCAGGCCGGAGACGACCGCGGAGGCCGGCTCGCTCAAGATGTTCCAGAGCGTATCGCGCAAGCGATAGGCATCGCCCTGCACCACCTTGGCCTGCGGGTAGCGGTCGCGCAGCAGCGCACAGAAGCCAGGATTGTATTCGACCAGGACAAGACGCTTCTGGTCGATGCCGCGCTCGATCAGAGCTGAGGTGATGGCACCCGTGCCGGGCCCGAGCTCGACCACCGGAGCGTCGGAGTCGATATCAACGTAATGGGCCATGGTCCGGGCCAGCAGCTTGCCCGACGGCATTACCGCGCCCATGTGCAGCGGCTTTTCGATCCACGATCTGAGAAAGCGTACCTCATCATCGAGACGAGGCTTCTTCAACGCACGCGCGGACGATGGCAATGGCATGTCAGGACCGGACGGGACCGCAGGACGCGGCGTGTCAGAAAATGGTCATAAAGACGTATAGGCCGAAGGCGGCACGGTCAAGACGCGTCAACTCGCCCGATTACCGAAGAAATCCTTGACCTTGGCGAAGAAGCCCTCTGATTCCGGCTGCGTATTGCCGGAGGACAGCTTTTCGAACTCGGCCAGCAATTCCTGCTGCTTCCTGGTGAGGTTCTGCGGGGTCTCGACCACGACCTGGACGTACATGTCGCCCATCTGGCGCGAGCGCAGCACCGGCATGCCCTTCGATGCGATGCGGAATCGGCGGCCCGATTGAGTTCCGGCGGGCACCTTCACTTTGGCCTTGCTCTTCTCGATCGTCGGCACCTCGAACTCGCCGCCAAGGGCGGCCGTCACCATCGAGATCGGCACGCGGCAATGCAGATCGGCGCCGTCGCGCTGGAAGAACTGGTGCTGGGCCAGCGACAGGAAGATGTAGAGGTCGCCGGGCGGGCCGCCGCGGACCCCGGCCTCGCCCTCGCCGGCGAGCCTGATCCTCGTGCCGTCCTCGACGCCTTGCGGAATGTTGACTGACAGCGTGCGCTCGCGGGTGACCCGGCCCTGTCCCGAGCAGGACGGGCAGGCTTCCTCGATCATCTGGCCGCGTCCCTGGCAGCCGGGACAGGTGCGCTCGAGCGTGAAGAATCCCTGCGACTGCCGCACGCGGCCGGCGCCGCCGCAGGTCGAGCAGGTCTTCGGCTTGGTCCCGGCCTTGGCGCCGATCCCCGAGCAGGCCTCGCAGGTGACCGAAACCGGAATTTCGATCTGCGCGGTCTTGCCGCTAAAGGCTTCCTCGAGTGTGATCTCCATGTTGTAGCGCAGGTCGGCGCCACGCTCGCGGCCGCCGCGGCCGCGCTGTCCGGCCATGCCGAACAGGTCTTCGAAAATGTCAGAGAAGGAGGACGCGAAGCCCGCGCCGAAACCGGCACCGCCGCCGCCGAAACCGCCGCCCTGCTCGAACGCTGCATGGCCGTAGCGATCGTACGCGGCGCGCTTGTCCTTGTCCTTGAGGATCTCGTAGGCCTCGTTGATTTCCTTGAACTTGACCTCGCTGGTTTGATCCCCCGGATTGCGGTCGGGATGGAATTTCATCGCCAGCTTGCGAAACGACGATTTCAGCTTGGATTCGTCGGCGTCGCGATCGACCTCGAGGGTCTCGTAGTAGCAGCGCTTGGTGGACGTGGACATGATGAGCTCGGTCTATCCAATCGCGTATCAAGTCGGAGCGAAACGACGCCGCTGCGCGACGACATGAGCGTCCCTCCGCGTTGCGGCGGAAGACGGCACAGCGGCGTTCAGCATAACGGCTGGAAATTGATCGATCGTAACGGGCGCCTTGCCCGCCCGTCCCGACACGGCGGCCTCCCCCGCGAGGGGGGAGGTCGGTAGCGCGTGTGGGGTCCAAGCCGTCCGCATCGTTACCCTCTCGGGGTTCAGGCGGACTTCTTGTTGTTCTTGTCGTCGTCGACCTCGGTGAATTCCGCATCGACGACGTCGTCCTTGGCCGCATCCTTCTTGGCGTCGGCCTCGGCCTGCTGCTTGTACATGGCCTCGCCGAGCTTCATCGACACCTGGGCCAGCGTTTGGGTCTTGGCCTTGATCGCCTCGGCATCGTCGCCCTTCAGCGCTTCCTTGAGATCGCTGACGGCATCCTCGATGGCGCGGCGCTCGCTCTCGGCGACCTTCGAACCGTGCTCGGCCAGCGCCTTCTCGGTCGAATGCACGAGGCCATCCGCCTCGTTCTTGGCGGTCACCGCCTCGCGGCGCTTCTTGTCCGCCTCGGCATTGGCCTCGGCGTCCTTGACCATCTTCTCGATGTCGGCTTCCGACAGGCCGCCCGAGGCCTGGATGCGAATCTGCTGCTCCTTGCCGGTGGCCTTGTCCTTGGCCGAGACGTTGACGATGCCGTTGGCGTCGATGTCGAAGGTCACCTCGATCTGCGGCATGCCGCGCGGCGCCGGCGGAATGCCCATCAGGTCGAACTGGCCGAGCATCTTGTTATCGGCCGCCATTTCACGCTCGCCCTGGAAGACGCGGATGGTGACCGCGTTCTGGTTGTCCTCGGCGGTCGAGAACACCTGGCTCTTCTTGGTCGGGATCGTGGTGTTGCGGTCGATGATGCGGGTGAACACGCCACCCAGCGTCTCGATGCCCAGCGACAGCGGGGTGACGTCGAGCAGCAGCACGTCCTTCACGTCGCCCTGGAGCACGCCGGCCTGGATCGCAGCACCGATCGCCACGACCTCGTCCGGATTGACGCCCTTGTGCGGCTCCTTGCCGAACAGCTGCTTCACGACCTCCTGGACCTTCGGCATGCGGGTCATGCCGCCGACCAGCACGACTTCGCCGATCTCACCGGCGGTGATGCCGGCGTCCTTCAGCGCTTTGCGGCAGGGCTCGATGGTCTTCTGCACGAGGTCGTCAACCAACGCCTCGAACTTGGCGCGGGTGAGCTTCATCGTCAAATGCTTCGGCCCGGTCTGGTCCGCGGTGATGAAGGGCAAGTTGATCTCGGTCTGCGTCGTCGAGGACAGCTCGATCTTGGCCTTTTCAGCGGCTTCCTTCAGGCGCTGCAAAGCGAGCTTGTCGTTGCGCAGATTGATGCCCTGCTCCTTCTGGAACTCGTCGGCCAAATAACCCACGAGGCGCATGTCGAAATCTTCGCCGCCGAGGAAGGTGTCGCCGTTGGTTGACTTCACCTCGAACACGCCGTCGCCGATTTCGAGAATGGAGATATCGAAGGTGCCGCCGCCGAGGTCGTACACCGCGATGGTGCCGGCCTTGGTCTTGTCGAGGCCATAAGCGAGCGCGGCCGCAGTCGGCTCGTTGATGATGCGCAGCACTTCAAGGCCCGCGATCTTGCCGGCGTCCTTGGTCGCCTGGCGCTGGGCGTCGTTGAAGTAGGCGGGAACGGTGATGACGGCCTGATCGACCTTCTGGCCGAGATGGGCTTCCGCGGTCTCCTTCATCTTCTGCAAGATGAACGCCGAAACCTGCGAGGGCGAGTAGGTCTGGCCGTCGGCCTCGACCCAGGCGTCGCCGTTGGAAGCCTTCACGATCTTGTACGGAACGAGCTTCTTGTCCTTCTCGACCATCGGGTCGTCGTAGCGGCGGCCAATGAGGCGCTTCACTGCGAAGAAGGTGCGCTCGGGATTGGTGACGGCCTGGCGCTTGGCCGGCTGCCCGACGAGGCGCTCGCCGTCATCCGTGACGGCGACGATCGAAGGTGTCGTGCGCATGCCTTCGGAATTCTCGATGACTTTGGCGTTCTTGCCATCCATCACGGCGACGCACGAGTTCGTGGTGCCGAGGTCGATCCCAATGACCTTTCCCATGGTCCTGATATCCTTCTTTTTGCGGCAGGTTGGTTGGGCCCAGAAGGCACCCGATCCAAACCCCCTAAGATCAAACATCCGCGATATTGCGATGATTGAGGCTCATATAGGAGGGGGGCAGGGGCCCGCAAGGACCGAACGCAAGTTTCGGCCGTGAAAACATTGGGTTTTGGAAGATCATATCCGGGCTCAACCGCCCTTGCGGGTGAGGAAATATTAACAGGTTCGGGCCTCAGCAAGCCCCGCCCGCGCAATCTGCCCCACCCTGTTACGACAGGGCCAAACCCGCTAAAAGGCGGACCGGCCGGGCAGCCGCAGCACAGCCGCTCCGCGCGACAAAGCGGCCCGGTGGCCGACCATCGAACGGCCTCAATGTGAACCAATCAGAGTGCCCATGAAGCTGACCCGCCCCCTCGCCGCGCTCGCCGTCCTCATTGCCTCCGCGCTTCCGGCCCTTGCCGCCGACGCCGTTTACCCGCCCGGCTTGCGCCTCGGCATGGTGCCGCTGATCGGGCTGAGCACGGCCAAGTCCTTTCCGGGCTTCGAGAGCGAGGACGGCAACGTCAAGGTGCTGATCACCGAGCTGCCGCCGGCGGCCTATGGCGAGGTCGTGAGCGCCTTCAATTCCAATCCGGCCGGTGCGAACGGCGTCAAGCAGGACAAGATCGAAACCCCCGCGGGCCTTGCCTATTTCACCACCGAAAGCGGCAAGGCCGGCGATACCCCGGTGAGGCGCTATTCGATGATCGTGCCGGGCGCCGGCTTCTCCGGCTATGTCGCGGTGCAGATCCCGGAGAATGCGACCAAGATCTACAGCGATGAAGCGGTGCGCCAGATGTTTGCGACCGCCGTCACCCGCAAGCAGGTCTCGGCCGAAGAGCAGATCGCGCTGATGCCGTTCAAGATCACCGATCTCGCCGACTTCAAGGACATCCGTACGCTGGCGCCGGGCTCGAGCATCATCCTGGCCGACGGCGACGAGAGCACGGGCTATGAGTCGAAGCCGTTCATGATCCTCGGCCTGATTGGCGCCACTCCGCAGCAGGCCGACGACCGCGCCCGCTTCGCCCAGGAAGCGGCGCTCCAGATCCCCGGCGTGCGCGAGTCGCGCGTCACCATGTCTGAGCCGATCCGCATCAACGGCCAGCAGGGTTTCGAGACCCGGATCGACGGCGTCAGCGGCAAGGACAAGGTTCCGGTGACGGTGGTGCAGTGGATCCGCTTCTCAAGCGGCGGCACCTCGCTGCGCATCATCGCCAGCGCCCCGCGCGGCCAATGGCCAAGCGCGTTCACCCGCTTCCGCGCCGTGCGCGACGGCATCCAGCCGAAGGGGTAGCTCCGGTACGCGGGAGCGGTGAGGATCCGCCGACCCAAGCCCAACCACTCGATAAGACCGGCTGCATTTTCGGGCTTCTGTTCGCACACAAGCGGAACTAGGCTTGGCCTCCATTGGGTTCATTCCTGGAGGGGAGACGAACGATGCTGGATCGGCGACACATGTTGGCGGCGCTTGCGACCACGGCGCTCGCGGGCCTCGCACCAACCGCGCTGTTTGCGGCCGCGTCAATCAAGCCTGACGAAGCCTCCGCGCTGCTCGTGATCGACGTGCAGAATTGCTTCCTGCCCGGCGGCAGCCTCGCGGTGAAGGAAGGCGAGCAGGTGGTGCCCGTCATCAACAAGATCGCAAAAGCGTTTGCGAACGTGGTGATGACGCAGGACTGGCATACGCCCGGGCACATCTCATTCGCTTCGGTGCATGCCGGCAAGAAGCCGTTCGAGACCGTCGATCTTCCCTACGGCAAGCAGGTGTTGTGGCCGGACCATTGCGTGCAGGGCACCGACGGCGCCGCGCTGTCAAAGGATCTTGCGATCCCGCACGCCGAACTGATCATCCGCAAGGGTTTTCACAAGGACGTCGACAGCTACTCGGCCTTTGTCGAAGCCGACGGCAAGACCTCGACGGGCCTCGCCGGCTATCTCAAGGGCCGCAGGATCAAGCGCGTCTTCGTCGCCGGTCTCGCCACAGATTTCTGCGTCGCCTGGACCGCGCTCGATGCGCGCAAGGCGGGCTTCGAGGTCTATGTGGTGGAGGACGCCTGCCGCGGCATCGACACGCAGGGCTCGCTGGCAAAGGCCTGGGCCGATATGGCCAAGGCCGGCGTGAAGCGGATTCAGTCTGCGGATATCGCGGTGACCGCGTAAGCACTTCGCGCAGTCATTCCGGGGCGGCCCGAAGAGCCGAACCCGGAACGAGGCTAAAACTCAGTTTGCCGCGCTGTTCGGCTCGTTGGTGTTGGCCGCGGGTGCGGCCTTCGCGCCGCCTTTGGCGACGCCGACCAGGGCGGGACGCAGCACGCGCTCGCCGATGGTGTAGCCGGCCTGCACGACCTGCACCACGGTGCCCGACGGCACCGACGCATCGGGGACTTCGAACATCGCCTGCTGGAAATTAGGATCGAACTTCTGGCCCTGCGGATCGAACTTCTTCACGCCGTGCTTTTCCAGCGCGTTGAGCAGCGAGCGCTCGGTGAGTTCGACGCCTTCGATCAGCGAGATCAGGCCGGGATCGGCTGCGGCCCGCGCCTCGGCCGGTACGGCATCGAGCGCCCGCTGGAGGTTGTCGGCGATGTCCAGCACGTCGCGGGCAAAGCCCGTAATGCCGTAGAGACGGGCGTCGGCGACCTCCTTGCTGGTGCGCTTGCGCAAATTCTCCATCTCGGCCAGCGTCCGCAGCATGCGGTCGCGCGCCTCGGCGGCTTCCTTCTGCAACGTCTCGACCGAGCCCGGCTCGGGATCGTCGGGCATGATGTAAGGCTTCGACACCACCGGCTCGCCGGTCGGCGCGGTCGTGTCTTCGGGTTGCCGGTCTTGATCGGTCATCGGCTCTAATCTCGAACTCGTTTCCAGGGATTGTTGGCCCGGATATCGTGCCTAAGCTTGCGAAAATCAAGCGCCCGTGATCGGAGGAACGCCGATCAGCCCCCCAAAAGCCGACTGACGATGCGGGCGGCGTAGTCCACCGTCGGGATCACACGGGCATAATTCAGCCGCGTCGGGCCGATCACGCCGAGAACGCCGACGATATGGCCGGCGGCATCCCGATAGGGCGAGATGATGGTGGAGGAGCCTGACAGCGAGAACAGCTTGTTCTCACTCCCGATGAAAATTCGCACGCCTTCCGCGGTTTCGGCCCGGCCGAGCAGGTCGATCACGCCGCGCTTGGTCTCGAGATCATCGAACAACAGGCGCACCCGCTCGAGGTCCTCCAGCGCGTGCAGATCTTCCAGCAGATTGGCGTGGCCGCGGACGATGAGCTGGCGGTCCTCGTTCTCGCCCCCGGACCAGCTCGCGATGCCGGCCGCGATCACCTTTTGCGTCAGCTGATCGAGCTCGGCCCGGGCCTCGCCGAGCGCGGTCTCAAGCTCGAGCCGCGCCTCGGCCAGCGTGCGGCCGCGAATCCGTGCATTGAGGAAATTGCCGGCTTCGGTCAGCGCCGAGGAGGGAACTCCGGGCGGCAGCGTCAGCACGCGGTTTTCGACCTGGCCATCCTCGCCGACCAGGATCACCAGCGCTTTCTCTGGTTCCAGACGGACGAACTCGATGTGCTTGAGCCGTGCGTTGGATTTTGGCGTCAGCACGACCGCGGCGGCACGGGTCAGGCCCGACAGCCGCATCAAGGCCTGGTCCAGCGCTGCTTCGACCGATTGTGCCTGGCCGACCGACGAAAGCTGACTCTGGATGGATTGCCGCTCGGCCTCGGTGAGGTCGCCGACCTGCATCAGGGCGTCTACGAAGAAGCGCAGGCCGAGTTCCGTCGGCAGCCGGCCGGCGGAGGTATGGGGCGCATAGATCAGGCCGAGCTGTTCCAGGTCGGCCATGACGTTGCGGACCGAGGCCGGCGACAGCGGCATCGCGATCAGGCGCGAGATATTGCGCGAGCCCACCGGCTCACCGGTCGCGAGATAGCTTTCGACAATTTGACGAAAGATGTCGCGGGAACGCTCGTTGAGCTGGGCAAGGCCTGCGCGCGGCGCGATCAGATGGATCGGATCGTGATGGGCCACGGACGGTAACTCCTCTCAGATACTCGTAATTTGTCCATCCCGGACGCTTCTGACAAGCGTGGCGTTTGCGGGCCCGAAATCAGGGGTGAAAAAACCTTGCCGCCCACCCTCACCCCACCTACAAGCACCGCGAACAGCCTTTCCCGTGAGTTTTTGGAGGACTTCCCATGCGGCCAAGCCGCCGTGCGCCCGACGAATTGCGCCCCGTGACGCTGGAGCGCGGCGTGGTCAAATATGCGGAAGGCTCGTGCCTGGTGAAATTCGGCGACACTCATGTGCTGGTCACCGCCACGCTGGAAGACCGCCTGCCGCCGTGGCTGAAGGGCCAGGGGCGCGGCTGGGTCACCGCCGAATACGGCATGCTGCCGCGCGCGACCTCGGAACGCACCCGCCGCGAGGCCTCCGCCGGCAAGCAGAGCGGCCGTACCGTCGAGATCCAGCGCCTGATCGGCCGCAGCCTACGTACCATCGTCGATCTCGAAGCGCTCGGCGAGCGGCAGATCACGGTCGATTGCGACGTGCTCCAGGCCGACGGTGGCACCCGCACAGCCGCGATCACCGGCGCTTGGGTCGCACTTGCCGATTGCATCAACTGGATGAAGGCGCGCAACATGATCAAGTCCAATGTGCTGCGCGACAACGTCGCCGCGATCTCCTGCGGCATCTATAATGGCACGCCGGTGCTCGATCTCGACTATGCCGAGGATTCGGAAGCCCAAACCGATGCCAATTTCGTCATGACCGGCGATGGGCGCATCATCGAGGTGCAGGGCACCGCGGAACGCGAGCCGTTCAGCGAAACCGAGTTCCTGGCGCTGATGGCGCTGGCCCGCAAGGGCGTCGCGCGTCTGGTGGACTTGCAGAAACTGGCTGTGGCGTAGTCAATAGGCCATGCACCGCCGAATCACGGACAAGCTCGTTATCGCCACCCACAATCCCGGCAAGCTCGCCGAGATGCGGGAGCTGCTTGCGCCGTACGGCATCGAGGCGGTGTCGGCTGGTGAGCTCGGCTTGGCCGAGCCCGAAGAGACCGGTAACGATTTCCGCAGCAACGCCGCGATCAAGGCGGTCGCGGCGGCGCAGGCGACCAAGCTTGCCGCTTTCGCCGACGATTCCGGCATCGTGGTCGATGCGCTCGACGGCGCGCCCGGCATTTTCTCGGCGCGCTGGGCCGGGCCAAACAAAGACTTCGCAGCGGCGATGGCGCAGATCGAGCGCCTGCTCCAGGAGCGCGGCGCGACCACGCCCGACAAGCGCAAGGCCCATTTCGTCTCCGCGCTCTGCGTCGCCTGGCCCGACGATCATCGCGAAGAGGTCGAGGCGCGCGTCGACGGCACGCTGGTCTGGCCGCCGCGCGGCACCGCCGGCTTCGGCTACGATCCGATGTTTCTGCCCGATGGCCACAGCCGCACCTTCGGCGAGATGGAGAGCATCGAGAAGCACGGCCTGCCGCCGCTCGGCCTCGGCCTGTCGCATCGCGCCCGCGCCTTCGTGAAACTGGCGGAGATCTGCCTTGAGCCGCGCTAAGGAAGCCTTCGGCGTCTACGTGCACTGGCCGTTCTGCCTGTCGAAATGCCCCTATTGCGACTTCAACAGCCATGTCCGCCACGTCGCGATCGACGAGGCGCGCTTTGCATCCGCCTTCGCCCGCGAGATCGCAACCACGGCTGAGCGCGCACCCGGCCGTGAAGTGACCTCGATCTTCCTCGGCGGGGGCACGCCATCGCTGATGCAGCCCGCAACCGTCGGCGCGGTGCTCGATGCGATCGGCAAGCACTGGCATGTCGCAGGCGACGTCGAAGTGACGCTGGAGGCAAACCCGACCAGCGTCGAAGCCACACGCTTCGCCGGTTATCGTACCGCCGGCGTTAACCGCGTCTCGCTCGGCGTCCAGGCGCTCGACGATGCCTCCTTGAAGGCGCTCGGCCGCATGCACAGTGCGCGCGAGGCCCTCGATGCCGTCGCCATCGCGCGCCGTTCGTTCGACCGGTATTCGTTCGACCTGATCTACGCCCGCCCCGACCAGACGCCGGCGATGTGGGCGGACGAGCTGCGTCTCGCGATCGACGAAGCGGCCGAACATCTGTCGCTCTACCAATTGACGATCGAGGAAGGCACGCCGTTCTTCGGCCTGCACCAGGCCGGCAAATTGAAGACGCCGGACGAAGCGGTCGCGCGCGCGCTTTACGACGTGACGCAGGAGACCTGCGACAAGCTCGGCCTGCCCGCCTACGAGATTTCAAATCACGCGCGCCGCGGTGCCGAGTGCCGGCACAATCTGGTCTATTGGCGCGGCGAGGAATATGCCGGCATCGGTCCCGGCGCGCATGGCCGCCTCGACATCGATGGCATCAGGCACGCCACCGCCACCGAAAAGCGCCCCGAAGCCTGGCTGCTGCGGGTCGAGACCAACGGCGACGGCGTGGTCACCGACGAGCTCCTCAACAGCGAGGAGCGCGCCGACGAATTTTTGCTGATGGGATTGCGGCTGGCCGAGGGAATCGACCCTCAGCGCTACAAGGCTCTCTCCGGCCGCCCGCTCGACCCAAAGCGCATCGCTCTATTGCGCGAGGAAGGCGCAATCACGGTGGACGCCACGGGCCGGCTGCGCGTGACAAGCAGTGGCTTCCCCGTGCTGGATGCGGTGGTTGCGGATCTGGCAGCGTAACGCGCTACGCCCCAAAACTCTTCGGCGAGCCTGCCACCGCAACCCCGCCGCCGGTCGTCACCTTCATCACCGCAAGTCCTCGCTCGTTGGTGCCGTCGGGGCGGAAGCGGAACAGGCCGTCGATGCCGGCAAAGCCGGAGGGGTTGGTGAGCACGTCGGGCGAGAAGCGCGCCGTGCCTTGCGTGCGCGCGAGTGCGGCGACGAGGGCGACCGCGTCATAGGCGAGCGTTGCGGTGCGCACCGGCTCGGCGCCGTATTTGGTGCGGTAACGGCCGGAGAAGGCGCGGAAGCCGGCCGGATCCGGCGCGGCGTAGAGACCGCCTTGCAACGCGGCGCTGGCATAGACGCGCGGATTGTCCCACAGCCCGGTGCCGAGCAGCTGGATGTTGCGCAAATTCGCACCCGCCGCGGTCATCGCATCCGCCACTGAAACCACGGCATCGCCGTCGTCGGCAATGAACAGCGCGTCCGCACTTCCGAGCTGCTGCGCCACGGTTCGAGCTGGGGTGGCGCGGTCGGCGCCGTATTTCTCGAAGGCGACGATGCGCCCACCACGCCGCGGCACTGCCGCCTTCACGGCGGCTTCGACCACATTGCCATAGGCGTTGTCGGGCACGAGCACGGCGACGGAGCGCTTTCCGATGCTGGCAGAATATTCGACGATGCGGTTGACGTCGGACTCCGGCAGGAAGCTGAGCAGATAGACGCCGCGTCCGGCGATGCTGGAATCGGTCGAGAATGCCATCACCGAGATGCCGCGCGTGCGCGCGACCTGCGCCACCGCCGGCACCGATTGTGCGAACAATGGTCCCAGGATGATTTCGGCGCCCTCGTCGACCGCCTGCTGCGCGCCGGCTTGCGCGCCTTGCGGGCTGCCATTGTCGTCCTTGATCAGGAGCTGGATGTTCGGGTTCTGGAACTCGGCCAGCGCCATCTCGGCGGCGTTGCGCATGGATTGCGCCGCGAGGCCTGCATTGCCGGCCGCCGAGAGCGGCAGGATCACGGCGACCTTGACCCCGCCGGTGCCAGCGGTCGTGCCCTGTTGGGGCGGACCAGCCGGCTGCGCCGGTGGCGCGGAGCTGGAGAACTGGCTGAGACTCTGCTGCACGCCGGCGCAGGCCGACAGCAGGGGGGCGCCGAGCAACAGGCCAAGCGCGCTCCGGCGGGTTGCCCCGGGCCATCGGGGCGCCGGACCGGAAGACTTCGAACTAGACGGGCCCACCATCGCAGTTTCTCTTCCGACCGGCCGTTGCCAGCCGGTCACCACATTGCTCCACGACGCAAGCCGCGGATTCAGGCATATTGTCGGCAAACAGTTAACCAAAACAAAAGGATAATCGCCACTTAACGCGACCGCCCTCCTATGCTGGCCAACCGCTGGCCGTCACTTACGCAGCATCAAGGGAGGTTTCCGTCGCGAATATGGCGCGAGGGCCTTGCTCCCGCGCAACGTGACCCCGCATTGATCACATTCCCGTCCGTTCCTCGCCCCTCACCTCGGCACGATCTTTTTCGAAGAGCTGGTTCCCAGCCCTGCGGATCGTGCCTAAGTTGACTTCATTATGCGCGCAAAGCCGGCCCCGATAAATACGCCTGA
This sequence comes from Bradyrhizobium sp. 179, assembly GCF_023073535.1. Lineage (NCBI taxonomy): Bacteria > Pseudomonadati > Pseudomonadota > Alphaproteobacteria > Hyphomicrobiales > Nitrobacteraceae > Bradyrhizobium > Bradyrhizobium sp. 179. Next base: position 52,584 of record NZ_JADPJR010000008.1, on the reverse strand, counting down.
AGCTCAAGACGCCACCTTGCGCGGCTTCTCCATCGACGCCCATCGGCTTGCGGTGGCGAAGGCCGCGCCGGGCCTGCATCTGGTCGCGACCCCCATCGGCAATCTCGGTGACATCACCCTGCGTGCGCTTCAGACGCTCGCCGGCGTCGACGTCATCGCCTGCGAGGACACCCGCATCACGCGGCGCCTGACCGAGCGTTACGCCATCGCAGCGCAGCTCAAACAATATCATGAGCACAACGCGGAAGCCGCGCGTCCGAAGATCCTGGAGGCGCTTGCCGCAGGCGGCTCGGTCGCGCTGGTGTCCGATGCCGGGACGCCGCTGATCTCCGATCCCGGCTTCAAGCTGGTGCGCGAGGTCTGCGCCGCCGGCCATGCGGTCTATGCGCTGCCCGGTCCCTCCTCGGTGCTGGCGGCGCTGTCGGTCGCGGCGCTGCCGACCGACCGCTTTTTCTTCGAGGGCTTCTTGCCGTCGAAATCGGCGGCGCGCAGGTCGCGCCTTGTTGAGCTGGCTCGCATCGATGCGACACTGGTGATGTTCGAATCCGGCAACCGCGTGCAGGACGCGCTCGCCGATCTCGCCGAGATTATGGGGACGCGCCAAGCCGCGATCTGCCGCGAGCTGACCAAACTGCATGAGGAGATTTCGCGCGCAACATTGAGCGAGCTGGCTCGCGAGGCGGATACGCTGGAGACGCGCGGCGAGTTCGTGCTGGTGATCGCCCCACCTGCGGTCGACGCCGAGGTGCTGACGTCGGATGCGCTGGACCAGCTCCTGCGCGAGCAGCTGGCCGCGCACAGCGTCAAGGATGCCGTGGCGCATGCGGTCGCACTCTCGGGCCGCCCGCGGCGCGAGGTCTATGCCCGCGCGCTCGAGCTCGCAAAAGACCTGCGGGGCGGCGATGGCGAAGACTGAGGTCCCGGCGGAACCGAAAGTCGCCTCGCCCGAGCGCATCGCCGCGTTCCGAACCGGCATCTCCGCCGAGAGCCGCGCCGCCGCCTATCTGATGGCCAAGGGCTACCGCATCCTCGCCAAACGTTATCGCACCCCGCATGGCGAGATCGACATCGTGGCGCGCCGCCGTAATTTGATCGCCTTCGTCGAGGTCAAGGCGCGCGCGACGCTGGATGACGCCGCCTTCGCGGTGACGCCGCGCCAGCAGCAGCGCATCATCGACGCCGCGCAAGGCTGGCTCGTAGCGCATCCCGAGCATGCCGAATTGGAATTGCGATTCGACGCCATGCTGATTGCGCCGCGATCACTTCCACGCCATTTGTTGGCGGCATTCGACGCCTCGACCTGAAAGGCAGACCATGAAACTCAACGTCGCCGTCCAGATGGACCCCATCGCCCGCATCAACATCAAGGGCGATTCCACCTTTGCGCTGCTCCTGGAGGCACAGAAGCGCGGCCATGGCCTGTCCTATTACACCCCCGACAAGCTCTCGATGGTGGGCGAGGAGATCGTCGCTCCGGTTCAGCTCCTCACCGTGCGCGACGAGCCGGGCGATCATTTCACGCTCGGCGAGCCCAGGCGCGAAGCGCTCAACGGCTTTGACGTGGTGCTGCTCCGCCAGGACCCGCCGTTCGATCTCGCCTACATCACCTCGACGCATTTTTTGGAGCGCATCCATCCGAAGACGCTGGTCGTCAACGATCCCGCCTCGGTGCGGAACGCGCCGGAAAAGTTGTTCGTGATGAACTTTCCGCAGCTGATGCCGCCGACCCTGATCTCGCGCGACTTAGATGAGATCAATGCGTTTCGCGACAAGCACGGCGCCGTCGTGATGAAGCCGCTGCACGGCCATGGCGGCGCCGCGGTGTTCCGCGTGATGCCGCAGGACATGAATTTCGGCTCGCTGTTCGACATGTTCTCGGTGACGTTCAGAGAGCCCTGGGTGATCCAGCAGTTCATTCCCGAGGTGAAGCACGGCGACAAGCGCATCATCCTCGTCAACGGCGAGTTCGCCGGCGCCGTAAACCGTGTGCCGGCCGCGGACGACCTCCGCTCCAACATGGTGCGCGGCGGCGCGGCGCAGGAGACCGAGCTCACCCCGCGCGAGCGCGAGATCTGCGCCACCGTCGGTCCGGCGCTGCGCGAGCGCGGCCTCCTGTTCGTCGGCATCGACGTCATCAACGGCAATCTCACCGAGATCAACGTCACCTCGCCGACCGGCATCCGCGCCATCGCGCGGCTCGGTGGGCCGGACGTGGCGGCGAAGATATGGGACGCGATCGAAGCGAAGCGGGCGAAGTAAGGGCTGTGGACGCGCAATCTCCCCGAGCTAGCTCGTCCAGGCGAAGGACGGACGACATCCTTTGGTGTTGCGCGCGGCCCACCTCATTGACAGCCCCGCCGCTGCACGTGCTCACATCACTAACCACCCGTTCACCATGACGCCGCACCGGTCATGCGAACGAATAGGCTGGCTTGCGTAAATCTACGGGGCCGCTGGCCGGTTGAATAACGCCACGTTCACCATCAGCCGAAAACCAGCACCGTCACTGGCCATCACATCCGGCCTCGCAACACCCCTTATACTTTTACTCCCTACTCATCGACAGGGGGGACCCGCCACGTGCGGTTCGAGTGCCCCGCGTATGAGTAGAAGCGTATGAATACCGCACGCCTTGTCGTTCTCGTCATCGCGCTCGCTGCCGGCGGCGTCGCTGCGTATCTGGCGAGCGGCTATCAGAATGCGCCCGCGCCCGTTCTGCCCGTCACCGAGAAACTGCCGACCGTCGAGGTTCTCGTCGCGAAAACCGACATCGGGCTCGGCCAGGCCGTGAAGCCCGAGGACCTGCAATGGCAGGTCTGGCCGGCAGCGACGGCGAGCAATGCGTTCATTCGCCGCGACAGCAGGCCCGAGGCGCAGACCCAGATCGCCGGCTCGATCGCGCGCGTGCCGTTGATGCAGGGCGAGCCGATCCGCGAGCAGAAGCTGGTCAGGGCCGAAGGCTCCGGCTTCATGGCTGCGATCCTGCCCTCCGGCATGCGGGCCGTATCCACCGAAATTTCAGCCGAGACCGGCGCCGGCGGCTTCATCCTGCCGAACGACCGCGTCGACATCGTGCTGACCCGCCGCCTGAAGAATCCCGACACCAACGGATCGACCGGCGGCAACGATCTGATCGTGTCCGAGGTCATCCTGACCAACATCCGCGTGCTCGCGATCGACCAGGCGCCGAAGGAAAAGGACGGCCAGACCGCCGTGATCGGCAAGACCGTCACGCTCGAGCTCAAGCCCGACCAGGTCGCCACGCTGTCGGCTGCGCGCCAGGGCGGCACGCTCCAGCTCGCGCTGCGGAGCATCGTCGATGCCAACGCAGTCGACGGGTCGCCCGAGGACCAGGCGGTCAAGCGTCCCGGTGGCGTGAACGTAATTCGTTATGGCGTGCAGGCGCGCCAACTGACGTCACAGAAGTGATGATGGGGACAGTATGAACTACGGGGATGATCGGACGGGCCTGCGCATTCGGGGGAAGCGCGCGCGCTCGTTCTTGGCGGGGACGATGCTGCTGCTGGGGCTGCTCGCAGCCTCCGACCGGCTCAGTGCCGCGGATGCCCCGGTCGGCGATCAGGCACCGATGCAGGCGCCTGATCTCGGTGTGTCCTCGGTCGCGACGATCGCGCCGGCGCGGACGCGCTTTCTGTCGCTCGGCGTCGGCAAGTCCGTCGTCATCGACCTGCCGCGCGAGGTCAAGGACGTGCTGGTGGCCGATCCCAAGATCGCCAATGCCGTAATCCGCTCGGCGCAGCGCGCCTATATCATCGGCGGCCAGGTCGGCCAGACCAACGTGGTGTTCTTCACCGCCGACGGCCAGCAGGTCGCCTCCTACGACATCGCGGTGAAGCGCGACCTCAACGGCATGCGCACCGCGCTGCGCCAGTCGCTGCCGGGCGTGCAGATCGAAGGCATCGGCGACAGCGTGATGCTGACCGGCTCGGTCTCGAGCCCGGTCGAGGCACAGCAGGCGGGCGACGTCGCCGCAAAGCTCGTCGGCGGCTCGGACAAGGTCGTCAACAACATCGTCGTTCGCGGCCGCGACCAGGTGATGCTCAAGGTCGTGGTCGGCGAAGTGCGCCGCGATATCGTCAAGCAGCTGGGCGTCGATCTCAGCGCCAGCCTGAACGCCGGCACCGCGGTGGTGAATTTCAACAATTCCAACCCGTTCTCGGTCTCAGGCGGCCCTCTCGTCAGCAGCAACGGGCTCGGTGTTACCGGACTCGCAAAAGGCGTGGCCACCGTCAACGCCACGATGCGCGCGATGGAAAGCGCCGGCGTCATGCGCACGCTCGCCGAGCCGAGCCTAACCGCGATCTCCGGCGAGTCCGCCACCTTCATCGCCGGCGGTGAATTCCCGATTCCGGCCGGCTATTCCTGCGATCCGGTCACCCACGTCTGTACCACCCAGATCACCTATAAGAAGTTCGGCATCTCCCTGAACTTCACGCCGGTCGTGCTGAGCGAAGGACGTATCAGCCTGCGCGTGATGACCGAAGTCTCGGAGCTGTCGAATCAGAACGCCATCTCGGTGACGCAGGCGGTGTCCGCGGGCCAGACTAGCTCGATCACCATTCCCTCGGTTCAGACCCGCCGCGCCGAAACGACACTGGAAATTCCCTCCGGCGGCTCGATGGCGATGGCCGGCCTGATCCAGCAGCAGACCAAGCAGGCGATCAACGGCCTGCCCGGCGTGGACCAGGTGCCGATCATCGGCGCGCTGTTCCGCAGCCAGGACTTCGTCAACAACGAAACCGAGTTGATGGTGATCGTGACGCCCTATGTGGTGCGCGCCGTCGCCCAGAAGGAATTGTCGCGGCCCGACGACGGTTTCGCGCCGGCTTCCGACGCGCAGACGGCGCTGCTCGGCCGCATGAACCGCCTTTATGGCATCACGCGCCGCGTCGATCCCATCAACGGCACGCCCGGCGATTTCGGCTTCATCATCGATTGACGACGAGCGGACGGCCTGGGGACCGGAGCAGAAACGGGGCAAGAGGGGAATCAAGCGATGACGAGGACGATAGCCGACCGACGCCGCCCTTTGAGCGTCGCGCTGGTGCTGACGGGGCTGTCCGTCATGCTGGGCGCGTGCAACACCACCGGTGAAATCGTCACTCAGACAGTGCCGACCGACTATCGCCAGCGCCACCCGATCGCGGTGCAGGAGGGTAGGCGCTCGATCGTGATCTTCGTCGGCAAGGCGCGCGGCGGCCTCTCGGCCGCGCAGCACGCCGATGTCGCTGGCATTGCCCGGGATTGGATGCGCGAAGGCACCGGCTCCGTCGTCGTCGACGTGCCCGTCGACACCGCGAATTCGCGTGCCGCGGCGGCGACTTATCGAGAAATTCGTTCCGCGCTCGCATCCGGCGGCGTGCCCTCGCACGCCATCCTCCAGCATCCCTATCGTCCCGAAGACCCCGGCCTCCTGCCGACGATCCGGCTGAGCTATTCCAAACTCAGCGCGGTGGCCGGACCCTGCGGGTTGTGGCCGGAAGACGTTGGTCCGAACATCCTCGACCCCGGCTACAATGAGAACCGGCCGTATTTCAATCTGGGCTGCGCCAGCCAGCGCAACCTCGCGGCCATGATCGACAATCCCGCCGACCTCGAGCAGCCGCGCGCCGAGACGCCCGCCTACACCGCACGGCGCGACATCGCCTTCGACCGCTATCGCAAGGGCTCGACGACCGCGACTTCCTATCCCGAGGCCGACAAGGCCAAACTTAGCGACACCGGCAAATGACTGGCATCCACGACGAAGAAGCGGACGATCCGCGGCACCCCGACGAACACATTGCACCGGTTCCTCGCATCTCGGTGCAGGCCTTTTGCGAGACCGAGCAGACGCTCGCCGCGGTGACCGCGGCGGGGGAGGATCGGCGGCTCGCCAAGGCGCATCTCACCGCCAGGGACGGTGGTCTCGCTGCGGCAATCGAAGTCTATGAAACGATGCCGACGCCGAACGTGATCGTGATCGAATCCGACGGCACGCGTGACATCCTGGAGGGGCTCGACGACCTCGCCGGCGTCTGCGACCCCGGCACCCGCGTCGTGGTGATCGGCAATCCCAACGACACCGCGCCCTATCGCGAGCTGGTCCGCCGCGGCGTCAACGACTACGTGGTCGGGCCAGTCGAAACCCTCGACGTCGTCCGCTCGATCTGTAGCCTGTTCTCGGCATCCGAAGCCATCATCACCGGCCGCGTCATCGCGGTGGTCGGCGCCAAGGGCGGCGTCGGCGCGTCCACCGTTGCGCACAATGTGGCCTGGACCATCGCCCGCGACCTCGCGCTCGATTCCGTCGTGATCGATCTCGACCTCGCCTTCGGTACTGCGAGCCTCGACTACAATCAGGATCCGCTGCAGGGCATCGCCAACGCGGTGCTATCGCAGGACCGGCCCGACACGGCGCTGATGGAGCGCCTGCTTGCCAAATGCACCGAGCGCCTCAGCCTGCTGGCGGCCCCCGCGACGCTCGACCGCGTCTACGATTTCGGCGCCGAAGCTTTTGATGCGGTGTTCGACACGCTGCGCATGACCACGCCCTGCATCGTGCTCGACGTACCCCACCAATGGTCGGGCTGGACGCGGCGGGCGCTGGTCAACGCCGACGACATCGTGATCGTGGCCGAGCCCGATCTCGCCAATTTGCGCAACACCAAGAACATGCTGAGCGTGCTCAAGGCGGCGCGCCCGAACGACCGGCCGCCGCTGTACTGTCTCAACCAGGTCGGCATGCACAAGCGCGCGGAGATCGAGGTCAAGGCTTTCGCCAAAACCATGGAGAGCCAGCCGCTCGCGGTGATCCCGTTCGATTCGAAGCTGTTCTCGACCGCCGCCAACAACGGCCAGATGATCGCGGAGATCTCCAAGAGCCACCGCACCACCCTTCTGTTCCAGAACATGGCCAACCGCCTCGCCGGCCGCGGCGAGGTGAAGAAGCCGAGGCGCTCGCTGCTCGGCCCGCTGCTGAAGAAGCTGAAGGGCAGGTCGGGCCGCGGATCCGCCCCGCATCGCAAGGCGTCGTAGGGGCTGGACGCGTTTTCGAGCGACGGATCCGGGTTCGCGTCAAGAAAGCGCGCCAAAAACGAGATCTAAACGGCGCGGGCTATTTGTCCGCCCGCTGCTGCTTCTTCGCCAGCAATTGCCGCAGCGCCGTGACCTTTGCCGCCGCCTGATCCGGCGGCAGGTCGGTCCTCACGATAGCCTCGGCCTCGGCCTGCTTTCCTTCCAGTCCCAGCACCAGCGCGAGATTGGCGCGCACGCGGGAATCGGCGGGATTGCGCTCGTGCGCGCGGCGCATCGTTTCCTCCGCCCGCGGCAGATTGTTCTGGAGCATGTAAGACAGGCCGAGATTGGACAAAACCTGCGGCTCGTCGGGCACGATCTTCAAGGCGGTCGCATAATATTGCTGCGCCTCCTCATTGCGGCCGAGCTGATCGAGCGCCGCGCCCTGCGCCGACAGGATGCGCCAGTCCGGATCCTCGGGCGTATGCGCTCGGCCGAGGACGTCGAAGGCCTGCTGGAAATTGCCGTTGTCAGCGAGCGCGCGGCCATAGCCGGCGAGCAATGCCTTGTTGCTGGGATGGCCGAGCACGGCCTGCTCCATCACCGCGACCGCCTGCGCCCGCTGGCCGCTATCGCGCAGCGCCTTGCCATAGGCGAGCACAACGCCGGGATCACCGGGCGTGGCGCGATAGCGTTCGCGCAAGGTGTCCATGTCCGGCTTGGCGTCGGCCTTCACACTGGCTTCAGATCTGACGCCGAGCGCGCCGGTGACATCCTCGATGCCATTGGTCTGGCAGCCGGCGAGGACAAGCACCATCAACGCGGGAAGCAGGAATTTCGCCGAAGGAGAGGCGGGAGACGGACGCTTGGACATACTCTGATCACTCGGCGACTGATCAGAGATGCTTACCCATTAACGCTAAAGCCCCGTTAAGGAGGCGCGACCATTAAGGTCTAATCGACGAACTCCGCGCCGAACTCGCAGCCGATGCGCCAGCGCAGGCGGCATTGGCGGGAATAATCGGGCGCGAAGATGATGGTGAATTGCGGCGGCACTTCCAGGAATTCCGCCACCACTTTCACGCCGCCATCCGAGATATCCGTGATCGTGCAGTCGCGCGGCAGCGAGCCCGCGCCAAAATGGATTTTGGCGAGCCGGCTGCATACCCGACGTTCGCTTCTCCGGCGATTTGCAAGCATTTGAATTCTTCACCCGTTAGACCACGGCCCATCCCGCAAGCGTAGGAGTAGCGGACATTCGTTGGAATGTGCTGAGGGGAGCCGCTCGCATTCGAGGCGTAGTGTCCGCTTCACGTTTACGATCGGATAGTACTTTTGTCGGTCCTTGGACATGTTCCTGTATTGTTCTTGCGCAAGGCGCCCGGCTCTGCTACCCCTAATTGCGCGAAAGGGCAGGCTGGTTCGAGCATGGTTCAGCGGGTTTCTACCGTCGCCTTTGAGGGGATTGAGGCCCGTGCGGTCGACGTGCAGGTGCAGGTCGCCCCAGGGCTGCCGGCCTTCGCCATCGTCGGCCTGCCGGACAAGGCGGTGTCGGAGGCACGCGAGCGGGTGCGTTCGGCCCTGATCGCCTCGGGGCTGGCGCTGCCGGCGCGGCGGATCATCGTCAATCTGGCCCCGGCCGACCTGCCCAAGGAGGGCAGCCATTACGACCTGCCGATCGCGCTCGGGCTGATGGCGGCGATCGGCGCGATCCCGCCCGATGCACTGGCTGGCTTCACCGTTCTCGGCGAGCTCGGCCTCGACGGATCGATTGCGCCGGTCGCAGGTGTCCTGCCCGCCGCGATCGGCGCCAATGCGCGCGAGGAGGGCCTGATCTGCCCGGCAGCCTGCGGCTCGGAGGCGGCCTGGGCGAGCCCGGACATCCAGATCATCGCCGCACAATCACTCATTCAGATCGCCAACCATTTCAAGGGCACGCAGGTGCTGTCGCGGCCCTCGCCGAAGGTGCATGAGGCCGCCGCCTCGTCCCTCGACCTGCGCGATATCAAGGGCCAGGAGAGCGCCAAGCGGGCGCTCGAGATCGCAGCCGCGGGCGGACATCACCTGCTCATGTGATTGTCTCGGTGCCCACGATGGGCTAACTGGAGACAACCATGAACCGCATCACCATCGCAGCCCGCCACCGCATCGTCACCGCAGCCATCCAGTTCAGTTGGGCCGTGCAGAGCGCAGGGCAGCGCAAGCAAGCCCTTGGGGACCGCATGGAGGCTTGGGCGCACCGCCGAGCCGTTCGGTGGGGCTGCGTCGATGACGTTCTAGCAACCATCACCACAGAAACCTTGGGCCGCTGAGGGACGCGCGATGGACGCCCAGCGGCAACCTAAAGCCTACAGCTATAAGCGCTTCTCGACGCCAGCTCAGGAGCAGGGTGACAGCCTGCGCAGGCAGACAGCTATGGCGCAGGCATGGGCGGACCGCATGGGCGTCTTGCTCGACACCGAGCTGAACCTTACGGACAAGGGCGTGTCAGCCTACACGGGCGCTAACCGGGACGTAGGCAATCTCAAGACGTTCCTCACGGCGGTTGAGGATGGCACGGTTCCACAGGGATCGTGGTTGTTGGTTGAAAGCCTTGACCGTTTGAGCCGAGAGCCCGCCGTAGACGCCTCGTCTCATATGCAAGGGATCATTCGCGCGGGCGTGACGGTTGTAGACCTCTCGGACGATGGGGGGCTTGGCCGCGAGTACAACATGGAGACCCTGCGGAGCCCAGACGGCCTAATGTACCTTATGGCGATGCTACTTTCATTTGCCAGAGGCAACCAAGAGAGCACGCTCAAGGGCACGCGGGTAGCCGAGAAATACGCCGAGAAGCGCAGGACCTTCGCCAGCGATCAGAAGATCACGAAGCCGTACACCCGCAGGCTCCCCGCGTGGATACGGTGGCGCGACGAGGTCTCGGCCTATGAGCTGATTGAAGAACGAGCCACGTTGCTGCGGTGGATGTTCGAGATGGCGGACGACGGCATGGGAGAATACAGCATCGCCGCGCACCTCAATGACACCAAGGAAGACACGTGGGGCGCAGGGAAATGGAAGGCGGCGCACTGGCACCGCAGCTACATCCGTAAGCTCCTAACTAACAAAGCAGCCATTGGCGTCTTCGTGCCACATCGTGTGGTGAAGGTTGAAGGTCAGCGCACCAAGCAACGCATTCCGCAGGAGCCCATTGCCCATAGGTTCCCTCCCGCCGTAGAGCGAGAGCTGTTTGAACGCGTGAACGCCCGCCTGAGCACCACCGGGGCGCGCGGGAAGAACGCCAAAGCCCCAGTGCGGTCCATCTTCGCGGGCATCATGAAATGTCAGCACTGCAAAGGCACCGTGACTAGGATCAACAAGGGAGACCACGTGTATCTTGTCTGCGCAGCGGCACACGCGAAGGCGGGGACGTGCAAATACGAGAGCGTGCCCTATGCCGAGGCCGTTAGTAGCTTCAGGCTCCGCTTGCTTGGGACGCTAGACGATGCGCCGACCGGCAATAACACCGCTGGAATGGACGCCCGCATAGATATGTTGAAGGGCAACGTGGACGCAGGCGGAGACTTGGTGGAAGAGCTGCTCGAGCTGACCATTTCGGATCGGAGCGCAGCGGCGCGCAACAAGCTACGAGCTACCGAGCGTGAACTGGAAGGTTACCGGGAAGAGCTGAGAGAATTGCTGGAGCGCAGGGACGCCCTCAAGAGCGCCAACGTCAAGAAGCGATTGGCCGCCGTGGAGAAGGCGCTCACGCGTGATCCTATGGACACTGAGGAGGCCAACAAGGCACTCCGGGGGGCTGTGAGCAAGATGGTGATGAGGCCGCAGGAAGCGCGATTGGACATCTGGTGGCACCACACGGAGACCCCGCAGGAGACGCACTTCATGACGAGCCGCTTCGATTGGGAAGCCAACGAGATTGAAGACGTGAAGGAAGAGGACTGAGCCGAGTGGCTAAGAAGAATAAGCAACGGAAGCGCACGTTCACCCGCAGTGACATCAAGACGCCCACAGACACCTATGAGAGCATTGCAGACCTTGAGGCCCGATTGCAGTCCGAGGGACAGCCTGCGCTCCCTGAGAACGCCAGCGCAGGTGTGGTGCTGGAGCGGGACAATATTAGGGTCGCGGAGAAGGCCTTCCAGTGGCGGCGACCGAGGCGCAACATGGTGCCAAGGCATGATGTCATCTACGACATGGCAAGGGCGTTGCGTGACGGGTTTAAACTGCCGCAGATCACGGTCTTCGCTGTGGGAGCCGCGTTCTACGTGATTGATGGCCACCACCGCCTAGCGGCTTATGACACAGCCAGTGTGCAAAATTCCAGCCAGAGTGTTCACGGGGACACTGGAGGAGGCAGAACGCTTTGCCCTGCGGAGCAACTCTCGTGACAAAATTCCGATGGGGAAGGCTGACAAGCTGGAGGCGGCGTGGAGACTTGTGAGGCAGGACAAGGCGGTGGATAGCATCGCCAGCATCGCGAAGGATGCCGGTATCGCCCAGAGCACCGTGAGCAACATGAGGGCTGTGTTGCGGAAGCTGAGGGAGCTTGACGTGCCTACGGAGGACATTGGGGAGATGTCTTGGAATAGGGCGCGCGGGCGAGCGCAGGGAATTACCGAGAACGCAGAGCTTGAGGACGGGAGAGAGGCTGAAGCTCAGAAGCTTGTTGATGACATTGCGCGAGCAAAGCTGGGAGGGCGACTGACCAAGAACCCAGACATCACCGCTATTGCGTTGGCCAAGCTGAACGATGGGCTCCCACAGGCGCTCATGGCCGAATGGATGGAACCTGCTGAGGTCGCGTACGACCCGGATGACAAAACGCCGGACTATGACTTCTGAGCGCCCCCAAACACTACACTCCCCATTTGGGGAGGCAGCGGGTTAAACCCCGCGTGGGACCAGTTTATATCAAGACGGGACATGCACATACGCGCCTCAGTTCCGGGTGTGGCAAATATATTACAAAGCGGGAGGGATGGTTGGGCCGGGCAATGGCTAGAAGAGCTGGCCGCCCGGCGTGCACCTTCCAGCCATACTCCAGTCCAGGTGGCTGGACTGCCCCGCGTACATCTTCCGCTTTTCCTCGGGCGTCATAGACACCAGAGAAATCTTGCCGGACAGCCTATCAAGCGTTCCCGTCGTATAGGCCTCGTTGGTGTCGGCCTCGAACCAGAGCATGGCCTCATTGACTTTCACGATAGGGAACGTCCGCTGCAACAACGGAACCACGAAGCGTCGGCCCTCCAGATCGAGGCGCGCTCCGGAAGTCGAGGGTTCAGTCGTCACGCCTTGGGTCGAGATGGACACCGAGCATACGAGCGAGACCGGTTGGGCGAGGGCGGATGAGCTGAGAACCGCGAGGAGGAGGGCAAGGCGAAGCTGCATCTGAGCACGGTAGCCGCGCCCCGAAGAACCGCAAAGGCCAGCGAAAGGCTTATACACCGCAGGCCGTAGCAAGGCGGCGGCGGCTTCAGGCCAAGAAGCTTTGAAGTCGGGTTGGGATTGACCCGAAAAATAGGGTCCGGTGGCCGAAAGGGGACCCATATGCGCGTGTCAGCCCACAGATGATCCCGAGGCGCACAGTTGGCCGCGCTGATCTACCGCCACTTGAAGACTGACAGGAGGCCCGGTGGGCGCCACGGGACCCAAATCAGGCTTGGGGTAGCGGAGGCAACCCGATCAAGACGGTGCGGACCCGAACCGGACACTCAGGCCGACGCTCCTCAGGCGGGATAATCCCAAAACCAATGTTTGGAGAGATAAGCCGCTTAAGGATCGAACAAACGAGTAAGTCCTCACCAAAGGTCAGCAGATTTTCAATGAGGACTTCAAGGTCTGGAAACAGGAGCGTCTCTCGACGAGCGTCCTTGCCCTCCCGGCGCCAACTAGGCTCAAGGCGGCCGTTCGATGTTGCGCGGTAGTTTTCCAGTACCATAGCGGTGCCGCCATCCGGGTGCTCGACCGCGTTTCTAAACTTGATGATATCGGAAACCCACGGCTCTTCAGAACGAAGCATGTGCGTGAAGTCGGCGTCTCGACCGAACATTTCGGCGGCCCATGTGATCACGGCGCCTTCTTTGACCTTCCCTTTGTCGATCCAGCTCGTAAGGCGGCTCGCGTCCGCGAAATTCGCCCCAAAGAACAGGTTCAGCACTCGGAGCGCGTCACGCAGATATAGCTTTGCTTCATACAAGAACGTGTTGACCTCGTCCTCCAGGCCGATGACGAAAGGAAAGCTGCGGGCACCTTGGTCCACCGCAGCAGCGACTTCTTGAAGCGACATGTCTCGAGCTTGGCAGAGGCGCGTATAGGCGTCGAAGCATCGCAACAGACTTCGTTGAAGGCAATCGTGGTAGAGCCGAAAAACCTGATCTTGACCTTCCTTGGGAAGGTTGGCGCAGTTGAGCAGCTCCAGAGTTTGAAGGGAGAGCCGCGCCACGATTGGATTGCTGGTCCCATGATTGGAGCGCTTTTGGACAATGAACGGCTGCGGTCTTACAGGCTGATCCATGACCGGTTTATATCACAGAACAAAGCCGGAACACCATCTCGGTATTCCCGTTGACGAAACCACCTGTTGATGGCTCGCGTTCGTCACCCGCGCGCTAGCATGCGGCCGTAGCTCGGGCGGCGGTGGCCCTTTAAAGCCGTATATTTTGAAGCCCCGTGGGAGGGGTCGAGCAAAATAGGGTCCGGTGTTCGAAAGGGGACCCGAAAAAATCCGAGAAGAACCGCAACCCCCCCTTTTGGCATTGACGAAATCATATGCTGCCCGGATTTAATTTCTCCAAACCTTTTTCTGAGTAAACTCTGATTGGCTGAATCGAGGTTAGTTCGTGGTTGAGGAGCTCGCAACGCAACCCGCGGGCCATCGGGCAGGCTCGATGGTCTTGGCGAACGGAATGACGAAAAAGGCAGCACTGGCGCTAATCATCGTCGCCGCCGCAATCTTCGGTTTTTTGTTTTTCTCCGCGAGGTTCAGCCAAGCGGCAGGCAGCAGTTGGGATCGGGACCTCCTACTCTGGCTCAACTCGCTCTCTGCAAGTCACGAGTATGTGTGGGAGCTTGCCAACAATTCCTTGTTCAGGGGATTTCCGGTCTTTTTTTCTCTCGTCTCGTTGTGGTTCGCCGACGACAGCAGAGAACGACGCTGCCGGATGCTGGCCGGGTTCCTTGCGACTTGTGTGGCGACAGTCCTCTCCGTCTGGCTACAGTTTCATCTTGCCACCCATACACGCCCATTTTTGGACCCAGCCCTTCCCTTGAATATGGCCGTGCTGGATAGAATCGACCCACAACTGCGCTTTGTTTGGGATCGCAGAGACTCGTTTCCCAGCGACACCGCGACACTGTTTTTTGCCCTCGCTACCGTGATCCTCTTAGAAAATCGATTGGTCGGGCTGCTTTGCCTTCTCTGGGTCGCCGTGATCATAGCAGTCCCGCGGGTCATCTTTGGGTGGCACTATCCGACTGACATCGTTGGCTCTCTAGTTTTGGGACTGGCATGCGTTCTTCTCTTCAACACCGTTCCATACCTGCGGACGCTGTTTGAGCGCACGCTGATCCTGTTTGAGAGTCGCATGTATATTGTCCATGCACTTGTGGTCATCTTTCTGATTGAGGCGTCCGGATTGTTTCTTAGCGTCCAGAAACTCGGAAAAACTCTTGTGCAGCTGTCAGGTTAGCCAAGGCAGAAGAACGCCACTGCCATTATCGGGCAACTCGCGGCAGAGATAGGACGCGCATTGTCATTGAGAAAATCACCTGCTGATGATCGGCGCGCCTGGCGCCGGCAAATCGATGCTGGCGGCCCGCCTGCCCTCGATCCTGCCGCCGCTGTCGCCAGGCGAACTGCTCGAAGTCTCGATGATCGCCTCCGTCGCCGGCGAGATCGAGGGCGGCGCGCTAACCGCGCGGCGGCCGTTCCGCTCGCCGCATCATTCCGCCAGCATGGCCGCGCTCACCGGCGGCGGCGTGCGCGCCAAGCCCGGCGAGATCTCGCTGGCGCATCAGGGCGTGCTGTTCCTCGACGAGCTGCCGGAGTTCGATCCGCGCGTGCTGGATTCGCTGCGCCAGCCCCTCGAGAACGGCGAGGTCGCGGTGTCGCGCGCCAATCATCGCGTCACCTACCCTGCCCGCTTCATGCTGGTGGCCGCAATGAATCCCTGCCGCTGCGGCAACGCGTTCGAGCCGGGCTATGCCTGCAAGCGCGGCCGCATCGACCGCTGCACCGGCGACTACCAGGCGCGCATCTCGGGTCCCTTGATGGATCGCATTGATCTGCGCATCGAGGTGCCGGCGGTGACCGCGGCCGATTTGATTCTGCCGCCGCCAGCGGAAGGCTCCGCCGAAGTCGCCGCGCGCGTGGCGGCGGCACGCGACATCCAGCTCGCGCGTTATGCGGATGCCGGCCTGCCCAACGTCCGCACCAATGCCGAGGCGCCGGCCTCGGTCCTCGAAGAGATCGCAAAACCGGATGCGCAAGGCGCCAAGCTATTGCGGGACGCGGCGGAGACCATGCGGCTGTCGGCGCGCGGCTATCACCGCGTGCTGCGGGTCGCGCGCACGCTGGCCGATCTCGATAACGCGGACAAGATCGGCCGGCTGCACCTCGCCGAAGCGCTGTCCTACCGCGCACTCGCGGAGGATGTACGGCAGATGGCGTGAAGCCCGCACGCATCAACCCGGCGGTAACGAGTTTCCTTTACGCTCTGCAAACCATAAGCCGCATGTGTTTCCAACACGAGTTCCCGCGGGGCGGGCGAGTAGAGTGTCATGTTGCGTTTCAAGATCCTGGCGTCGCTTGTTCCCCTGTTGGCGGCGGCGGTGTTCGCCCGCGCCGAGATCGGATCGGTCTCGCATCCCTGCATTGCCCTGGGCGAGACCTCGGTCGAGCTCACCTCCGTGTTCTGGACCGCCGGCGTGCATGTCGCCTTCACCGATGATCCCGCGCAGGCCACGGTACGGGTCCAGGTCACCGACAATGCGGACGCTGCGGACTTCGCGGTGGTCGACGATGGCCTCGGCTCGGAATCGGATTCCTGCCAGGGCAATCCGTCGACACGCCTGGTCTCGATCGCCGCGCAGCCCGTCGACGGCGGCCAGGTGATCTATCTCTCCACCGAAGGACCGGCCGATTACCGCATCTATGTGCGCTCGAAGACGTTCTCGCAGCGCGAGGCCGCGGCGCTGATCGTCGGCGCCCGCGGCGGCCATGGCCACCTGCAGGCCGCCTCGCTCTAAAGCGCGCTGAGATCACGATCGCGCTTTAGCTTCTTGCTTGAGCATGATCTTTTCGGAAAATCGCTGCACACTTTTGCGGATCATGCTCTGAAGCGTTAACACCTCGTCAACCCTGTTGGGAGGCGGCGCCAAAGCCTCAAGCTGTTCGCAAGGTCGACGCGACATCGTCGCACACGGCGGGCACGGGGTTTCGGACAAGGGTCGGTGGCGATGGGTCGGACGTTCCGGATCAAGGTGCGCATGCGCCGCTTCAGGCGACAGCATCCCCGTATCGCTTTCGCGCTGCGCTCGTTCATTATCTTCTCGGCGACGTTCGGCGCCGCCTACGGCTTCGTCTCCGGCAGCCGGTCCGAGAATTCCGGCTACGATCCCAACGCCTTTGCGATCGGCGCGAGCTTTCTGTTCGCGCTGGCGTGCCTTGGTCTTGCGACGCTGAGCATGCGGCTGCGCTTCGTCAACAAGCGGCTGCGTTCGCTCGCCGCCCACAACGAGGCGCTGATCGACCGCAATTGGGAGCTCAAGGAAGCCGAAGAGCGCGCCCGCAGCCTGTTCGAGCAGCAGGGCGACCTGATCGTGCTGCGCGACACGAGCGGCCGCATCACCTTTGCCAACGACGCCTATTGCGCGCTGGCGGGACAGGCCCGGAGCGCGCTGGTCGGCACACGCTTCGACTTCGACGTGCTGGAGCAGGGCGACAGCGCGCGCGAGAGCAGCGGCACGCGCGTTCACGACCAGAAAATCGCAACCCCGCTCGGTGCGCGCTGGATCGCCTGGCGCGAGGGCTATGTGCGCCGCGATGCCGGCCAGCCCGCCGAATTGCAGAGCGTCGGACGCGACGTCACCGACCGCACCGAGACCGAGCGCGCTTTATCCGACGCGCGCGATCAGGCCGATGCCGCCAACCGCGCGAAATCGCGTTTCCTCGCGATGGCCTCGCACGAAATCCGCACGCCCCTCAACGGCATCATCGGCATGGGCAGCCTCTTGCTCGACACCATGCTGACGCCGGAGCAGACGACCTATGCCAGGGCGGTGAAAACCTCGGGCGAAGCACTGATGGCGCTGATCGAGGAGCTGCTCGATTATTCCAAGATCGAAGCCGGCAAGCTCGATCTCGAGCAGCGTCCTTTCGCCTTGTCCACGCTGGTCGAGGAGATCACCGAGCTTCTCGCGCCGCGTGCGCAGGCCAAGAGTCTCGAGATCGCGTCCTATATCGACGAGCGCCTGCCGCTCGAGGTCGTGGGGGACGCCGCGCGGCTGCGCCAGGTGCTGCTCAACCTCGCCGGCAACGCCATCAAGTTCACCGCGAGCGGCGGCGTCGCGCTGATCGTCGAGCCCGGCATGCGGCCGAACGAGATCAGCTTCCTGGTCCGCGACACCGGCATCGGCATCGCGTCGGAAGCGCAATCGCGCATCTTCCGGGAGTTCGAGCAGGCGGACGAGCGCGTCGCGCGCACCTATGGCGGCACCGGGCTAGGCCTGTCCATCAGCGAGCGCATCGTCAAGCGCATGGGCGGCCGGATCACGCTCGAGAGCGAACCGGGCAAAGGGTCAACCTTCGAGGTCGCGGTGCCGCTAGCCCCGTCACAAGCAGGTAGCGGACAGACGGCATTCCCCAGCCCCGAACTCGCCGGCAAGCCGATTCTCCTCGTCGCCGAGGGCATCGAGGCGTCGCTGATCGCGCGGCGCCTGGAGCGCTGGGGCGGTCAGACCTGCATGGTGGCGGACGCCGCCGTGGCTCAAGCGCTGCTGCCGGAGCGTTCATGGCACGCCATGCTGGTCGATCGCGCGATCGGTCCCGCCGCTGCCGACCATCTCGGCGAAACGGCGCGGGCGCATGCGATGCAGCGCCTGGTGCTGCTGACGTCGAGCTCGCGCCATGAGGAACTGTCCCCGGCCTTCACCGGATTCCTGGTGAAGCCGCTGCGCGCCGCCTCGCTCGCCACACGCCTTTCGCTGACGCCGGAGGTCGCCTCGCCCGAGCTCGCGCCGGAGCCATTGGCAGAATCCAAAAGTGCAACGCCGGCGAAAGGCCTGTCGATCCTCGTTGCCGAGGACAACGAGATCAATGCGCTGTTGATGCGCTCGCTGCTCACCAAACTCGGCCACCGCGTCGTCATCGCTATCCACGGCGAAGCGGCGCTGGAATCCTGGCTCGCCGCCTCATCGGCCGGCACGCCCTATGACCTCGTGCTGATGGATATCCAGATGCCGCAGCTCGACGGCATTGAGACGACAAAGCGCATTCGCGCGCATGAGGCGGCCATGGGTCGCCAGCGCGTGCCCATCCTGGCACTCACCGCCAATACGCTGGTCGAGGACCGCTACGCCTGCTTCGAGGCAGGCATGAATGGATTCCTGATCAAGCCGCTCGACCGCGAGAAGCTGGATCAGGCGCTGGCCGGGCTGGCCACGTCCCGCCACCTGACAGTCTGATCCAGAATTTCACGAAAACCTCGGCCCGACCGGCAATCGATAATTGAAATCGGCCTCGTTGCGCGTCACCATCCCCTGAGGGGACGTTTTGCAATAGGGGACTTTGCGCATGAACGTGCTTTGCCGCCTCGCACTCATTGTCCTTTTCGCTGGAATTTCTGGACACACCGCGGCGGATACGCCGGAACTCATCACATCCCTCAGGCAGGGCGGTTACGTGCTGGTGTTTCGGCACACCGCCACCGACGACAGCCAAAGGGACGTCTACCCTTTCAAATTCGACGACATGAGCGCGCAGCGCCAGCTCAGTGAAAAGGGCAGGGACATGGCGCGTCAGATCGGGACAGCGGTCAAGGATCTCGCGATTCCGATCGGCGAGGTCTACACCAGCCGGCTGAACCGCGCGGTCGAGGCGGGCAAGCTGATCTCCGGCCGCGAGGTCAAGCCGGTCGATGCGTTAACGGACAGCAGCAACGCCAGTGCGTCGGGAATGGCCAACCCGACGGGTGCAAATGCAAAGGCGGGCCAAGCCGTGCGTCATCTCGTCGATACGCCGCCGAAGGCCGGCACCAACACGTTCCTGATCACCCACAAGACGAACATCGCCGATGCCTTCGGCAAGGAGGCCGGCGACGTGCAGGAAGGCGAAGCCTTCGTCTACAAGGCCAGCAGCTCCGGGCCCGCCATCTTTGCGGGGCGCATCAAGCTAGCGGACTGGAATACGAAAACAGGCAAGTGAGCCATCCAGCGGCGGCGTGCCAGCTAGGTTAACGGCCAGGTCGGGCGCCGAGCATGCCCCGTGCCGTCCGGCGCGACTCGGTGCGTCGGCATGTGAAAGAAAGCGCGGCGCAGTGAGCTTATCAGGCGGCGCTCGGTCGGCTTTGAAGATGGTGTCCGCTTTTGCCGCGCGCTTGCAATGTGGGCACACGAAAAGATGCGCGATGATCGGCGTCGGCTCGTCCGCGAGCAGTTCGGAGCGGAACCACTTCATCTCGATGTGGCAGTCCGGGCAGATCGGAGCTTCAAGCTGCTCCGCAGCGCTTCTGAGACGATCAACCATAGTGCCTCTCCGCCGTTCTTGAACGCATAGCGGAATACCGATTGTAGGTCTGCAACAAAAGACACTCAGCCCAAACCAGCCAGGGGCCATGTTCACCGGCGCGATTACAACCGCCTGAGCGCCACGCTCTCCACCGTGTGGTCGGCGCCCTTCTTCAGGATCAGCGTCGCGCGGGGCCGGGTCGGCAAGATGTTGTCCTCGAGATTGGCGAGGTTGGTGCGCTCCCAGATCGCGATCGCGGTGGCGGTGGCTTCCTCGTCCGACAACAGCGCGTAGCGGTTGAAGTAGGATTTTGGATTGGTGAAGGCGGTGTCACGCAGCGCCAGGAAGCGCTTGATGTACCATTGCCGCAGCGCCGCCTCGTCGGCGTCGATATAGACGGAGAAATCGAAGAAGTCGGAGACCACAGGCACCGCCTTGCCGTCGCGCGGCAGCTTGCCGGTCTGCAGGACGTTGACGCCTTCGACGATCAGGATGTCGGGCTGGTCGATCTCGGCCCACTGGTTCGGCACGATGTCGTAGGTCAGATGCGAATAGACCGGCGCGCGCACATGACGGCGTCCGGACTTGATGTCGGAGAGGAAGCTGAGCAGCAGTGGCAGGTCGTAGCTCTCGGGAAAACCCTTCTTCTGCATGATGCCCTGCCGGTCGAGCACCGCGTTGGGGTAGAGAAACCCGTCGGTGGTGATCAGCTCGACCTTCGGGCGCGGCGACCAGCGCGCCAAGAGGGCCTGGAGCACGCGGGCCGTGGTGGATTTGCCTACCGCGACCGAGCCGGCAACGCCGATGATGTAGGGCACCTTGCGGTCGCGGATGTTGAGGAATTGCCGCTCGGCGTAATACAGGCGCTGCATCGCATCGACGTAGATCGAGAGCAGGCGCGACAGCGGCAGGTAAATGTCCTCGACCTCCTGGAGGTCGAGGCGGTCGTGCAGCGAACGCAGCCGGTCGAACTCGCCCGGCTCCAGCGTCATCGGCGTGTCGTCGCGCAAGCGCGCCCATTCTTCGCGCGTATAGACGCGGTACGGATTATACTGCTGCTCGGGTGCGCGGATATCCATGACGCGATCTTTTCCACCTCGGCTAGTTGCCGCTCTTGCGCGACGCCTTTTCTTCCAACCCTGACATCGACGTCCGCTTGTCCAGCGCGGCCTCGACCTCCTCCAGCTTTACGCCGCGGGCCTTGAGCAGCACAAGGAAATGGTAGAGCAGGTCGGCGCTCTCGGCGATCAGATGCGCGCGATCGTTTTCGACTGCTGCGATTACGGTTTCGACTGCCTCCTCACCGAACTTCTTGGCGCAATGCTCGGCGCCCTTGTCCAGGAGCTTGCGGGTGTAGGAGGCCTCGCCACCGGCGGCCGCGCGGGCATCGATGGTCTCGGCCAGATCATGGATCGTGAAACGCGGCATACGGAATACTCGGAAAACGCGATACGGCCGAACGAGCCGGTCCCCACACGGCTCGTGTAGCACTTTTACGAACGGGAGTCGTCAGGCATCGAGGCGCATGGGCAGCCCGCGCCGGGCCATGTGCTCCTTGGCTTGTCGGATGGTGAATTCCCCGAAGTGGAAGATCGAGGCCGCCAGCACGGCGGTGGCGTGCCCGTCGCGGATACCCTCGACGAGATGGTCGAGATTGCCGACGCCGCCCGAGGCGATCACCGGAACGGAGACGCTGTCGGCAATCGCGCGCGTCAGCGGAATGTCGAAACCCTGCCTGGTGCCGTCGCGGTCCATCGAGGTAAGCAGGATTTCGCCGGCGCCGAGCGAGACCACTTCCTGGGCATATTCGATGGCATCGATGCCGGTCGAGTTGCGCCCGCCATGGGTGAAGATCTCCCAGCGGTCGCCGCCCGGACGCTTGACGCGCTTGGCATCGATCGCCACCACCACGCATTGCTCGCCGAACTTTTCGGCCGCTTCCTTGACGAACTCCCGTCGCGACACCGCGGCGCTGTTGATCGAGACCTTGTCGGCGCCGGCGCGCAGCAGCGTCTTGATGTCGTTGACCTCACGCACGCCGCCGCCGACGGTGACAGGCATGAAGCAGGCTTCTGCCGTGCGCCGGACCACATCGAGCATGATGCCGCGGTTCTCATGGGTCGCAGTGATGTCGAGGAAGGTAAGCTCGTCGGCCCCAGCGGCATCATAGGCGATTGCGGCTTCGACAGGGTCGCCGGCATCGCGCAAATCGACGAAATTCACGCCCTTGACGACCCTTCCGTCCTTGACGTCGAGGCAGGGGATCACGCGCACCTTGAACATTGGATGCCTCCTAGCGCGCGTTACGGATCAGGGCGAGGGCGGCGGCGGGATCAAGCCGGCCATCATAGAGCGCGCGGCCGGCGATCGCGCCGGCGAGCTTCCTGGCGCGCGGCGTCAGCATCGCCTTGACGTCCTCGATCGAAGCAAGGCCGCCGGAGGCGATCACCGGAATCGAAATCGCGTCCGCCAGCGCAATGGTCGCGTCCAGGTTCAGGCCCTTGAGCAGACCGTCGCGCGCGATGTCGGTGAAGATGATGGCGGCAACGCCGGCGTCCTCGAACCGCTGCGCGATCTCCAGCACTGTGACCTGCGAGGTCTCGGCCCAGCCTTCGACAGCGACCTTGCCGTCGCGCGCGTCTAACCCGACCGCGATTCGGCCGGGGAATTGCTTCGCCGCCGCCTTCACCAATTCAGGGTCGCGCACCGCGGCGGTGCCGATGATGACGCGGGCGATGCCCTTGCCGAGCCAGGCTTCGACGGTCGCGAGATCGCGAATGCCGCCGCCGAGCTGTACCGGAATGTTGATCGTCTTCAGCATCGCCTCGACGGCCTGCGCATTGACCGGCTTGCCGGCAAAGGCGCCGTCGAGATCGACAACGTGGAGATACTCAAAGCCCTGCGCGGAAAAGCTCTGCGCCTGCGCCGCGGGATCGAGATTGAACACGGTGGCGCGCGCCATGTCGCCTTGCTCGAGACGCACGCACTGGCCGTTCTTGAGGTCGATGGCGGGGAAGAGAATCACGGTTTCCATCGCAAAAAGTTCGAGATCAGGGCCAGCCCGAACCGCTGGCTCTTCTCGGGGTGGAATTGCGTGCCGATCGCGGTGTCCTTTGCGACGATCGCGGTGACGGGCCCGCCATAATCGGCGCGCGCCAGCACGTCCGCCTCGTTGGCGGGGTTGAGGTGATAGGAGTGCACGAAATAGGCGTGCTGGCCCTTGGGGCCAAGCGGCAGCTTGTTCAGCACCGGATGCTCGCGCAGCACCTCCAGCGTGTTCCAGCCCATGTGCGGGATCTTCAGGTTTTCGTCGCGCGGCGTGATCTTCTCGACGTCGCCGCCGATCCAATTCAGCCCCTCCGTCGTGACGTGCTCCTTGCCGCGGCTCGCCATCAATTGCATGCCGACGCAGATGCCGAAGAACGGCCGCGCCTTGACGCGCACCGCTTCGGTGATGGCCTCGACCATGCCGTTGACGGCGTCAAGTCCGCGCCGGCAATCGGCGAAAGCGCCGACGCCCGGCAGCACCAGACGGTCGGCGCTGTAGGCCTGGTCCGGATCGCTGGTAACGAATACCTTTTGCGGGTCCTCCAGGCTGCGCGCGGCACGTTCGAAGGCCTTGGCGGCGGAATGCAGATTGCCCGAACCGTAATCGATGATGGCGACGCTCATCTTGACCCTCCCGGTTCTGGAAACAACCCAATGATGCCGCCCGCCGGCAACGGCGGCGGGTTCGAGAATTGCTGACCCGGCACGCTACGGGTCGGCGGCGGGCCGCCGCGATCGACGGCCCATTGATCATTGACGATGCCATGCTGCTTCTGGCTCCAGCGCTCGAAGAAGCGATGCTCGGCAGTGTCTTCCTTGTCGGCAATCACGACGTCGAGCTGCCGCCATTTGCCGCGTGAGAGAGTCCAGCGGCGCAGGCTCGAGGCCTCGAAGCCCATCAGCAGCGCGACGATGATATTGGCGAAGAAGATCGAGCTGCGTCCAACACCCAGGCTGGACAGCCCCGCATTGAACGCGGCCACAAAGATCACCCAGCCGATCAGCGCCAGCCACAGCCGATTCCACAGCAGCCAGAGCGGGCCGAAGATCATCGCCCAGAAGTGGAAGCCGTCGCGCACGAAGACGAACTTGTCGGTCGCGCGCAAATCGGCTCCGGCAGGAGAGGGAGCATGAACTGTGTAGACAGGCATGGTGATGCCCCGTTCTCTAAATTCAGTGATACCGCAAGCGGCGCGTGCCGCCGGCCGGAGATGTCAGCCGCCGAGCGAGCCCTTGGTGGACGGGATCTCCCCCACAGCCTTCGGATCGATCGCGACAGCGGTGCGCAGCGCCCGCGCCAGACCCTTGAAGCAGGACTCGGCGATATGGTGGCTGTTATCGCCATATAGGGTCTCAACGTGGAGAGTCACGCCGGCGTTGATGGCGAAGGCCTGGAACCACTCGCGCACCAGCTCGGTGTCGAACTCGCCGATCTTGTCGCGGGGAAAGTCGGCCTTGAACACCAGAAACGGGCGGCCCGAGATGTCGATGACCACGCGCGACAGCGTCTCGTCCATGGGCATGTGCACGCCGGCATAGCGGGTGATACCCGCCATGTTGCCGAGCGCCTGCTTGACGGCCTGGCCGAGCGCAATGCCGGTGTCTTCGGTGGTATGGTGGTGATCAATGTGCAGGTCACCTACCGCCTTGACCGTGAGGTCGATGCGGGAATGGCGGGCGAGGAGATCGAGCATGTGGTCGAAAAAGCCGATGCCGGTCGCGATATTGGCCACGCCGGTGCCATCGAGGTTCACGGTGACCTCGATGTCGGTTTCCTTGGTCTTGCGCTTGATCGTCGCGGTGCGCATTGAAGGCTTTCGCTGTCATTTCGGCATGATCTCGGTCGGAAAAGCGGTGTCCGCTTTTCAAAATCATGCTGTTCGGGGCCGAAAACGCCGGTCTTTTACCAGCCAAATGACGCCTTCGCTACTGCGGGAACGGCTAGCCGGGCCTCTACTTCTGCCTATGGTGAGCGAATTAGGCCCGGAGCGGCCGTTGTGCGCCGGTTGTGCGCCGGTTGTCCCTTTGGCCCCGACCGCCTAAATCAGGCGGACAACGAGGGTCATTTATGCAGGATTTCCAGAACAGCTCGCCTAGCTGGCACGGCACCACGATTTTGACGGTCCGCAAGGGCGATAAGGTGGTGGTTGGCGGCGACGGCCAGGTCTCGATCGGCCAGACCGTAATCAAGTCCAACGCCAAGAAGGTCCGCAAGCTCGGCAAGGGCGACGTTATCGGCGGCTTTGCCGGCGCCACCGCCGACGCCTTCACGCTTTTTGAGCGGCTGGAGAGCAAGCTGGAGCAATATCCGGGACAGCTGACCCGGGCCGCGGTCGAGCTGGCCAAGGACTGGCGCACCGACCGTTACCTGCGGCGGCTGGAGGCCATGATGATCGTGGCCGACAAGGACGTCTCCCTTGTCCTGACCGGCACCGGCGACGTGCTCGAGCCTGAGGCCGGCGTGATGGCGATCGGCTCCGGCGGTAATTATGCGCTGGCGGCGGCGCGCGCCCTGCTCGATACCGATAAGGACGCCGAGACCATCGTCCGCCGCTCCCTCGACATCGCCGCCGACATCTGCGTTTACACCAACCGGAATGTGACGATCGAGAGCCTCGCGAGTGGGTAGGCGGAGCGTCATTTGTCCGAAGGCTTGTCCGGATGCTCGGTGCAACCTCTCCCGCTTGCGGGGGAGGTCGGCGCGAAGCGCCGGGTGGGGGCTCTCTCCTCTGGGGGATTGTCCCATTGCGGAAGCACCCTCTCCCCGACCCTCTCCCGCAAGCGGGCTACCGTATTCACACATCTCTGTCGGAGCCATTCGCCGATTAAGCCCAAAAAGTGAGTCATCCGAGTCACTTGTCTCGATTCTGCAGCGCGTGAGCGTCCAAAACCTGGCTTTTGCTACACTCATTGAAGATGATTCTATTTTCGAGATGTGTGAATCTGGTAGCGCAAGCGGGAGAGGGAGCGCAGTCCCACCCGTGGCTACTAGATGAGGCCCACCTACACCTTTCGACCGATGACAACGGCCGATCTGCCGCTGATCCGGCGGTGGCTGGGCGAAGCGCATGTGCGGGAATGGTGGGGCGATCCGGACGAGCAGCTTGAGCTGGTCAGCGGCGATCTTGACGAGCCGGCGATGGACCAGTTCATCGTCTTGGCCGACAACAAGCCCTTCGGCTATCTTCAGTGTTACCGGCTGACGGCCTGGAATACGGGCTTTGGGCCGCAACCGGAGGGCACGCGTGGGATCGACCAGTTCATCGGCGAAAGCAACATGATCGCGCGCGGCCATGGCTCGGCCTTCATTCGCCAATTCGTCGACGCGCAGCTGCGCGCCGGTCGGCCGCGGATCGTCACCGATCCTGATCCGCTCAATGCACGCGCGGTACGCGCCTATGCGAAGGCCGGCTTCGTGCGCGACCGCTTGGTCGAGACGCCGGACGGACCGGCGCTGTTGATGGTGCGCCAACCGTGACGCTGGCGAACACGCAACCGAGCAAGCTCGCCGTACCCCCGCAAGCCTGGCTCGGCATGGCGCTGTTGCTGCTGGCGTTGCAAGCCTCCATCCTGTTCGCGGCGGGGCGCGTGCCGATCTGCACCTGCGGCTATGTGAAGTTGTGGCATGGCGTGGTGAACAGCTCGGAAAATTCGCAACAGGTCGCCGACTGGTACAGTTTCTCCCACGTCCTGCACGGCTTCCTGTTCTACGGCCTGACCTGGCTGCTGTTCGCGCGACTGCCCTCGCTGCCTTTGTCATGGCCGGCACGGCTGATCATCGCCATGCTGATCGAAGGCGCCTGGGAGATCGTCGAGAACTCGCCATTCATCATCGAACGCTACCGTGCTGGTACGATTTCGCTGGACTATTACGGCGACAGCATCGTCAATTCGGTCTCTGACACGCTGTTCATGGTGCTGGGCTTCCTCGCCGCACGCCTGCTGCCGGTCCCGGCAACGGTGGCGATCGGGCTCGCCTTCGAGATCATGCTGGCGCTCCACATTCGCGACAATCTGACGCTGAATATCCTGATGCTGATCCATCCGATCGAGGCCGTGAAGCAATGGCAATCCGGCCCGCCGATCATCTGATGGCCGAAAAAAGCGGCTTGTCCCGGCCTGAATCTGACCCTAGCTAAGGTGCCATGACAGACTTCTCTCCCCGCGAAATCGTTTCTGAACTCGACCGTTTCATCGTCGGCCAGGCCGATGCCAAGCGCGCCGTCTCGATCGCGCTGCGCAACCGCTGGCGGCGGCAGCAGCTCGAAGGCTCCCTGCGCGAGGAGGTGCTGCCGAAAAACATCCTGATGATCGGCCCCACTGGCGTCGGCAAGACGGAAATCGCGCGGCGGCTCGCCAAGCTCGCGAATGCGCCGTTCCTGAAGGTGGAAGCGACCAAGTTCACCGAAGTCGGCTATGTCGGCCGCGACGTCGAGCAGATCGTGCGCGATCTCGTCGAGGTCGCGATTGTCCAGGTGCGCGAGCGCAAGCGCAAGGACGTGCATGCGCGGGCGCAGCTCGCTGCCGAGGAGCGTGTGCTCGATGCGCTGGTCGGCGCTAATGCCTCTTCCGCGACGCGGGAATCGTTCCGCAAGAAGCTGCGTGCGGGCGAGCTCAATGATAAGGAAATCGAGATCGAGACGCAGTCGTCCGGCGGCGGCATGCCTATGTTCGAGATCCCCGGCATGCCGGGCGCGCAGATGGGCGCGATCTCGATCGGCGACATCTTTGGCAAGCTGGGCGGCCGCAGCAAGACGCGACGGCTGACGGTGGAGGGCTCGCATGAAATCCTCGTCAACGAGGAATCCGACAAGCTCTTGGACACCGAGCAGCTCACGCTGGAGGCGATCAGCGCAGTCGAGAACAACGGCATCGTGTTCCTGGACGAGATCGACAAGATCTGCGCGCGCGACGGCCGCGTCGGCGGCGACGTCTCGCGCGAGGGCGTGCAGCGCGATCTCTTGCCGCTGATCGAGGGCACCTCGGTCTCGACCAAGCACGGCGCGGTCAAGACCGACCACATCCTGTTCATCGCCTCCGGCGCCTTCCATGTCGCAAAGCCGTCCGACCTGTTGCCGGAGTTGCAGGGCCGGTTGCCGATCCGCGTCGAATTGCAGGCGCTGACCCGCGACGACATGCGCCGGATCCTGACCGAGCCCGAAGCCTCGCTGATCAAGCAATATGTCGCCTTGATGCAGACCGAAGGCGTGGCGCTCGACATCACCGACAGCGCGATCGATGCGCTGGCCGACGTCGCGGTCGCCGTCAATTCCACCGTCGAGAACATTGGCGCGCGGCGGCTCCAGACCGTGATGGAGCGGGTGCTGGACGAGATCTCGTTCACCGCTCCCGACCGCAATGGCGAGACCGTCCGGGTCGACGCCGATTACGTGCAGAAGCACGTCGGCGACCTCGCCAAAAATGCGGATTTGAGCCGGTTCATTTTGTAATTCGGTCGGGGTCCGCTATCTATCCCGCTGTCGTCCTGGCGAACGCCAGGACCCATTACCCCCCGGCGGTGTTTGTTGAAACAGATGGCGACTCCGATCTCGGCTCAAACGACCTTCTGTGGTTATGGGTCCGGGATCAGCGCTCGCTATGCGCGCTTGTCCGGAAGGACCGCGGAGATTGACGCGCCTCGAGTGCCATATGCGCGCTAGCGTCCTGCAAAACCCCTGGCGCCTGCTGCTCGCGATCAACGCCGCCGTCCTCGTCGGCGTGTTCGTCCACAAGATCCAGCTTCCGCCTTACGTCCCCTATATCCACCTTCTCGTCGACTACCATTTCGGCTTCATCAAGCGCGCGCTGATCGGGGCGATCGTCGCGCTGTTCACGGCGAAGGTACCGGTATGGCTGGTGTTCGCGCTCGGCGGCGCGACGTGGCTGGTCACGCTGGGCCTTTACGCAAGACTGTTCCAGAACACGTTCGGCTTCACCGCGAAGACGCTGCCGTTGTTCGTCTTCACCGCGGGCTCGCCGTTCTTCCTCAAGAACTTCATGCACACGCTCGGCCATTTCGACATCTATGGCTGTGCGCTGGCGACCGTCCTGCTGCTGATGCCGGCGGGCTCATTGCTGTTCGTGGCGACGGCTGCGCTGTTCTCGATCATGCTCGTCCTGATCCACCACATCCATCTCTTGATGTATGTGCCGACGATCATCACCATCGTCGTGATCAGACATTACCTGGCTTGCGGCTGCCATCGCACCAACGTCGCGTTCGGTGTCGCCGCTTTCGCGATCGTCTCCGCATTGTTCTTCGCGGCGCAATTTCTGGGAACGATGCCGATCCCGGAGGCGGAATTCGTCGCCTATCTCAAGAGCCGGATGGCCGATCCATCCCGCACCGACCTGCTGCAATTCAGCTACATCTGGTATCAGCCGCTGGCGAAGGAGGTTGCCGATACCTGGGGCCGGCTGCCACACAACATCCTCGGCGTGCCGGTCTTCGCGCTTTTGATCTGGCTGCACACGCCGTTATGGCGCTTCTTTGCGAATCTGATCGACGCGCTCGCCAGCGAAACGCATCGCCGTCTCGTGATCGCGGCGCTGATCGGCGTCAGCCTCGCTTATCTCGTGATGTTCGCAATGGTGTTCGACTATTCGCGCTGGATCTCGAACTGGGCGGTCTGCATGTTCCTGATCCTGCATGCGGTGAAGATGCTGCCCGCCGCACGGAAGGCGCCGCCGATTCAGGCGGAGGATCGCAACACCAACATCTTCGGTTTGATCATCACGCTGATCCCGCGCGTCGGAATCATCCGGCCGTTTTAGAAGCTGCGCTCCCGCTCCCACTGCGAGCGGGAGAGGTTTAGTGCCTTGCCCGCCGAATTCGTACATACAGCGCACCTTCGCCGCCGTGGCCGATATGGGCCTCCTCGAAGCCGACGACGAAGGCACGGAATTCCGGCAGGCTCAGCCATTCCGGGACCTGGCGGCGGAGCACGCCACTTTCGCCGCCGCTGCGGCCCTTGCCGGTGATGACCAGGACAAAGGTCAGGCCGT
The DNA here is from genome assembly GCF_023073535.1 of Bradyrhizobium sp. 179. Taxonomy (NCBI): domain Bacteria; kingdom Pseudomonadati; phylum Pseudomonadota; class Alphaproteobacteria; order Hyphomicrobiales; family Nitrobacteraceae; genus Bradyrhizobium; species Bradyrhizobium sp. 179. Next base: position 22,790 of record NZ_JADPJR010000008.1, on the reverse strand, counting down.
CGTGATGGGCGCGGTGCAGGAAGCCGGTCAGCGCACGATGGGCACGCGTCTGGGTCATGCCATGCAGGTCGAGCCGCGCCTCGATCTCGCGTCGTCCGCGCGACAGCTTTGCGCGCTCGCGCTTGCCGAGCGGCGCCAAGGGCGGCACGGACGGTTTTGCTAGGCGCGGCTCCGGCGCAGCCGCGACCGGCCTTGACGGTGATGCAGGTCTGGCCCCCTGGGCGGCAAGCGAGGATTCAGCGCGCGGCGCCGCCGGCGCCTTCGACACCCGAAGCTTCTTCAGCGGCTTCACCTGCTTTGCAACCGTGTCCCACAGCTCGCGCTCCTCCTCGCTCAGGGCGCGGCGGCGCGGCACGGGGCGGGGCTCCAGCACGGGCGGACGGGAGGATCGCTTCATTGCTGCCGATGCGAGCGATTCTTCACCGGCCGCTGCGGTTCGCGAACGGGCTCGATCGCCGGACGCGGCACCGGTAGCGGGACGGAACCGGCAGTGGCGACCGTTTCGTTTTTACCGACCGTCGCCGCTGCAGCAGGAGAGGCGGGCTTCGCCGGATCGGTCTGCGGAAACAGCTTTGCGATCTTTTCCGACGGCCGCGGATCCGGCACCGGCAATCGCGCGCCGCGCACACTGGGATCGAGGCTCTTCGGCACCAGCATCACGAAATGCATGGGATGGCGCAACCGCCCGGAGACGCGGCCGGCATCCGCGCCCGCGCCAAAATAAAGGTCGGCGCGCGCAGGTCCAATGATGGCCGAGCCGGTGTCCTGGGCGATCATCAGCCGGTGGAACGGCGTCTTGGCGCGTTCGGACTCGATCGGCAGCTCGCCCTCGATGAAGAACGGCGTGCCGTAGACGTGCAGCGATTTGTCGACCGCGATCGAGCGGCCGGCCGTCAGCGGAATCCCTTGCGCGCCCACCGCCTCCTCCTTGTCGGAGAGATTGACCTCGCGGAAGAAGATGTAGGCGCGGTTCTGGCGGCGCAATTCCTTGGCCCCATCCGGATTCTGCGCCATCCATTCCCTGATCTTCTGCATCGACATCTCCTCCTTCGGAATGATGCCGCGCTCGATCAGGATGCGACCTACCGCCGTGTAAGGATAGCCGTTATAGGCGTCGTAATTGAGCCGGACCGTGCCGCCGTCGTCGAACTTGATCCGTGCCGAACCCTGGATCTGTGCGAACAAGAGATCGGTCGGGTCCTTGAGCCAGGCGATCTCCAGCCCGCGGCCGGCGATCTTGCCGTCCTCGATCTCGCCGCGGTCGTAATAGGGCACCAGCTTGCGGCGACCGATCTTGCGATAGACCGGGCCCTTGTTGGGCAGGCTGACCGAGTCCTGCTTGTAGCCACGCACGAACAGGTTGGAGGGCCGGCGATAGACCGGAACGTTGTAAACATCGGTTTGGCTGCGCGATCCCTCGAGCACGGGCTCGTAATAGCCGGTGACGAAGCCGTCGGGCTCACCGAGACGGGAGATGCGCAGCGGCGCAAAATTCTCCTCGAAGAAGGTCTTGGCTCTGGCGTCGTCGGTGAGTTCGAGCGATTTGGCGACCCGGCAGGGCTCGCCCAGCGAAGCGCCGAGTGCTTTGGCTTCGGCTTTCGGCTCGGACGCGCCGGTCTGCGTGTTGATCGAACGGCAGCTCGCGCGGAAGGTCTTGTAGGCGGCGAGATGATTATCGTCGCTCCAGCCCTTCACGTCCGCCCAGGCCAGCGGCAGATATTGCGCGCCGGGAATCTCGAACGGCAGCGAAAGCTGCGGATAGGGCAAGGCGCGCGGCGGAGCGGCAGGCAATGTTGGAAGATGACGGTGGTGACTGCGGTAGTGGCGCCGCGCCGCCTCGGCGCCGAGCGAAAACGACGACAGCACGACGACACCTGCGCAAAGCGCCGTCGCGCTGGTCTTCAAGAAGATCTTAATTCGCGCTTCCGGTACCAACCAGCTTCCAGTTCGGATCGCGAGAGGAGGTGTCGCGGGCGAAAGTCCAGATGTCGGTGATGTCGGCGACCGTGTCGGCGCTGCCGTCGACGATATTGCCGGCCTTGTCGCGGGTGACCGAGATCATCTGCGAGACGAAGCGCACGGTGAGCTGGGCGGTGCGGTCGCGCAGCTCGGCGCCGACGAGCTCGGCCTTGTCGATCGAGACGAAACGCGTCTCGGTCTTCTGCTCGTTCTTCTCGCGCTCCTTGATCGCGGCGTCGAAGCTCTCATAGACTTCCGGCGACAACAAATTGCGCAGCGCGCGGCGGTCGCCATTGGCGAAGGCCAGCACGATCATCTCATAGGCGCCACGGGCACCCGAGATGAAATGGCGCGGGTCGAAGGTGGAATCCTTGTCGACGATGGCGTCGAGACCCTGCGCGAGCGGGGTGCCCGGCTCGGCCAGGCCCTTCCAGCGGTCGGTGGGCGGAGTCGGCTCGGTCGTCGGCGCCAGCGGGGCCTGGTCGATCACCTTGCCCGGCATGGTCACGACGTTCTTGTCCTGGGCACCCTGGAGCGCGTTGCGGTCGAACGGCGGCCGTTCGCTGCCGGTGCGCTGCCCCAGCACACTGCGCAGCCGCAGAAAGATGAAGACCGCCAGCGCCAGGAAGATGATGGTGTAGATGTCCACGTCGTATTCGCTTTCTGGTCTTTTCCGAGGGTCCTTGCCGGGAAAATCGTTCCGGCCAGTAGACCGTTCCATAGGGGAACGGCAAGTCTACATCACCATTTCAGGTCCGCGCGTCTGGTCCCCGGGATGTAGGCACGAAATCTTGCCCGGCCAATGCCGCCTTTTGGCACAGTGCCGAGTGTAGCGCGTTTTATGCTCAAGGGGAAACCCGATCCTGCCCGGAAATCGCGCTTCTTCAATCGTTTAGGGCGCAATTTCGCGCAAAAGACCGGGGTGAACGTCACAGTTGCGGGCGCGACTCCGATGCCTCGCCTGGGGTCGTTCGTCCTTGTGGAATGAGGCGGCCCTATGTTAGCCAACCGCCGCGAAATTCAGCCCAAATCGGGTAAGGAGAGACTTTCATGACCAACGGTAACGGCACCCCTCCCGAGGCGGCCCAGGCTCCCCAGCTCAACGTGCTGGCGCAATATACCAAGGACCTCTCGTTCGAAAATCCGAACGCGCCGAGCTCGCTCCAGCAGCAGAGCCAGCCCCCCCAGATCAACATCCAGATCAATGTCAGCGCCAACAATCTCAGCGAACATGAGTTCGAGGTGACGTTGTCGGTCGAGGGTAAGGCCGAGACTGCGAGCAAGGTGATGTTCTCGTTCGAGCTCGCCTATGCCGGCGTGTTCCGGATCGCCAATGTGCCGAAGGAGAATTTGCATCCGCTGGTCATGATCGAGTGCCCGCGTCTGCTGTTCCCGTTCGCCCGCGAGATCATCGCGACCGCGGTCCGCGACGGCGGGTTCCCGCCGCTGATGCTGGATCCGGTCGACTTCGTCGGCCTCTATCGTCAGAACATGGAGCGGCAGATGGCCGCTCAGGGCCAAGCCGGTCAGGCCTGACCGGCCGCCACGGCAGCTGGTGCGGGCAGGTACTCGTTCCAGATCGCCTTGTCGCCGAGCGTTGCGATGAAGGTGCGATGGGCCTCGCGCTCGGCAGCAGAAACCCGCGGCGCGAGCGGCACCAGGCGCTGCCGCCGCGGCGCTTCGCCACTTGCACTGACGCGAATTTCCTCGGTTTCCGAGGCCAGCAGCAACTGCGACTGCCGCGCCCCGACCAGGTCAACATAGACCTCGGCCAGAAGCTCGGCATCGAGCAACGCACCGTGCTTGGTGCGGTGTGAATTGTCGATCGCGTAACGCGAGCAGAGATCGTCGAGCCGGTTGGACACGCCGGGATGCTTGCGCCGTGCCAGCAGCAGCGTGTCGACCAGCCGCTCGCGCGGGATCGCTGCGCGCTTGATCCGGTCAAGCTCGGCGTTGATGAAGCTGATGTCGAACGAGGCGTTGTGAATCACCAGCGGCGCATCGCCGATGAATTCCAGAAACTCGTCGACGATCTCGTGGAATAGCGGCTTGGTCGCCAGAAATTCGGCCGACAGCCCGTGCACTGCAAAGGCCTCGGCCGGCATGTCCCTTTCAGGATTCATGTAGCGGTGGAAGGTCTGTCCGGTCGGCATGCGGTTGAAGATCTCGACACAGCCGATTTCGACCAGCCGATCGCCGCGGAGCGGATCGAGGCCGGTGGTTTCGGTATCGAGAACGATTTCGCGCATGATCGAGATGGCCGTGTAAAACCGGCGAATCAGGCTCGCCGCTGCGGCATCTTAACGACCTCGGCCAGGATGTGCTTGATTTGCGCCCGCACCGGCTCAAGTCCGTGTGACGTATCCACTACGAAATCGGCGCGCTTGCGCTTTTCGGCGTCGGGCATCTGCTTGGCGATGATGGCATCGAGTTTTGCTTCGTCCATCGTTCCCCGCGCCAGCACCCGCTCGCGCTGAAGTTCCGGTGAGGTCGAGACCACGACCACGGCGTCGACCCGTTTCTCGCCACCGGTCTCGAACAGGAGGGGAATGTCCAGGACCACGACGGGGACCTTGGCCGCTTCCGCATCGGCAAAGAATTTTTGCCGGGAGGCGCCGAGCATCGGATGGACGATCTGCTCGAGCTGCTTGATCGCGGCGGGATCGTGCACCACGCGCGCGGACAGTTTGGACCGGTCGACCTTGCCGTTGATGGTCGTGCCGGGGAAGGCAGCCTCGATCGCGGGAGCCGCTTCGCCCTCATACAAATGATGAACTGCGGCATCGGCGTCGTAGACGGGAACACCAGCCTCCGCGAACAATTTCGCGGTGGTGGATTTGCCCATCCCGATCGAGCCGGTCAATCCCAGGATCCGCATCAGCGCCCAGCCTGTCTGTCGTTTACACCGCAACTAGCCTCTCGCGGCGCAGGAACGCAAGCAGCGGCAGCAGCGGCAGGCCGAGAATGGTGGAATGGTCGCCCTCGATGCGCTCGAACAGATGGATGCCGAGACCCTCGAGCTGGTAGGCGCCGACGCTGGTGGTCACGGCAGCGCCGGCGGCGTCGAGATAGGCCGTAAGCTCCGCTTCCGTCATTTGCCGCATCGTCATACGGGCCACGGAAACATCCTCGAAAACAATCCTTCCGTCATGCGCCACCGCCACCGCCGAATTCAGCTCGTGGCTGTTGCCGGAGAGATCGCACAATTGTGCCATCGCCTGGGGACGGCCAGCAGGCTTGTTGAAGAGGTGCTCGCCAAGGGCCAGCGTCTGGTCGGCGCCTATCACATAGCTTCCGGGATGATGAGCCGAGACCACCTTGGCTTTCTCACGCGCCAGCAGCAGGGCGATCTCGCGCGGATTTGAGAGTTTCGAGGCCGCCTGGATGCCGCGCTCGTCGATATCAGCCGTGACGGCCACGAATTCGAGTCCAGCATTCGCCAACAGCATTTTCCGCGCGCTGCTCTGCGAGGCCAGGATCAGCGGAGATGTGCCGCGCCACAGACCCATGGCGACAACTATTCCGAAGGCCGGTTGCGTTGGCGATCGGTGTAGAGCTTCATGATCGCCGCGGCGGTTTCCTCGATCGAGCGCCTTGTGACATCCAGCAGTGGCCAGTCATGCTTGGCGCTGAGCTTGCGTGCGAATGCGACCTCCTCGGCGACCGCTTGCTTGTCGGTATAGGTGTCACTGCCGGAATTGGCGCCCATGGAGAGCAGGCGGTTCTGGCGCACCTGAATCAGGCGTTCCGGCGTCGCATGCAGGCTCACCACCAGCGGCCGCGTCAGGGTTTCCAATTGCGAGGGCACCGGAATGCCCGGAACCAGCGGCACATTGGCGGTGCGGATGCCGCGATTAGCGAGATAGATCGACGTCGGCGTCTTCGAAGTGCGGGACACACCCACCAGCACCACGTCGGCCTCGTCGAGGCCTTCGACATGCTGCCCATCGTCGTGGATCATGGTGTAGTTCAGCGCGTCGATGCGCTTGAAATATTCCGCATTGAGCACGTGCTGGGCGCCAACGCGACCCGTGGTCGCGGCGCCGAGATAGGCTTCGAACAGTTGCATCACCGGGCCGATGATCGACAGGCTCGGGACGTTGATCGCCTTGCACTTGTTCTCGAGCCTGGAGACCAGATCCTTCTCCAGCAGCGTGAACAGCACGATGCCCGGCGCCTCCTCGATCTCATCGAGCACGCGATCGAGCTGCTTTTGGCTGCGCACCAGCGGATAGACGTGCTCGACCGGCGTCACGTTGGCGTATTGGGCCGCGACCGCGCGGGCCACGGTGATCAGCGTCTCACCCGTGGAGTCGGAGACGAGGTGCAGATGGAAATAATTGTTCGAGGTCGGCACAAAAACCCTTTGTATGGAGGCGGTGTGATTTGTGGATTTCTGTGGAGCTTAACCCCTCGGAAAGGGTTGCGCGACAGCAGGGGCGGGACAACGGCCAATTTTCTTCACACCGCTGCCCGTCAGGACAAGTTTGCCGGTCCTCCGCGACGGCAACGGGATTGCGCGAACAACCCTCTTGATAAGCTGCCGACAGGCGGGCGCAAGCCCCTGAGCGCGGGTCAATTATTCCGACAGGCCAGACTAGCGCAGGATATGTTGATGGATGTGAACAAGCGCGCGTGAAGCCGCGGACGGAATTGTGTGAGTCCAATCCACGGTCACATAGACTCAAACCTTAAGAATCTAAGATTCTAGATTTGAGGAAGGCGCTACGGACGGATAAGTGTGCAGGGTAAGACCTTAACGAGTTCTTACTATCCCCAGCGTTTGGAATGCTCGGCAGGAATCCGGGGCGGCACATGTTTGAAGACCTCTATCTCTGGATCAAGGCGCTGCACGTGATCGCCGTCATCGCCTGGATGGCCGGCATGCTCTATCTGCCACGGCTGTTCGTCTACCATTCGGAGACCGAAATCGGCTCGAAGCAGTCCGAAACGTTCAAGACAATGGAGCGCCGGCTACTCAAGGCGATCATCAACCCCGCCATGATGGTCACTTGGCTGGCCGGGCTTTATCTCGCCTGGTCCGGCCATTGGTTCACCTCCGGCTGGCTGCACGTAAAACTGGCACTGGTCCTGGCAATGTCCGCGGTCCACGGCTTTTTTTCCCGCTGGCTGAGGGATTTCGCCCGCGACCGGCGCCCGCGGACCCAGAAATTCTATCGGATTATCAATGAGGTGCCGACAGTCCTGATGATTTTCATCGTGATCATGGTGATCGTGAAGCCGTTCTAGGCACGCGCGCGACGAATCCCTCGGCGCTTCGGCTTGCGGAGCAGGAAGCGATTTTCTATATTATCCGTATCCCACCCAACGCAGGCGGATGTGGTTGTGTCTGAGCTTTCCAGAGGCCGGACACCGCATCAGGTTTGAAGCCTCACCGGCACTCTCCTTGCCAGACCTGCGGACCTTACCTTCTCACGTCCGCATTTCAGCCTCCTCGCACCCCTTCCAAGGTTACCCCACAGGACCATCCCAATGCGGGAAATTAAACTTCAGGACCTCAAGTCGAAAACCCCGGCCGAGCTGGTCTCGTTCGCGGAAGAGAACGGGGTCGAGAATGCCAGCACCATGCGCAAGCAGGAGCTGTTGTTCGCTATCCTCAAGCAGCTTTCGCTGGCCGAGACCGACATCGTCGGCGAGGGCGTCGTCGAGGTGCTGTCCGACGGCTTCGGCTTCCTCCGCTCGCCCGATGCGAATTATCTGCCGGGTCCGGACGACATCTACGTTTCGCCCTCGCAGATCCGCCGGTTCGGCTTACGCACCGGCGACACCCTCGAAGGCCATATCCGCAGCCCGAAGGAGGGCGAGCGCTATTTCGCGCTGCTGAAGGTCAACACGCTCAATTTCGAGGATCCGGAGAAGGCCAAGCACAAGGTCAATTTCGACAACCTCACGCCGCTGTTTCCGAATCAGCGCTTCCGCATGGAGATCGACGATCCCACGCGAAAGGATCTCTCCGCACGCGTGATCGACATCGTCGCGCCCATCGGCAAGGGCCAGCGCGCCTTGATCGTCGCGCCGCCGCGCACCGGCAAAACCGTGCTGATGCAGAACATCGCGCATTCGATCACGCACAATCATCCCGAATGCTATCTGATCGTGCTCCTGATCGACGAGCGCCCGGAAGAAGTCACGGATATGCAGCGTTCGGTGAAGGGCGAGGTGGTGTCCTCGACGTTCGACGAGCCTGCGGTGCGCCACGTCCAGGTCGCCGAGATGGTGATCGAGAAGGCCAAGCGCCTGGTCGAGCATGGCCGCGACGTCGTGATCCTGCTCGATTCGATCACGCGCTTGGGTCGTGCCTACAACACCGTGGTGCCGTCATCCGGCAAGGTGCTGACCGGCGGTGTCGACGCCAACGCGCTGCAGCGCCCGAAGCGCTTCTTCGGCGCGGCCCGCAACATCGAGGAGGGCGGCTCGCTGACCATCATCGCGACGGCGCTGGTCGATACCGGCAGCCGCATGGACGAAGTCATCTTCGAAGAGTTCAAGGGCACCGGCAACTCGGAGCTGATCCTGGACCGCAAGGTCTCGGACAAGCGCACCTTCCCGGCGATCGACATCTCGCGCTCCGGCACCCGCAAGGAGGAGCTCATCACCGATCCGCAGGTGCTCAAGAAGATGTACGTGCTCCGCCGCATCCTGAACCCGATGGGCACCATGGACGCGATCGACTTCCTGCTCGACAAGCTGCGCTCAACCAAGAGCAATTCGGAGTTCTTCGACTCGATGAACACCTGAGTGCAGTGCAACGGAAAGTTGGAGGGCGCCCTCGGGGCGCCCTTCTTGTGCAGCTATGCTGCAGTGAACCTGCAGCATAGCAAGCGGCTTGTTACATAGCCCGATTTTAGTTAAGTCATTGATATAGGACGATAATGTTTTGAATTCGGTGAGCCTGCCGAGTTGAGCGGCTGCGTTCTGCAGCAAAAATGCTGTACTAATGCTGCACCGCAATATCATCTTTCCGCTGCGGGATGTGGCGCAGCAAAATCATGCCACCTGGCGTCCGAAATGGAGGTTTGCCTTTTCTCCGGCAGCCGGACAAATAGGCCATGCATCCGCAAGACCAGACCATCTTTGCGCTGTCGTCCGGCCGTCCGCCAAGCGCGATTGCGGTGGTGCGCGTCTCCGGGCCACGGGCTGGCTTGGCGCTGACGACGTTGGCCGGTGAACTGCCGGCGCCGAGGCACGCCAGCCGCAGGTTGCTCCGTGACGCCACGGGCCAGCCGATCGATGATGCGGTCGTGCTCTGGTTTCCGGGGCCGGCAAGTGCGACCGGCGAGGACGTCGCCGAATTCCACGTCCATGGCGGCCGCGCTGTGCTCTCGGCGCTCCTCGCTGCAATTTCTGCAATCCCGAACACGCGAGCGGCCGAGCCCGGCGAGTTCACGCGGCGTGCATTCGAGAACGGCAAGCTCGACCTCACCGAGGCCGAGGGCCTCGACGATCTCATCCACGCCGATACCGAGCGCCAGCGGCGTCAAGCGCTGCGCCAGTTGCAGGGCCTGCTCGGCAATCGTGCACGCGATTGGCGCGAACGTATCATCGAAGCTTCGGCCTTGATCGAAGCCGGCATCGATTTCTCGGATGAGGGCGACGTGCCTGCCGAGCTTCTGGCGCCCGCCGTCAAGGCGATCGGAGCGCTGCATGGCGAAATTGCAGGAGTCATTGCGGCACAGGGCCAAGCTGAACGGCTGCGCGATGGCCTGGTGGTCGCGATCGCAGGCGAGCCGAATGTCGGCAAGTCGACGCTGATCAATCAGCTCGCACGCCGCGAGGTTGCGATCGTCTCGCCGTACGCCGGCACCACACGCGATGTGATCGAGGTGCAGCTCGACCTCGACGGCTACCCCGTCACGCTGATCGACACCGCCGGCATTCGCGAGACCGACGATCCTGTCGAGCAAGAGGGCGTGCGCCGGGCACGGGCCAGGGCCGAAGACGCGGATCTCGTGCTGTGGCTGGTGGAGGGATCGCAGACCATCGATCCGGACGCGACGCGGTTGCTGCGGAAGGCCGGCGGCGGGAATGGTCCGCCTGGCGGCTCGATCTGGATCGTGCGCAACAAGGTCGATCTCGGTGGGGGCGGGGAAGCGGGGGGGCACGGCGACTTCGCGATCTCCGCGAGCCAGGGCGATGGCATCCCTCAGCTGGTCGATGCTCTCGTGCAATTCGCCTCTGAATTCTTCGGGAGCAGCGAGGGTGCATTGGTGACTCGGGCACGCCAACGCGAGCTGTTGCGCCAAGCGGCAGACAGCTTGCGCCGGAGTTTGGAGCTTGTAGAAGAGGGCGAAGAGCTCGCCGCCGAAGAATTGCGTGGCGCGGCCTATGCCTTGGGCCGGCTGCTCGGCCGGGTGGACGTGGAAGACGTGCTCGGCGCCATTTTCCAGAAATTTTGCATCGGAAAGTAGGATTAGTTCTTCATTGTAGAACTAGCCTTTGTTCCACTCTTTGCGTTTCACGTGAACAAATGCTGTGGTTCCTTTGCCTCGTGAAACGGTTGGGGCGCCGGCCGCCCTTACGAGCATCACTGCACGATAATCCAGACTGCCCACGAAAGATTCTGGGATCGCGTCGCGGCGATATCTTTTGATCATTTCAGTGATTTTGTTTCACCTGAAACGCAGCAGGTTCAATAGCTCGTCTACTGTGCATGGGGTTGTTTTCGCGGAATCGCTTTCCCCTCGAATGCTCCGTTTCACGTGAAACATCTCCGCCTAGTTTCCACTTCCGGCTTTCACACCTCTGAGCTAGAAGTTGGCTCATGCGAACAGAGCGAGAGAACTACGACGTCATCGTCATTGGCGGCGGTCACGCCGGCTGTGAGGCCGCGGCGGCTGCTGCTCGGATGGGTGCAACAACCGCTCTTGTGACGCATCGTTTCTCGACCGTCGGCGCGATGTCCTGCAACCCCGCCATTGGCGGTCTCGGCAAGGGTCATCTGGTCCGCGAAGTCGATGCGCTCGATGGTCTGATGGGCCGGGTCGCCGATGCCGGCGGCATCCAATTTCGTGTCCTCAATCGCCGCAAGGGCCCGGCGGTCCGTGGTCCTCGCGCTCAGGCCGACCGAAGGCTCTATGCGGCCGCGATGCAGGCCGCGATCCGGGAGACCGAGGGTCTTTCCGTCCTCGGGGGGGAGGCCGACGAGCTGATCGTGGTGGAAGGCCGGGTCATCGGCCTGCGCCTGACCGACGGCCGGAAGCTTCGGGCAGGGGCGATTGTCGTCACCACCGGCACCTTCCTGCGCGGTCTGATCCATCTCGGGGAGAAGAATTGGCCCGCCGGTCGCGTCGGCGAGGCACCGGCGATGGGCCTTTCTGGCTCCTTTGAGCGCGCCGGCTTCACCCTCGGGCGGCTGAAGACGGGGACTCCCCCCCGCCTGGACGGCACCACGATCGATTGGTCGGCGGTCGAAATGCAGCCCGGAGACGAACCGCCTGAGCCGTTCTCGGTGATGACGGAACGGATCACGACGTCGCAGATCCAGTGCGGCATCACCCGGACCACCTCGGCGACGCATGAAGTGATCCGCGCCAATGTCCATCGCTCCCCGATGTATTCCGGCCAGATCAAGAGTTCCGGTCCGCGTTATTGTCCGTCAATCGAGGATAAGATCGTCCGCTTCGGCGACCGTGACGGCCATCAGATCTTCCTGGAGCCGGAAGGGCTCGACGATACGACTGTCTATCCCAACGGCGTCTCGACCTCGCTCCCTGAGGAGGTCCAGCTCGCGATCCTCGCCAGCATCCCCGGCCTGGAGCGGGTGAAGATGGTCCGTCCGGGGTACGCCATCGAATACGACCACATCGATCCCCGCGAGCTCGATCCGACCCTCCAGACCAAGCGTCTGCGCGGTCTGTTCCTGGCCGGGCAGATCAACGGCACCACCGGATACGAAGAAGCCGCCGGGCAGGGCATCGTGGCCGGCGTCAACGCAGCGCTCTCCGCGAGCGGGGCGGCGCTAACGGTGTTCGACCGGGCGGATGGCTATCTCGGTGTGATGATCGACGATCTCGTCACCCGCGGGATCAGCGAGCCCTATCGGATGTTCACCTCCCGGGCGGAATACCGGCTGACGCTGCGGGCCGACAATGCGGATCAACGTCTGACCGAGAAGGGCATCGCCTTGGGGTGTGTCGGCAGTGCCCGCATGCAGCATCATCGCGCCAAGATGGATGCGCTGAACGCAGCCCGCGCGCTCTCGAAGTCGCTTGCGATCACCCCGAACGAGGCGATCAAGCACGGACTCTCCCTGAACCGCGATGGCCAGCGCCGGTCCGCCTTCGAACTGATGGCCTATCCGGATATCGGCTGGAGCCAGGTCCGGGCGATCTGGCCGGAGCTGTCGGCGATCGACCCCGTCATCGCGACCCACCTCGAAACCGACGCCAAATACGACGTCTATCTGGAGCGCCAGAGCGCCGACGTCGAAGCCTTCCGGCGCGACGAGGGGATGGTGCTGTCGGAGGTCGATTATCAGCAGGTCCCCGGTCTCTCCAATGAGGTGCGGACCAAGCTGGAGAAGGCCCGACCGTTCACGGTCGGCCAGGCCGGCCGGATCGATGGGATGACGCCGGCGGCGCTCGGCATTCTCGCAGCCTATCTGCGGCGTGAGGCACGGAAGACCTCAAAGGCGATTGCATAGAGGTTTCACGTGAAACAGCGCGGGCCGGGGGGCGGCAGATCGTCATCAGGAAAACCTGCGGCGGGCGAGGGTGCCGGTCGACGGCCCGAGCCGAGGCTGATCAGACCGAAGATCGACAACGCCGGCACCAACGATCAATCGCTGGACGCCGTCATCGCTGCTGACAAGATTGCGGCGCTCAAGCTCGCGCCTGTTTCGGTTGAAACGGAAGACCGGCTCGATCGCTACATCGCCTTGCTCCGCGAGTGGCAGGCCAAGACCAACCTCGTTGCGCCATCGACCCTGCCGCACCTTTGGACCCGGCACATCGCCGACTCGCTTCAGCTCGTGGATCTCGCACCGGCGGCAAAACGATGGGCCGACCTCGGCAGCGGCGGTGGCTTTCCGGGCATCGTCCTGGCCTGCGCCATGGCCGGGAGGCCCGATGCTCGCGTCCATCTTGTCGAGCGAATCGCCAAAAAGGCCGCGTTCCTGCGCGAAGCGATCCGCGTCACGACATCTCCGGGGATCGTACATCTCGCTGAAATCGGGGATAATGTGGATAGAATCACCGGCCCCGTCGATTGCGTCACCGCGCGTGCGCTCGCTCCGCTACATCAACTCATCGGCTTTGCGGAGCCGCTGATACGCCAGGGCGCAAAAGCGTTATTTCTCAAGGGTCAAGATGTAGAGGCTGAATTGACCGAAGCCGCTAAACATTGGAATATTCGGCCTCGGCTTCATCCAAGCCGCACCGGCGACGGCTGGATCGTGGAGCTTGAGACCGCCGAACGGCGGAGCTGAGGCGCTAAGGGGTTTGAGTGGGGAATTGCGATGACCGTGATTGACGAGCCGCAGCAAGAAAAGACCGCGCAAGAACAGGCAGCTGAGGTGCCGCATGGCCACCCGCGCATCCTGGCGCTGGCAAATCAGAAGGGCGGCGTCGGAAAAACAACCACAGCGATTAACCTCGGCACGGCGCTCGCCGCGATTGGCGAACGCGTCCTGATCGTCGATCTCGATCCGCAGGGCAACGCCTCGACCGGCCTCGGCATCGATCGCCGCAACCGTAGCTGTTCGACCTACGACGTGCTGGTCGGCGAAGCCGCCTTGCGCGAGGCTGTGGTCTCGACCGCGGTGCCGCGGCTGCACATCGCGCCCTCGACCATGGATCTGTCCGGCCTTGAACTCGAGCTCGGCACCACGCCCGGCCGCGCCTTCAAGCTGCGCGACGCCATCGGTGCGCTCAACAACAATGTCTCGCCGGATGCCGACTACACGTACGTGCTGATCGACTGCCCGCCTTCGCTCAACCTGCTCACGGTCAACGCCATGGCGGCGTCCGATGCGATCCTGGTACCGCTGCAATGCGAATTCTTCGCGCTCGAAGGTCTGTCGCAATTGCTGCAGACCGTGGAGCAGGTGCGCTCGACGCTCAACCCGAACCTGTCGATCCACGGCATCGTGCTGACCATGTTCGACTCGCGTAACAACCTCTCGAACCAGGTCGTCGCCGACGTCCGCCAGTTCATGGGCGAGAAAGTCTACAAGACAATGATCCCGCGCAACGTGCGCATCTCGGAAGCGCCGTCCTACGGCAAGCCGGTGCTGGTCTACGACCTCAAATGCGTCGGCAGCGAAGCGTATTTGCGGCTCGCCACCGAGGTGATCCAGCGCGAGCGCGAGCTGCGGACGACGCATTGATCTGACTTGTAGGGTGGGTTAGCCGAAGGCGTAACCCACCATGTCTATCTCCACGGAAACAAAAGAGGTGGGTTACGCTTCGCTAACCCACCCTACGATTCGAAATTCAGTTCTGGAGTGCGCTCAAGTGAATCCAAGGGAGCTGGCGATGGCCGACGAAGCGCGTTCGCGACTGGGCCGGGGTCTTGCGAGTCTGATCGGTGATGTCGGCGGCGAGGCTCAGCATGTCGATCGCCCGCGCGCGCAGCGCAAGGTGCCGATCGAATTCATCAAAGCCAATCCGCGCAATCCGCGTCGCACCTTTTCGGAGGCCGAGCTCAAGGAGCTCTCCGACTCCATCAAGCAGCACGGTGTGATCCAGCCGATCGTGGTGCGTCCGGTGAAGGGCGCGCAGGATCGCTACGAGATCATCGCCGGCGAGCGGCGCTGGCGCGCCTCGCAAATGGCTGGCCTGCATGAAGTGCCGATCGTCCCGGTCGACATCAGCGACAGCGATGCGCTGGAGTTCGCGATCGTCGAGAACGTGCAGCGCGAAGACCTCAACCCGATGGAAGAGGCGCAGGGCTATCACGCGCTTGCCAACGAGTTCAAACGCAGCCAGGACGACATCGCAAAAGTCGTCGGCAAGAGCCGCAGCCACGTCGCCAACATGATGCGTCTGACGAAGCTGCCGGCCGAGGTGCAGGCCTTGATCGCAACCGGCGAGCTGACGGCTGGCCATGCTCGCGCACTGATCGGCGTGCCCGATCCGCTCGCGGCCGCCAAGCGCATCGTCGAGGAGGGCCTCAACGTCCGTCAGACCGAGGCGCTTGCGCATGAAGAGGGCGTGCCGGAGCGCAAGCCGCAGAAGGCGCGCGCTGGGGCGAAGGAAAAGGACCCCGATACGGTCGATCTCGAAAAGCGCGTCAGCGACGCGCTCGGTCTCAAGGTCACGGTCAATCACCGCGATCCTGGCGGCTCCGTGCAGATCAACTATCGCAACCTCGATCAGCTCGACGAGGTGATGAAGCGGCTCGCGAAGGGCGCGCTGTAGCTTGCGCGTCGTTCCGGGTTCGCCTCCGTCAGGCATCCCGGAATGAGGCTGAGTTTCTGATCGAATCTACTTCCACATCGTCATTGTGAGCGAAGCAAAGCAAATCCAGAATCTTTCCGCGGAGGGATTCTGGATTGCTTCGTCGCAAGGGCTCCTCGCAATGACGGCGTTGCGAGAGTTACGGTCGCGATGACGCGTGGAGAGAGCCGGCTCAGCCTCGCCGCTTCGCATTCGCGGCGATCGCCATCAGCGTGCGCTGGGCGATGGCGGCGGCGAGGGTGGATTGCTTGCGGGTGTCGAGCGCGGCGGTCGCGAGCTGCTCGATGATGGCGGCGAGCCGGGCCGGGCTGAAATTGCGCAGCGCCGTTTCGACCGCGGGCTTGCGCGAGAAGTGCAGCCGTGGAAAGCCGCCGTCGAGCACGGCTGAGGCCGGCGTCCCGTCGGCAATCGCGAGCGCCGATTTGTGCAGCCACGCGGCCTGGCGCTGCGCGGCGGAGATGATCACGCCGGGATAGGTGCCGGCGATCATCGCCTTGGCGAATTCGGTCTCGACAATGTCGGGCCGGCCGGCAAAAGCGCCATCGACGATGGGATCGAGCTTCAGCTCGGAGGCGTCGGCAACCACGGACATCACATCATCCAGCGTGACCTCGCCCTTGCCGTGGGCATAGAGCGTGAGCTTGCGCAGCTCGTTGCGCGAGGCCTGGCGGTCGCCGCCAAGGAACGACATCAGCGCCGCGCGGGCGTCCGGCGCGATGCGCAGATTGGCGATGCGGAGCTCGTCCTCCATCAGCTTGGCAAGGTCGCGCTCGGTGTCGGGATAGCAGCCGATCGCGACCGCCGTCTTGGCGCGCTCGCAAGCCTTGCGCAGCGGCGATTCCGGGCGCAGCTCGCCGGCCTCGATCACGATGCGGCAATCCTTTACGTTCATCTCGGCCAGGGTGTCGATGCCGCTGGTAAAGCTGCGCGAGCCGGCGCGGACGCGGATGGCGCGGCGGCCGCCGAACAGCGGCACCGTCATGGCCTCGTCGACGAGGCGCGACGGCTCGGCGGAGAGCTCGTCGCCGTCGAGCTTGACCAGCGAGAATGGATCGTTGGGATCGTCGACGGCGGATGCGATCAGCGCATCGGCGCGCTCGCGCACGAGGCCCGCGTCGGGACCGTAGAGCAGGATGATCGCTCGGCCCGCATCGGGGCGGGCGAGGAAGGCATCGATCTCTTTTCCGCGCAGCGCGACCATGTTGCCTCAAGGGCGTCATTCCGGGGCGGCTCGAAGAGCCGAACCCGGAATCTGTATCTGCAGTTTCTGGATACCGGGTTCATGCTTCGCATGCCCCGGAATGACCGCGAGGGTCAGGTACCCGCGGTGAAGAACGAGGCGAGCCGGGTGTTGATGTTCTCCGCGATCTCGTTGGCGGCACGATCTTCGGCGTCGCGCACGGCGCGGTTGCGGGAGAAGCGCTGATAGGAGCCGGGCATGTCGTAGGACACACGCGAGAAGGTGGTCCCGGTCATCACCGATTTTCCGGTCGCGACGTCGATCAGATTGTATTGCGCATCGATGCCGTAATTTTCGCTGGTCGGCAGTCCCGTCGCGGCGCTCACGATCAGGGACGAGCGGGAGGTGGTGAAGCGGATCTCCAGGCGGTGGGTCGGCGGCATTCCCGTCGCCGTGCCGTAGAGCTTGAAGGCCAGGGCATTGCGGACCTCGACGCCAACGCGCGCCTCGCGGGAGGCGTTCGCTTTGGCGATCGGCGGCAGCTCGACGCCCATCAGCTTCTCGCGCAGCCCAGGGGTGCCGTCGTTGCGTTCGGCATACATCGGCTGGAAGCAGCCGGCCGTCAGCGCCGCCAGGGCGGCGACCGCCAGCAAGCGGGCTGCGATGCGGATCCTAGCCGACAACATTCACGATCCTCTTGGGGACGATGATCACCTTGCGGACGGGCTTGCCGTCCAGGGCCAGCTTTACCGCATCGAGGGCCAAAACGGCAGCCTCGATTTCCGGATTCTGGGCCAGTGTTGCAACTGTGACCTCACCCCGCTTCTTGCCGTTGACCTGAACCACCAGGGTCACGCTGTCTTCAACCAGCAAATCGCGTTCGATTTGGGGCCAATTGGCCTCCGAAACCAGCCCGCTCTGGCCCAAAGCCTGCCAGCACTCCTCGGCCAGATGCGGCATCATCGGGGAGAACAGCTGGACCAGGATCTGGCTGGCCTCCCGGATGGCCCAGGCCAGGTCCGCGGCAGGCTGGCCGGGGCGCTGGAGCACCTCGGACAGGGCATTGGCGAATTCGCGGATATGGGCCAGGCAGACATTGAAATGCAGTCGCTCGATGCCGGTCGTGACCTTGTCCAGGGCGCCATGGGCGGCCTTGCGCAAGGCCGTGGCATCTGCTCCGAACGAAGCCGGCCGGGCCGCCGGCGCGTCCTTGCCGAGTTCCTTCGCATCGTTCACCAGCCGCCACAGCCGCTGCACGAAGCGCGATGCGCCCTGGACGCGCTCGTCGCTCCAGATCACGTCGCGATCGGGCGGGGAGTCTGACAGCATGAACCAGCGGGCGACGTCGGCGCCGTAGGTCTCGATGATGTCGTCGGGATCGACAGTGTTCTTCTTCGACTTCGACATCTTCTCGATCGGACCGATCTGGATGTCTTCGCCGGTCGCGAGCAGCGTGGCGCGGCGACCATTGCCGCCAACCTCGACCTTGACCTCGGCCGGCTGCACATAGGAGCCGTCGGCCTTCTGGTAGGTCTCGTGCACCACCATGCCTTGTGTGAACATGCCGGCAAACGGCTCGTCGAGCGCGATGTGTCCAGTCGCCTTCATCGCGCGAGTGAAGAAGCGGCTGTAGAGCAGATGCAGGATCGCGTGCTCGACGCCGCCGATATACTGATCAACCGGCAGCATCCGGTTGGCGACCGCAGGCGTCGTCGGCGCGCTCTCGTTCCAGGGATCGGTGAAGCGCGCGAAGTACCAGGACGAATCCACGAAAGTGTCCATGGTGTCGGTCTCACGCTGCGCCTTCGCCCCGCATTTCGGGCAGGTGACGTGTTTCCAGGTCGGATGATGATCGAGCGCGTTGCCCGGCCTGTCGAATGTCGCATCATCCGGCAGCTTCACCGGCAAATCGGCATCCGGCACCGGCACCACATCGCATTTCGGGCAATGGATGACGGGAATCGGGCAGCCCCAATAGCGCTGGCGCGAAATGCCCCAGTCGCGCAGGCGGAAATTAACCTGCCGCTCGCCGACCGGCGCGTTGCCGCGCAGCTCGCCTTCAAGCCGCTTCGCCACCTCTTCCTTGGCCTGATCGATCGTCATGCCGTCGAGGAAGCGGGAATTGATCATGCGGCCGTCACCGTCATAGGCGGTATCGGTGATGACGAACGATTTGGGATCCTGCCCCTCGGGGCACACCACCGGCGTGTTGCCGAGGTTGTACTTGTTGACGAAGTCGAGGTCGCGCTGGTCGTGCGCGGGGCAGCCGAAGATCGCGCCGGTGCCGTATTCCATCAGCACGAAGTTGGCGACATAAACCGGCAGCTTCCAGGAGGAATCGAACGGGTGCACCGCGCGGATGCCGGTGTCGAAGCCCTGCTTCTCCGCGGTGTCGATGACCTCCTGCGCGGTGCCGATCTTCTTGATCTCGGTGATGAACTCCGCAAGCGCAGGGTTCTTCGCGGCGGCCGCCTGCGCCAGCGGATGATCCGCCGAGATCGCCATGAACCTCGCGCCGAACAGCGTGTCCGGGCGCGTCGTGAAAATCTTCAGCTCGCTTTCGCCGGCCGGCGTCGTCGCCGCGTCCAGCGCAAAGCGGATCAACAGGCCTTCCGAGCGGCCGATCCAGTTGCGCTGCATTAGCCGCACCTTGTCGGGCCAGCGGTGGAGCCCGTCCAGCGCCGACAGCAGCTCCTGCGAGTACTTCGTGATCTTGAAGACCCACTGGTTCATCTCGCGCTGCTCGACGACGGCGCCGGAACGCCAGCCACGGCCGTCGATTACCTGCTCGTTGGCGAGCACGGTCATGTCGACGGGGTCCCAGTTCACCTTGCGCTTCTCGCGCTCGGCGAGCCCTTCGCGCAGGAAGTCGAGAAACATCTTCTGCTGGTGCTTGTAGTAGGAGGGATCGCAGGTCGCGATCTCTCTGGACCAGTCCAGCGACAGCCCGATCGAGCGGAGCTGCTTCTTCATCGCGGCGATGTTGTCGTAGGTCCAGGCCTTGGGTGCCACCTTGCGCTCGATCGCGGCGTTCTCGGCCGGCAGGCCGAAGGCGTCCCAGCCCATCGGGTGCAGCACGTTGAACCCCTTGGCGCGCATGAACCGGGCCAGTACGTCGCCGAGTGTATAGTTGCGGACATGACCGATATGGATGCGCCCGGAGGGGTAGGGGAACATCTCGAGGACGTAATATTTCGGCCGCGGATCGTCGTTTCGGGAGACGAAGATCGCCTGTTCGTCCCAGAGGCGTTGCCAGCGCGGTTCGGCGTCGCGAGCATTGTAGCGTTCGGAGGTCATGGAATCGTTGGGTTTTCGTGGGTTCGGCCGGCTAAAGACGGCGGACTAGGCCATAAAAGCCTGGAAGGGGTCAATGGGTTGCCGAACGCCGACAGATTTCACGTTTTCCGCTTCAAACTTCCGGTTCGCTACCGAGGTAGGTCCAGTTTGAGGTGCAATTAACGAGCTGAGCGCCAGTCTCGCGCGCGGCAACCGCGCGCTCTATCTTGCAAAGCTCAGCGCCCGCAATCGCGCCGTTGCGGAGCGCGCGCTCGAGCGGGGCGGGTGGCCGGCTAGCCTGCCATCGCGATCTCAGTCGCGCCGGTCTCGATCGCCTGCACGCCGTGCTCGACGACGTTGTTGCGGCCGCGGTGTTTTGCGGCGTAGAGCGCGGCGTCGGCGGCTTCGATGAGGTCACCGGGGCGCAGTGTCTCGTTTGGCTTCGTCGCTGCAACGCCGATCGAGACGGTGACGATCATATGCGCGGAGGTGATGTGCGGCAGGCAGAGTTTCAACACGGCCGCGCGCACGAGTTCGCCGATTTCGACGGCGCGGGCCACGTCGGTGTTCGGCAGCAGCAGACAGAATTCCTCGCCGCCATAGCGCGCCGCGAAACCCATCGTGTCGGCGGCAATGCCGGACAGCGATTCGCCGAGCCGGGTCAGGCAGGAATCGCCTTCGAGATGGCCATAAGTATCGTTGAAGAGCTTGAAGTGGTCGACGTCGATCATCAGAAGCGCGAGGTCGCTGCCATATTGCTGGGCGCGCATCCATTCGAAATCGAGCCGGCTCTGGAAGCCGCGACGGTTTGCGAGACCGGACAGCATGTCGATCGATGCCATCACCGTTAGGCGGTCGTTGCTCGCGATCAGCTCGCGCTCGCGCTGACTCAATTGCGCGGCCATCGCATTGAACGCGCGGGCCAGCGGCACGAACTCGGCGGGCAGGCGAGTACGCGCCGCCCGCGCCGACAGATCGCCTTCGCCGAGACGCTTGGCCATGTCGGCCAGCATCTCGATCGGCTTGATCACCAGTTTCTCGGCGGCGATCAGCGCGCCGAGCAGGACGAACACGACGACGAAGGCGAGCTGAAGATAGGCGGTGCGGATGTCGCGGCTCACCGCCGCGGACACCTTGTCCTCGTCGATGCTCGCGATCAGGCGCGCATTGGTGCCGGCGATGCGGATGTAGCTGACCGCGCGGCGGGAGCCGTCGGCAGCTAGAAAGGACAGCGCGCCTTCATCCTGGTCGGACCGCAGCGCCCTGTCGGCGATCGCCGACATCAGCGGCATGTTGTCGAGGGGACGGCCGACCGCGCTGTGCTGGTCGGCGGGCGCGGCCAGTACGGCGCCGGCGCTGTCGACGAGAACCGCCGTGATGCCGGCGCGTCCGCCGAGATTGCTCATAACCTTCGACATCCAGTCGAGGTTGACGGTGGCGAGCACGACGGCATCCGGGACGCCGCTGAAGGCGGACACCGGGTAAGCCGCCATGACGGTCGGCGTCGGCGCGGGCCGGGACAGGATGAAGTCGCTCAGCACGAAGCGGCCGGTTTCCTGTGCCTGCAGGAAGTAGGGCCGGTCACTGAGATCGAGGCCGACATACATGTTGTTGGTGGCGCACTGGATGCGGCCGTCCTGGCCCGCGATCAGAAGCGTGCGGATCCAGGGCAGGCTCGACGGCAGGCTCGCACGCAGCACGTCGCAGCTCTTGCTGATGCCGCCGGCGGAGGCCCGGATGAAGGCCTCCGATTTCAGGATGGTCTCGACCGACGAGATCACCTCGCGCTGCGCATCGGCGCTGTGCCTTGCGACCGTGGTGAATTCGGCGGCGGCCTGCGCGATCTGCCGCGCGCGCGTGTCTTCGAGCGAACGGATGCGCTCGAGCATCAAGGGGGCGACCAGAATCACCGCGAGCAACGCGAGCCGCGCCCGGATTCCGAGAACCTGCTTGAGTTTGGCTCGTTTGCGGTTGAGACTGACGCTTGCCATCTTCGCTACCCACCCCATGGGCAAGGTAAAGCGAAGGGTTCAAAAACTCTTTCTTGAACTCGGTAAAATTGGACTTACCTGCGGTTACGACTACAACTGATCGACGTCATGACAGAAGCCAACGCCGCGCCGGCAACCGGCCACTCACCAAACGGACTCGCCGCAGTTGAGGCCGAAATTGCACGTGCCTGCAAGGATGCGCAGCGCGATCGCGCCTCCGTGACGCTGATCGCCGTGTCCAAGACTTTCGCCGCGGATATGATTACCCCGGTGATCGACGCCGGACAGCGCGTATTCGGCGAGAATCGGGTCCAGGAGGCCAAAGGCAAGTGGCCCGCGTTAATGTCTGTCTACTCGGACGTCGCGCTGCATTTGATCGGGCCGCTGCAATCCAACAAGGCGAAGGAGGCGGTCGCGCTGTTCGATGCCATCCATTCGGTCGACCGTCCGAGCATTTGCCAAGCGTTAGCCAAGGAAATCGAATCCCAGAACAAGCACCCGCAGCTGTTCGTCCAGATCAACACCGGCGAGGAGCCGCAGAAGGCCGGCGTCGCGCCCGGCGAGGCCGATGCCTTCCTGGCGAGCTGCCGCGACACCTATGGGCTGACGATTTCCGGCCTGATGTGCATCCCGCCGATCGACGAACCGCCGGCGGCGCACTTTGCTCTCACCGCCAAGATCGCGGCGCGCAATGGCCTGAAGAACCTGTCGATGGGCATGAGCGCGGATTTTGTGACCGCGATCATGCTCGGCGCCACCCATGTCCGCGTGGGAAGTGCGATCTTCGGGCACCGGTGAGAGCCGTAGGCGAAGCGTCGTGCGGGTAACGGTCTTGATTTCGTCATTGCGAGCGAAGCGAAGATTCCCTGGGGGTGGATAGCGACCAAGTCTGAGGCCAGACTGAGGTTGCATCCATTCAACCTGGAGACGACGATGTTGCTCGATCATCCTATCGACGGACCGGCC